>DIRM01000020.1:91554-91812 GCA_002427545.1 Mageeibacillus sp. UBA5436 | reverse complement strand
GCAGAGAAGTATGAATTCACCACGAAAGATGCAGGTGAAGGCGATGCTCTTGACTCAGATGCTGACACGACAACGGGTGAGACCATTAAGTTCAAGCTCGATGAAACGAACACAGCACTTAAGAAAGCTGATGAATACACGGACCAAACCTTTACAGCAACAGAAGGCATCGACCCGACATGGGATGCTGGAGTTGTTGAGAAGACTGGTCCTGTTGAACCAACCAAAACCTACGCAGTAGGTGACTACGTATGGATT
>DIRM01000020.1:53920-91359 GCA_002427545.1 Mageeibacillus sp. UBA5436 | reverse complement strand
ATAAAGATGGTATCCAAGACGCAGGCGAAGAGCCACTAGAAGGTGTAACCGTTACGCTCTATGACAAGGACGGTAAGCTAATAGCATCTACAACCACCGACAAAGATGGTTACTACCAGTTTGATGAACTCAAAGAAGGCGATTACAAGCTGAAGTTTGAACTAACAGAGGAACAGGCTAAGAAATACGAATTCACCCAGAAGAATGCTGGTGAAAACGAAGCAGCTGACTCCGATGTAGACAGTGAAGGCTGGACAACAGAGATTCACTTGAACAGCGAGAACAAGAGGCTAGAAGACCGCGAAGGTGTGAAAGCCACAGAAGGCATTGATCCAACTTGGGACGCTGGTGTCGTGAAGAAGGACGTTCCAGTAGAACCGGAGAAACCAACTGAACCAGAGAAACCAACTGAGCCAGAGAAACCAACTGAAACTGATAATACATCAGGAAAACCAAATAGTAACAAACCTGGTGGTGACGGAACAAGCGGTGGTGGAAAATCAACAAGTACAGTTAAAACTTCACCAGTAACTGGTGAAAATGGATTGAATTCTGTATGTGCAGGCATTGTATTTTTGATGACTGCTGGCGTACTTCTCTTGATAAGACGTCGTCGAAAAGTAAAAACAAATAAATAAAATAAACCGCAAAACGCTTATATACAAAAAGGAGCTTTCTTGAAAGAAATGGCTCCTTTTTAAATATGATTAACATGGGAGATAACGGAATATTGAAAGCTCACTATCTTTATATATTGCAGAAATAACTAATATGATGATTAAAGAATAATAGAAAAAATCATATAAATTATTTAAATGATAAATCGGGTATTGTTAATTGAGATAATACCCGATTTTTATATAATTTTTATACAATATGATAAATTTAATTTTAAATAAACTTATTTGTTTTAAGAAGCAAATATTTTGACACTAATGTCATCTTTAATCTGTTAATGACATCAGGGACTTTTCGGTCTCAGAATCGAAGAGATGAACCTTTGACATATCAAAAGTAAATTCAATTTCTTCACCCATGGAAAAAGATCTAGAAACTCTATGTTTGACGATAATATTTGTCTCTTGATATTGAATATAAACAAATATTTCAGAACCCATATGTTCAGCAACATCCACAACAGAGTGAATTTTGGGGCCTGAGAAATTAGAATCTAAAATCAGAACATCTTCCGAACGTACTCCCATAATGACTTCTTTGTTTTCATAACTTAGAAGAACCTGTGGATCGAAACGTTCATTGCCCAAAGCAAAACGAACTTCTCCTAAATCAACGTAAAACATATTACTCTCATCACGAATAATTTTAGCAGGAATAAAATTCATTCTCGGAGTGCCTATAAAACCAGCGACAAAGGTATTGTCTGGATAATCATAAAGTTCTTGTGGAGTACCTACTTGATAAATATCTCCATCTTTCATGACGACGATACGATCAGCCATAGTCATCGCTTCTGTTTGATCATGTGTGACATAAACAAAGGTCGTATCAAGCTTTTTATGTAATTTGCTAATTTCTGTTCTGGTTGAAGCACGTAGTTTTGCATCAAGATTAGATAAAGGCTCATCAAGTAAAAAAGCTTTCGGGTTTCTAACCATTGCTCTTCCTAATGCCACACGCTGTCTTTGTCCACCAGAGAGAGCTTTGGGTTTACGTTTGAGATACTTTTCTAATTCAAGTATTTTAGCTGTTTCATGTACCATTTTGTCTATTTCATCTTTTGGAACATGACGTAATTCTAAAGCAAAAGCAAGATTTTTATATACCGTCATATGCGGATAAAGCGCATAGTTTTGAAAAACCATAGCAATATCGCGATCTTTTGGTAGAACATCATTAACGAGTTCATCACCAATATAAAGTTCACCTTCCGTAATTTCTTCTAAACCAGCAATCATACGTAATATTGTTGATTTCCCACAACCAGAAGGACCAACAAAAACGATAAATTCTTTATCCTTTATTTCTAGCGAAAAATCTTTTATCGCTTCCACATCGCCTGGATATACTTTTTTTAAATTTTTTAATGAAATACCACTCATATAAAACCCCGCTCTCTAAAAAATATAGAGAATTTTATTCTCTTCTAAAAGTTCAGATTCAGCAAAATAATTATTATCATGCCGTTTGTCGTTAAGATATATTTCAGAAAATCCGGATTCGCGGCCAAAGTCATTTTGTATTTCAATCAAAATTGTTTTACCGCGCCAAATTTTCTTAATTGTTAAATGATTCCAACTGGAGGGAATGGCAGGTGCCAATAAAAGTCCATTTAAATCGGGTCTTATTCCCAAAATTCCTTCAACTGCAGAAACCATAATCGTGGAAGCAGCACCTGTTAGCCAATGCACATGCGAGCGTCCTTCATGAGGACTTAGGCTACTTTCGGTGAATTGTCCGTAAGCATAAGGTTCGATGGTTCGTATCTCTGCCATCTCATTTTGTCTAGCAGGAGAAGAAGCTAAATAATATTCATAAGCACGATTACCATGACCTAATAATGCTTCTGCCAAAATTAACCAACCTTGTGGCTGAACAAAAATTGAAGCATTTTCTTTTGATCCCGCATTAAATATCTTCGCTATGGCACCGTCAAAATCTAATTCTTTGAAAGGTGTGCTCATCAATCGTGCCCCGAAGGGTTCAGATAATGTTTGGTAGACTTTGTCCAAAACAATTTCTGATTTTTCATGATCTGCTAGGCCGGAAATGACAGCCCAACTTTGTGGATTTAACCAAAAATCAGCTTCTAAACTTTGGTTTGAGCCAATACGAAGGCCAGATTCTGTAATCCCTCGAATAAAACGATCCTTTTCAAAACAAAGAGATATTATTTTTTTATATAAATCGTTTTGTTTTTGTTTAATCTCTGATAAATAAGATAAGTCACCTTGAATTTCTGCAAAGTCTGCCATGATTTTTAATGCGAGATAAAGCTGTTCAGAAACAAAGGTTGATTCTCCTTTTTTGCCCAATCTCAAGGTATCGTTCCAATCAGCATGAAGTCCGGCAGGTAATCCGTTTTGTCCTAAATGTTCATAAGAAAAATGCAAGGCTCGCTTTAAATGTTCGTATACAGTAGCTTCATCACGATTAGCAAAAGGTATGACTAGATTCAGAAAGTCCTGCTCACCAGTTTCGCCCAAATATTTTTGAATCGTTGGAAACAACCAGAGCGCATCATCTGCTCGATAAGCAGGATGTCCTGTTTCTTTGACATAAGACATATCTTCGGGCGTATCTTCATGCCCTGCATGATGCGTAAATTTGACGAGAGGAAGAGCACCACCATGGTCAACCTGAGCTGAAAGCATGAAAATTAATTTCTCACGTGCTAATTTTGGTGAAAGATGAATGATTCCTTGAATATCTTGAACGGTATCACGATAGCCATAACCATCCCTTTGGCCACAATAAGTTAAAGAAGCTGCTCGTGACCAGGTAAAAGTTATAAAACATTGATAAGCATTCCAGGTATTTATCATCTGATTAAACATTTGATCGGGTGTCTCAATCTGGAAATTGCTGAGCTTTTCTTGCCAAAAAGAAC
This sequence comes from Mageeibacillus sp. UBA5436, assembly GCA_002427545.1. GTDB lineage: Bacteria > Bacillota > Clostridia > Saccharofermentanales > DTU023 > UBA5436. The sequence continues at coordinate 87,791 of DIRM01000020.1, read as the reverse complement.
TGATTTCAGCAAGATCTAGTTTTATTCGATCATTTAGATAGTGAGCGATGCTTCCATTTTCTGTAGTATAAGATTTAACTATTCTACTTGCAGACTCAGGCTCTTGTTGGCCGAGAACGAAAGTCAGATTTTTTTCTTCTGAAGGTGCAAGCCTGAGTTTTGTATGAAGAGCACCGCAGCTATCTAAATTGAGATTGAGACTATTGGTGCAATGGCCTTTGATAACAGCCATTGGATTTCTGTAAGAATGATAATCACCTAGAAAATCATTTTTAACACCTGTATAAGATTCAATCGTAGCTCCCGTAAGAGCAAAGAATCGATAAACAGATTCATCGGAATTTTCACTGATTGCTTGAATAATCTGATTTTCATTAAAATAGGTTCGCGAGATAAATTGTGAGTATTGAAGATTCACCATATCTTGTTCATAATCACCATGATTGGTTAATTCTGCATAACCAAAAATAGAGATTTCGCGTTCATGATCAGAATTATTTTTTAGCTTTAAATGCCAAACTTCATAAGTTTGATTTAAAGGCACATAATAAGTTGTTTCAGTCGAGATATTATTGTAGTCAGACTCAATCACCGTGTAGCCTAATCCATGACGACAGCGACTTTCATAGCCTTCTGTTTTAGCAACAGGCTGCCAACTTGCTGACCAAAAGTCAGCCGTTTGATCATCACGTAAATAAATATAACGACCAGGGCTATCTTCTTGATTAAAACGATAACGTAAAATACGACCTTTAGCAGCACTTTTGATAAAAGAGTAACCGCCAGCATTTTGTGAGATGATGGCTCCATAAGCAGGCGAACCTAGATAATTAATCCAAGGCGCAGGTGTATCTGGACGAGTAATGACATACTCTTTCTCTTGATTTGCAAAAAATCCATATTGCATATTATTATTATTCCTTTACACTGCCAACGGCAACACCACGAACAATATATTTTGAGAGAAAAATATAAACAATTAAGATAGGGATAATAGCTAAGAAAATTAACATATAGACCTGTCCCATATCAAACTTAAGATAATCTGCACTTCGAAGTTGTGCGATTAAAATAGGTAATGTTTTCTTATTTGTAGATCGAATAATCAGGGAAGGAATAAAATAATTGTTCCAAGATCCAACAAAAGTAAAGATTGCCTGTACCGCAACCGCAGGTTTCATGATAGGTAAAACCATCTGATTAAAAATACGAAATTCGCTAGCACCATCAATCCGGGCAGCCTCTATCATAGCTAATGGTAAATTGCTTTGCATATATGAATACATAAAAAAGAAAACAATAGGCGAGGAGATGGAGGGAAGAATTAGAGGTAATAGGGAATCCATGAGACCCAGTTTATTCATCAAACGCATAAACCCTAATGCCGATACTTGATTTGGAATCATCATGATGGACATGATGAATGTAAAGAAGAATTTTTTCAATTTAAAATCATAAACATAAAGACTAAAGGATGTCATGATAGAAAAATAAGTTGCTAAAATAGCGCTAGATGCAGCAACAATAAAACTATTACCTATACCACGTAGGACTGGTAGCTCATTATTGCTCAGTACATTTTTCAAATTCGTCAAAAAGAACTCGCCAAAGGTTGAAGAAAATCCTTTTTGAATTTGTGAATGTGCTCTGGTGGCATTTACAATCAAAAGATAAAAGGGGAAAAGACAAGCAAGAGCCAATAAAATTAAAATTAAATAACAGAAAAAACGATTTAATTGACGTAAGCGCTTTTCCTTTGAGTTTGTTAAATTCATTATATTTCCTCCCTCTCTGTTAGGTTACGATAGACAACAAAACTTAAGATAGATGTAGCAATCAAAAGAATAACGGATAATGCACCAGCTAAACCATAGTTTTTGCTGTAAAGGTGATTATTTAAGTACATAATCATGGTCATTGAGGTACGATTCGGTCCACCACGACCATTGGTTAAAATTTGTGGTACATCAAACATTTGTATGCCGCCAATCATTGAGGTGATGATTACGTATACTAGGATTGGTTTGATTGAAGGAATGGTCACATGCCAAAAGGTTTTCCAAGGACTAGCACCATCAATCTGTGCCGCTTCAAGAATAGAATTATCAATTCCCATGACACCTGCCATGATCAAGATGGTTGTATTCCCAAACCACATCAGAAAATTCATTAAAGCAATTAAACCGCGATTGCCACTGATGCTTTGTAAAAAACTAAAAGGTTCATGTCCCATAGAGACCAGGAGATTATTGATGGGCCCTACATCAGAGAAGAGGGCAAAGAACAACATAGAAAAAGCTGCTGCCATAATGAGATTAGGCATATAAATAACGGTTTTAAAAAAACCAGTAAATTTCAATTTAAGTCTGGCGCTGGTAAACCAGATTGCTAAAAGTAAGGAAATTACAATTTGTGGGATAAATCCTAAAATCCAGATGCAAAATGTATTCCAAGCATATTTGGGTAAAGCAGTTTCAAAAAGAATCTGCTTATAATTAGCTAAACCAACGAAATTTGGACCGATTTGAGTTAAACCGGACCTGTAATTTTCAAAGAAACTATAATATATCGTGGAAAGAAGCGGAATGAGTGTGAAAATAGTAAAAACTACGAAAAATGGTAATAAAAAGACATAGCCCCATTTAGCATATGAAATCGATTTTCGTTTATTCCTGTTTAATTGTTTCATACGAACCTCCAAAAAAATTAAAGAGAGGGGGCGAGAAATGACGCCCCCTCCAAGAAGGGAATTAAATTAATCAGGTCGATTTAATTCAGGATATTTTTCAATTGCGGCAGTATAGAAATTATCTAAAGCCGTATCATAGTCGATCGTGCCATTAAAGTAATCTCTAAAGGCAGTTTGAATACCTTCGTTTAATCCTTGATCATAAGCAGAGATATTACTCATATCAATACCTTTAGCTGATTCAGCAAAGAGAGCGATATGATTTTGTCCACCAAGAAAAGCGGATGCGAAATTGTCGTCTTTTGCTAGAGTTTCCATAGCTTCAACATTATTAGTAAAATCTTGTGTATCTTTGGTAATATTGAGCAGAGTATCAGGATCGCAAGTCATCTTGCGCATAATATTTTGTACCAATTCGAGATTGTCCGAACCTGCTGCTGCACAAAGCCAGCTACCACCCCAATAATAGTTTTGAGGACCTTCGACTACACCGTAATCACCAAAAATACCATTGCCTTCGGTGGCTGCTTTATAAGCTTCGGCATCGCCAGTAGCGGATACGCCGTCTGGTAATGGTGTATCAAGTGCGTTGCCTAAAAGGGTAAAGTTAATACCCCAAGTAGAGTAGAAGAAACCGAAGACATTGCCTTCCGATCCTTGATCGGCAGCCCATTGATCGTCCCAAAGAGAAGATTCATTAGTATAACCTTTATCAGTAAAATCTTTTGTTTGTTCAATCCATTTGTAAATATTATCATCAATAATAATATTATTATTTTCGTCTACCCAAGGAGCAGAAACATTATTTGAGAAAGTACGATAAGAATCATCATAGCCTGAAAGCATTTTATAACCTTTCTCATTCGCCATTTCTGCAACTTCGTAGAATTTATCCCAATCTGATAATGCTGCTTGAACTTCAACTGGATCATCTGTTCCTAGGACATCTTTTGCGATAGAACGTCTATAAGCGAAGAGACCAGGTGTTGCTTGCCAAGAAGTCCCCTTAATTGCACCATCTCCGTCTGTTACAATTTCCTGTGTATAAGTGTACTGTCCGGCGATGTCGTCTTCTGTTAAGCCGACGTCATTAATGATATCCAATGTATAGTCACTGTTGACATATTTGAGTGCATAATCTGCCTCGACCAAGAATAAATCAATCTTGTCGTCATCAGATGCATTTTCTTGGTTTAACAATGCTTCGTCAAGTGCATTTTGATAAGCATTATCATCATTAGGTACGAGTGTGAATTTACTTCGACATCGTCTGGTACATCTTTAAAATAAGTATTAAACAATCCTTGGAATTCATCATTCCAACCCCAGATATTTAAAACTTTGCCTTCACCAGATGATTCTTCTTCATTGGCTTCTGATTCTTTGTTCACTTCTGGCGCATCTGTGCCAGGAGCATCTGTTTTTTCTTCGGTTGAGATAACGTCAGTTTCTTTTGAATCCGCGTTGGATTCAGATTCGGTATTACCACCACAGGCAACAACTGAAAATAGCATGACAAATCCCATGATTAATGCAAAGGTACGTGTTAATTTTTTCACAATACTCCTCCTTATATTTATTGCCCACAACCACTGTGAGCTATATTTAAAATTCGATTTTTTTGATCGAATTTCCCGCCAATAGTTCACCTTCAACCCAAATTTGTTTTGGAGTATAGGCTTTTTTGTCTTCGATAGCATCGACTAAATGATTCGCTGCCATTTTGCCAAGACTTTCTGTGTTTTGCCGATAAGTGCAAAGGACAGGCCTTAGAACTTGAGATAATAAAATACCGTCATAACCGGCAACACTGATATCTTCAGAAATACGAAGACCATGTTTTTCGATGGCATTTATACCACCAACAAAAGAAAAATCATCAGGATAGAGAATACAAGTTGGTGGATCCTTCAGCTTGAGCAATTCTTCAGTTGCTTGACCACTTGATTTAGGATCATGGTATCTTGCTTCTTTAATATATGTATCAGGAATGATGAGACCCAGTTTTGCGGCTGTTTGATAAAAACCAGCCAGACGTTTTTGGGTAACAGAGGTATTTTCACCATGTATGAAAGCGATCTTTTTATGACCGTAATCATAAATATGTTGAACTAAGGCACGCATACCATCACGATTATCAGACATGATAGCTGTGGAATCATTAAAAATATGATCAATTGTAACGGTTGGTATTTCACTTTGGGCTAATTCGATGACATCTGGTTCATTGAAGTTTACCGATGCGATAACGACACCGTCACAATTACGATATTTACAATGCTCGTAATAGCTCATTTTTTGTTGACCAATATTGTGACTAATAAAGGTAATGTCATATCCGAGACGCTCGGCTTCCACTTTAAAACTATCAAGAACAGAAGAAAAGTACTCATGCGCCAGACCACTTTGCATTTCATCAACAAAAAGAACGCCTAAATTATTTGATTTTTTAGTTTTCAATAAACGAGCTGCAGCATTAGGAAAGTAACCCATTTCTGCGGCAATTCGACGAATGAGATTAGTTGTTTCTTGAGCGATTTCAGGCGAACCATTCAGAGCTTTACTGATGGTAGAAGTCGAATAACCACTTTTTTCTGAAATGTCCTTTAGTGTAACCATTATCTGCAACTCCTACTTTTCGTTCGATTTCTATTTATGCTTTCATTAATATCGTTTTGTACGATTATTAAAATCTGTAAATTTTAGTTAAATTATTTTTTTGTTGCTAAATTACGATAATTATGCTGTGTAACGTTGTATTTAATGAACGAACACGATTTCGCAAAAATTATTTACAACCTAACTATATGATGATTTTTGCTTGTTGTCAAACATATTTTTGAAAAAATATGTGCAAATGAGCAATAAATGTTTGATTTTAATTAAATTCTATTATATTATCAAGACGTTAACGAAAACGATGTAATTGGAGGAAACAAAATGAAGTATGGTTTTTTTGATGATGCTTGTAAAGAATATGTGATAGAACGTCCAGACACACCTTTACCTTGGATCAATTATTTAGGGAATAAGGATTTTATTGGTCTTATCTCAAATACGGCGGGTGGGTATGCCTTTTATCGAGATGCAAGATTACAGCGATTAACGCGTTTTCGTTATAATAATGTCCCAGCTGATACAGGTGGTCGTTATTACTATATTAAAGAAAAAGGCAAAAAAGCTTGGAATCCTGGATTTTTGCCAATGAAGACTGCTCTAGATGAATATAAATGTCGACACGGGCTTGGTTATAGCATATTTGAGAGTAAAAAGGACAATTTATCTTGCAGTTTAACCTGTTTTGTCCCTTTAAACGAAAACTGTGAATTACATCGAATCGAGTTAAAAAATGAATCAAAGTCAACAAAGCAATTGACTCTTTATAGTTTTATTGAATGGTGTCTTTGGGATGCCGTTGATGATAGTGAGAATTATCAACGTAATTTAAATATTGCAGAAATTGAAGTCGAAGATAATGTTATCTATCACAAAACAGAATACCGTGAACGACGTAGTCATTATGCTTTCTTTGGAGTGAATCGGGATATTTCAGGATTTGATACAGATCGTGATGTTTTTCTTGGTCCTCTACGTGGTTTTTCAGAACCTTTAGTTGTGGAAGAAGAAAAAAGTCAAAATTCGATTGCTCATGGCTGGTATCCTTGTGCCAGTCATGAGATTAAATTAGAGCTTTTACCAGGAGAAACAGAAGAGCTTATTTTTATTTTAGGTTATGTTGAAAATTCGCCTAAAGAAAAATGGGAAAGTGAATTTAAAAATAATATTATTAATAAGAGTAAGGCAAAACAAATAATGACTCGTTTTGCGACTTCTGAATCTGTAGTAAAAGAGTTTAATGCTTTGTCAGATTATTGGCAGAGTTTATTGTCTCGTTTTAAACTTGATAGTGGAAATGTAAAACTTAATCGCATGGTAAATATCTGGCATCAATATCAATGTATGACGACCTTTAATCTCAGCCGCAGTGCTTCTTATTTTGAGAGTGGAATTGGTCGAGGTATGGGATTTCGAGATAGCTGTCAAGACATCTTGGGATTTGTGCACTTGATCCCAGAAAGAGCCCGTGAACGTATTCTTGACCTAGCTTCAGTACAACGTGAGGATGGCAGCACGTATCATCAATATCAGCCATTGACCAAGATGGGAAATCACAATATAGGTTCAAATTTTAATGATGATCCGCTTTGGTTAATTGCAGCTACTGTGGCTTATATTAAAGAAACAGGTGATAGTAAAATTTTATTAGAAGATCTGCCTTTTGACATGGTTAAGGGAACGGAAGCTTCTTTGTTTGAGCATTTACGACGTAGTGTGCAATATACTTTAGGACATCTGGGACCACATGGCTTGCCATTAATTGGCCGAGCTGATTGGAATGATTGTTTAAATCTTAATAGCTTTTCTACAGAGCCAGGAGAAAGCTTTCAAAGCGTTGATAATAAGGAGAGCGGCGTAGCTGAAAGTATTTTTATCGCAGCCATGTTTGTGCTTTATGGCGAACAGTATGCTGAGTTATGTCAACGTTTTGGTGGGGCTGATGGTGCAAAAGAAGCAAAATTAATGGGACAAGAATTAGACAAAATGAGAAATGCCATCTATGAACATGGTTGGGATGGTGAATGGTTTCTGCGCGCTTATAATGCTTTTGGTGAAAAGGTGGGTAGTCAATCTTGTAAGGAAGGAAAAATTTATATTGAGCCTCAAGGTTTTTGTGTAATGGCAAAGCTAGGGCTAGATAATGGCATGGCTGAGCAGGCACTTGATTCGATGCATGATCATTTGTTAGGTGATTTTGGTGTGGAATTATTGTCGCCTTGTTATACAAAATATTATAAAGAACTTGGTGAGATTAGCAGTTATCCACCGGGATATAAGGAAAATGGATCCATCTTTTGCCATAATAATCCTTGGGCTAGTATTGCTGAAACAAAACTCGGGAGAGGTGATGAAGCATTTGATTTGTATCGCCGGATTTGCCCAGCTTATTTAGAAAAATTTAGTGAAATTCATCGGACAGAGCCTTATGTTTATAGTCAAACAATTGCTGGAAGATCGAGTTCAAGCTATGGTGAAGCAAAAAATTCTTGGTTAACAGGAACTGCTGCATGGACTTTTGTCAATATTAGTCAAGCTATTTTGGGAATCAAGCCAGATTATGATGGTCTTAAAATAGAGCCTTGTCTACCAAAAGAAATATCATCTTACAAGGTAGAAAGATTTTTCCGTGGCTGTACTTATAAAATTTCAATTGAACGAATTGAATTATCTGAGTCTGAGTCAAATAAAATAAAGACAAAAATATTTGTTGATGGTGAGGAATTATCTGCTGGAACACAACAAATACCAATACAAGACAAAGTGGAATGTGAAGTGCTCGTCCAAGTATAAGCATAACGCTTATTAAAAAAAGTGATTGAATAATTTGTCCTTCTTTATTTCTGAATGCAGTTTTCACAAAATAATTGTAAAGAAATATGTTCTAACAAAATAACTTAATATCAACTGATAAAAATAATAGCCAAGTTGATATTAAGTTTTATTTAACTAAAACAAGCTTATATGGCTAAGTATTCCCTTCCAAAACAATGATGAAATAGGCTATCCAAGCAACTACAATGATTAAATTTTTAATTTTTTTGTCTAATTTTTGATTGTTGCGCATCAAAATAGTAAGTGGGACTGGAAAAACAAATATCCACCCAAGAATCCATAACCATCTGCGTTTTTTAGATTGCTTAGTTACAGAATGATTGTGATTTGATTCTTCTACTATATACGGATTTTTCTGTTGATTAACTGGTTGATTTATTTGTTGATTTTCGTGAAGTGCCCTTAACCTACCTTTTTCAAAATTGTAACCCATGGTTTCGGCATCATCAAATTGAAAATGTTGCTTCTCATCATCTAATAATAGTTTTGCTCCGCAATATTCACAATAAACAATTTTGTCGTCCGTATTAACCTCTAGGTGTGCGCTGCATTTAGGACATGTTAAATCTATAAATTTCATTAATTATAATCCTTAATATTTTATACGCTAATGTGTATTATAAAATGAATCTTAATTATATTACTTTTAAGTCTAATTTAATTAAATAATTTTATATTCAATTTTGCTTTTTACGTCTCCTAAAGATTCATGAGCTTCTTTAGCATAGCCAATACCTAGAGCACAAACGACTTGAAAATTTTCAGGAACATCAAGAAAATCTAAATTCGTTGAATTACTTTCGGCTAATCGATGAAAGCAACCATGTAGATAAAGGCTATCTACGCCCAATTCCGTAGCGGCTAAACTCATATGATCCATCAAGCAACCTACTGTTTGTAAAGAAGTTTTATAATGCGGATTATCATTAATGGCATCTGAATAAACCAAAACATAGGCTTGTGCACCATAAGTACGATCATCACCTTCATTATCAATAATAGCTTGACGAATTCTTTCTACAGTTTCTGATTTAGCAATTGCTACCATATAAAAATTCTCATAACTGCCCATGCCTACAGGAGCAATGCCGCCTGCATTAACAATTTTTTCTAATAGTTCAGGTTCTACTTGTTTATCCGAAAAATCACGGCAAGAATAACGATTTTTAATGACATCAATAAATTCCATAATAACCTCTCTTATCAATTAATATTACACTTTTCTAATTACTTAAATTGCTTAAAAGTGTATTTTACTTGATTCCACACTATTACCTTACTGATGAGTTTGAGAAATGTAAAGAAGTCAAAAATAAAGGTATGTGCAATAAAAAGTAAAGTAATAATCTTGTCGAAATATTTCTTCTTCATATCTGCTTTGATGATAATTAAAAAATATTAGGATTTCATGATATAAATTGACGCTTAATAAGAAACAATGGTAAATTTTAATTAAGTAAAAGGATTAAATTTAAATAAATTTACTTGTGAAGGAGGTTTTTTAGATATGAAAAAGATAATCGCTATATATTTTATGTTATTTACTTTTTTTTGTTTAACAGCATGTGAAACAAAGGATGATACGGATGCTGTTAATCTAGTAGAAAAACTAAAAACAGTAGAAATAACAAATAGTGTAACAGAAAACATAAACAATGAACCTACAAATACACAAATAGACAAAAATCTTGAAAAACAAAGTACAAATCATAATGTAGAAGAAACGACTATCATTCCTGAAAAAACTGAAAAAACTGAAAAAACTGAAAAACCTGAAAAATCTGAAAAACCTGAAGATCCTGAAATTATCCGCACCGATGTAGAAAATCTGGTTGAAGTTCATATAAAAAACGGTGAAGCAGAAGTAAATCTTAACGCAGCACGATTTGATGAACTATATGATTATAGCAATGTATATGAAAGTGAAATAGATACAAGAACACATAAGATAGTTGGCACTTCAAGCAAAGTAAAAGATGCTTGTATTGCACAAATTCCAAAGCTGGATTTTTGGAAAGCCACGGATTTTACAGCACCTACAATTTTCCTATTAATGGAAGATGGTACTGTGGAATGGGTTCATGTAGATTTTTATACTGATGAATCGCAAACAGCTGAATTTCGAAGTTCAGGACCATTAATCTGGCTATACAATATAGAAGAGCTTGTATATGAAAATAATGATGAAGGAATTGGCGAAATGACAGTATTTGCAGAAAATGAATATGGCTTTCGTTTTGACCTTCAACTCATAGCTGGCCTTCATGAACTTTGTGCGGGTCCATGGATTTGTGATATAGATAGTAGTAATTTAGGTAATAGTTATACTAATGACTATTATGCGGTGCTTTCCTTTAATGAAGATGGGACATTAATTTATGAAAAAGGTTGGCTTGGAGATGATAATTTTGCTCGATACACTGGCACATATGAAATTTCTGTCATTAGTAATATTGAACAAAAGCCAGGTATTTTAACTTTTGATCTGCAAATTGACCCTGCATTCAATATCATAAATGAAGCAGAAGAGTTGCACGGCAGCTATTTTATTGATATACAAAATTTTAATATGTTTTCTTTGTATCATTCTGATGGTGATTATTTACATAGTGATAGCTATATGAATTTAGAATATGGAGACTTTTGGTTAAGTTATAATCCATTTATTAATAGTTTTGACAATGATGATTAATTTGATGAAGAATACATTGATATTTTATTTTTTAGATAAAATAAAGAGTGCAATGTATTCTCGTTAAGAAAAAAATCATTTGAAAGACAAAGGGACAAATGCATATAGCAAAAGAAAAGAAACAAAAGACTAGTACAAAATCAATAAAAATTATCGAATTATTATTTGTCATTGCTTGGATTTTTATTATAGGGATATTATTCTTTCATCGAGATGAATTCAATGTCAAAACAATTCTCAACTTTACACCCAAAAACTATTTGCTTGCTGCTTTAACATTTTTGTTACTGTTTATACTGAAAAGCCTTTCTATCGTTCTATATGGGGGGGCTTTATATATTGCAACAGGCTTGGTATTTCCTATTCCGTACGCTATTTTAATCAATTTAATTGGTACTTTTCTAATGTATACAACACCTTATATAATAGGTAGATATTTTGGTTCCGATTTAGTGTATGACTTGATGAAACGTTTTCCGAAGATTAGTAAAATTAATAACTTTAGTCAAGAAAATGAAATTTTCTTCACTTTTATCACACGGGTTAATCCTTTAATACCAGCAGATATTCTTAGTTTGTTTTTAGGGAGTACAAATTTACCTTATGTGCCATATATTATTGGCTCCATCTTAGGGATTCTTCCTCAAATGATTATCTTTCCAATATTTGGATCTAATGTTCAAGATTTCAATGCTAAAGAATTAATGATAGCCATTGGATCTTATGTCTTGCTTATGATTGTCATAACAATCATTCATAGAAAACATAAAAGTAATCATAACGATTAATGTAATCTATTTAATAAACAAAAAAGTTGAAAATAGTATATATTAACTTAAATAGAAATTTAGGAGAATCATAAATGAGCTTTGATACATTATTTAATTGGAATGATATGCCCGATCTTTTGGAAAAATATTTACCTATTTGGCTGAACGAAAAAACTGTTGATAAACCATCCGTAGCTAATTTAAATAATGAAGAAAGAGAGCGATTAAAAAATCTTTCTTTCCAAGATCAAGGTAAAGATCCAAATGAGATTTTAGATATTATGTCGAATGATGTTTATAAAAAATTATGGAAAATCGATCATCCCAGAAATATGGCTTTTGTACCTAGTCCGGTCTCGCCTTTATCTTCTATTGTAGAAATCTGCAATAGTATTTTTAATCCTTATGCTGCAGGTTATGAAAATTCAGAAGGAACAAATATTTTAGAAAATAAAACGATTCGGTTTTTAGCTGGAGCTTTAGGATATGACGAAGAACAGGCAGGAGGATTCTCTACATCTGGAGGCAGCATGGCCAACTTTTCTGCTTTTATCTTAGCGAGAGATCAGAAACTGAAACAAGAGGATTTTGCCAAAGCGAGAATTTACGCAACAGATCAAGCTCATAGTTCAATTGCAAAAGCGGCAAGGCTTCTCGGATTTTTGCCTCAACAAATCACTAAAGTTGATACCGATGATGATTTTAAAATGATTCCAGCCGATTTGCGTCATAAAATACTTGCTGATAAAGAAAATGGTTTCTGTCCATTTTTAATTGTGGCAACTGCTGGCACTACAAATACAGGTGTTGTCGATCCATTGTCTGAAATTGCAGATATTCGTGATGAATTTAATCTTTGGTTACACGTAGATGGCGCATATGGAGCAAGTGCAGCTCTTTCGTCATATCGATCCATTTTGTCAGGCATAGAAAGAACCGATTCGGTAACATGGGATGCTCATAAATGGTTGTTTCAAACACTTAGCTGTAGTTTTCTAATTGTGCGTGATGGGAAATTATTACATAATTCTTTTCATTCAAGCGCAGAATATTTAGAAGCTGTAGAAGATGATAATGCAACCTTTGCGGAAACGAATGGATGGGATATAAGTATAGAAATGACTAGGCCAGCTCGCACCATGAAATTATGGTTTACTTTTCAAGTAGCGGGTATGGAGACCATTCAAAAAGCTTTAGACCATGGTTTTGAATCTATTGTCTATTTAGCCAAATTATTTGAAAACAAAAAAGATTGGCGAATTGTTAGCGAGCCTCATATGAGTACTTTAAATGTTCGATTTGAACCAGAGGGCTGGTCAAAAGAAATGACAGATGCGGCCCAAGTTTATTTATGTGATGAAAATTTAAAAACTGGTTTTGCCACTTATATTACAACAAAATTATTAGGTGATAAGGTTATACGCTTTTGTGCTCCTCATCCAGACCTGACGAAGGCTGATTTAGAAAAAATAACGACAGATTTATTTGAGCGCGGAGCCGAATTAAAAGTCAATCCTGATATAATATCAAATCAAGAAGATTTATAATTTTTGTATTGTTTAGTATAGTATTGTTTATGGATAAATAATTTACAGACAAGCCAAGAACAAGATTAACTTGAATTATGAAAAGTTTAAGATTGTAAACAATAAGGGTGAAAAATGGAAAATAAAAAAATAATTGAGTTTTTTGATAAACGTGCCGCGACTTGGGATGAAGGTTTTTCTTCAAATAGTGAAATAAAAAATATTATTCTTGATAATGCGAAAGTATCTGAGGGTCTTTCTATTTTAGATGTTGGCTGTGGTACGGGTAGACTTTTTCCTGATTATTTTGATCGCGGTGTATCTCATGTGACTGGAATAGATATTTCTGAAAAGATGATTGTTGTTGCTAAAAGTAAATTTGATGATGCTAATGTGTCTTTATTGTGTGCAGATGCAGATACTGTTACTTTTAATCGCATGTATGACATTTGTATCATTTATAATGTATTCCCACATCTTTCAAATCCCGAATCCAGTATTCAAAATTTATCTGCTTTTATAAAGACAGGCGGAATTTTAACAATTGCTCATGGAAAGAGCCGTGAACAGGTTGATAGTCATCATCAACATCTTGGATCTGAAGTAGTGGCTATGCTTTTACCAGATAATGAAATGATTGATCTTCTTTCGAAAAATTTTGAGGATATCCGTATTATCTCTAATGAACGGATGTACCAAATTGTATGTGTTAAAAAATAAATTAGATTATTTTAAAGAATAATTAATTCAAATCTAAAATAATCTACCTTATAGATATCATTTATTTTGGAAATTTTTAAATCATACCCAAATTATACGACTTCATTTTATTAAATCAGCATAATTAATTTTGATAAACTGATTTAAATCTTTAAGCTGAACTTGAACTTGATGGCCTATTTTACCTGCGCTAATAATGACACTTTCAAAACTTTGAGCTGTCATATCAAAAACTTTTGGAAAGTCCTTTTTCATGCCAATGGGTGAACATCCACCATGTACGTAGCCAGTCAATGCCAATAAATCTTTGGCAGGAATCATATGAATAGATTTTTCTCCTACCGCAAGAGCAGCTTTTTTTAAATCTAATTCTTTGCAAACAGGAATATCAAAAACATAATTTTGTCCAGAAGCTGCAACCGTTACTAATGTCTTAAAAACTTGCTCAGGATTCGCATTGATTAAAGCAGCTACTTTTTCGCCTCGAGTTTCACCTGTTTTCTCAAAATCATAAGCTGTATAGCTAATATTCGCTTGATCAAGTAAACGCATGACATTGGTTTTCTTATTTTTTTTTGCCATCGAAAGCCTCTTTCTCATCATTTCCAAAAAAATATTTTAATAAAAATATTGTAACGATGGATCGTTTTTGTTGCAATTGCATTCTGAACTTATTGGATATTAAAATAAAATAAAAAAAGAACATGATTAATAATAATTCCCATTTCAAACTTCACTTAAACCTTGTAGATACCGTATTCCGTCTGAATATGATATGATGCTCGCGAAATAAGCTGGCAAGCGAATGATGTGACGCAAATAAAAAGGCATATTATCGTTTTGATTGTCTTAAATAATTAAATTGAGATGACCTTGATATGATATTTGCTCAAATCAAATAGATCATGTACGGGCGGAGACAACTTAGATGCTTAAATTATGGTATGAACGAGAAATGGAAAAACGACTCAATATTGAAACGATGGCCTTTCGTGAATGGCAAGATGTCACAAAAACCAAAGATTATAATCGAACGGAGTCCACGCCATATCAAGCTATAGATAAATTGTTTGAATATTACAGTTTGCCGGATCATGCTAATTTTGTAGATATTGGCTGTGGGTTGGGACGTATGGCTTTTTATGTACATGATCGCTTTAATATTCCGGTAACGGGGATAGAACTGAACCCTTTGACATTTTATGATTTGCAGAAGAATGCCGAGCGCTATCAAGAGCAAAAGCGCGATCTCAAAAGACAAGAGAAGGCTCATTTTAAAAAGCAAATATCAGCACCCCTAAATTTTTATTGTGATTATGCCGAGCGATTCCCAATAACAAAAGAACAGAATGTTTTTTATTTTTTTAATCCGTTCACAACGCATATTTTTGATTTGGTCATTAGAAACATCGAAAATTCCATTTTTGAATATCCGCGCACGGTAGATATTGTTTTGTATTATCCCTTGTATGAAGTACAGCAATTAATTGAAAGAAAGACAATTTTTGAACGACTTGGCTCGGTTCATCTTGATGAAATTTTTCAAGATGAAAATGAAAAATTTATCGTCTATCAATATTTGATAATGTAAATTCGCTTCGTAAATTTGAGATAAAATCTAATGAAACAAATACTATTTTATTGTTATCAAAAATTGATTTTTTATATTCTGAAGATTCATAAAACACTGAAGAAAATATTTTTAAAATTTAATAAACCTTCTTGATTAGACGATACATATTGAGACGTAATTTAAGAAATTCGCATCTCATGCATAATCTTGTTTCAAGAAGGTTTGAAATATTAATTTAGACTAAATTAATGAAAAATGTAATTAATAAACTATTTACTAAATTGATAAATAATGAACCGACCAAAGGAACAATAAAGAAAGATTGAGGAGCATCGCCATGTTTTTCTGTCAAAGTTTGCATATTGGCAATACCTGTAGGTACAGCACCTAAACCAAAACCGCAATGACCAGCAGTTGTAACAGCAGCTTCGTAATCGCCACCTAATACTTTGAAATCAATGATAGAGAAAATAGCCATAAGGATAACTTGCAAGAAAAGTAAAATTAGAAGTGGTGCAGCTAGATCAGCTAGTTCCCATAATTTGAGTTTCATCATAGAAAAGGCTAAGAAAACAGATAAGAAAACATCACCAATAATTTTAATTTCAGCTTGAGGAATTTCTAATTTGTTTTTGTCACCACTAATATTTACAATGACAAAACTGGCAAGCATGGCACCGACCGATGCAGGAAATGAAAAGCCAGTTAATTCTAATAATTGAGAAATACCTGTCCCAATACCGATAGATAAAAGTAATGTCATAAAAGCTTTACTAAAACCAGCAGCTGTTAACTCAGTTTTAAGGTTAGCTTGGTAATCAAAAATATTGACATCGTCTGATTTATTAGATGAATCAGAATTCATTTTTTTATTTTTCTTAGCTTTGCTAATTAAAAATTCACCCATTGGACCACCGAGTAATGAACCAGCCACTAAACCAAAAGTAGCTGAAGCTAAAGTGATCGTTTCCGCATTGCTTAAGCCAGCCTTTTCTAATACAGGTGAAAAAGCAGCAGAAGTACCGTGGCCACCTGTCATTGGAATAGAAGCCGTACCAATACCAACTGATGGATCTTGGCCAATTGCATTAGCACCTATAATACCAATCCCATTTTGTAATACGACAAGAACACTTGCAAGAACTAAGAAAACGATAATTTTCTTTCCACCTTTTTTCAAGGTTGAAATGGAAGAGGTGAAACCGATACTGCCATAAAAAACTAACATAAAGAAATCAGATAATGCAAGATCTAATTCAATATGAAAAGCACCAGTCTGTCTACCAATTAATGTAATTATTGTAAATAATAAACCACCTACTACAGGCGTGGGGATTGAAAATTTTTGTAAAAAATTAACTTTTTTAACAATTGCTTTACCTACAAATAAAACGATAACGGCTAAAGCAGTGGTATAAAACATATTTAAAGTAATTGTCATAAGCTTACACCCTCCATTGTCAAAACACCATCACGCATGATATCAATGCCATCACAAGTAATCGTCATTTTAGTTAATATAGCATCATAATGTGAAGCTGCTCTAAGTTCGCCACCTAAATTTGCACTTGTTCCAATACCGATATGACAAGAACCATAAACACCTTCATCTTCTAACATTAAACCCCGGAAGCGACAGGCAGGATTTAAACCTATACCAAGTTCTGCAATATTATATACACCAGGATCATTTTTTGATGCCCAATCTTCACGTAAAATATCAGCTTGACGCCCACCTTCAACAGAGACGACATTGCCTTTTTCAACTTTTAAAATGATTGGCTCATCTAATAATCCAATACCTAAATAAGGGAAACTGGCATCGGCAACAATAATGCCTTCTGCTGAACCTTCGATTGGTGTTGTATTAGCTTCAACTGTTGGAGCCGTGCTAAATTGGCCTTTTTCTACGATACAATAAAGTGCATTTCCACGACGACCTTCTGTATTAAAAGTGAGATCTGTTCCAAAAGGAGTGGTGACACGAATATTTTTAGCTTCTTCTAAAGCTTTAGAAACAGCAATACAAACAGGTTTTAATTTTTCAAAATCTGCTTCCATTCCGCCTTTATACATCATGTCTTCAGAAAATTGAGTGAGAACTAAACCACGAGAACCAGCAGCTAATGCTTGTTTTACAGCATCACTATGTGTAATCGAAATTTCAACCACAGATAAAAAGGCATCTGCAGCTTTCATCGCTTCGGCGACAACATGTGGTGGTTCAGCACTATCGGAATCTCTTGGCGTCATATACATGATCATTGGTTCAACACCATGAGCAAGGGCTGCAGCTGCCAAAGATTCAGCGATGGTTTCTTTAGAGGCTTCAGTTACGATCAAAAGATCTTCATTGGCTTGCATTTTTAGATTCTGCGTAATAATCTTATTTGCAATTTTTGACATTAAATATTGTTTCATTTTAACACTCCTCAAATAAAATAATATTTTTGTAATTCCCAGATAATACCAGATAAGACAAGTCACTTTAACGATATAAATCTATGATTAGTTTTTAGAAAAACTTATGACGATTATACATTGAACTTGAATAAAATACTATTTTAGAAAATTCACAAAATTTAGCATGAAATATTTTTTAGAAAAAAGCAGATAAATCATGTAAAATATAAAGACGTTCGAAAAGATTTTTAATAAATGTTAAGAAAAAAAGAAAGGGCCTATTATGAAAAAATTTACTTTGCCAGATCTTCCATATGCATATGATGCATTACAACCTGTCATTGACAAAGAAACAATGATGTTCCATCACGATAAACATCATGCAGCTTATGTCAATAACTTAAATAAAGCACTTGAAGGGCTTGATCTTCAATTTGATAATATTGAATCAATATTAGAAAACTTAGATCAAATTCCAGAAGATAAACGTCAAGCCGTCATCAATAATGGTGGTGGTCATTATAATCATTCTTTATTCTGGGAAGCAATGAAACCTGGAGCACCAAAATCGCCAGTTTCAGAAGATTTACGTGAAGCGATTAATGCAGATTTCGGTGGATTAGAAAATTTCAAACAAGAATTTGAAGCAAAAGGGGTTGCTCAATTTGGTAGTGGTTGGGTATGGCTTGTTTATCAAGACGATAAATTAAAAGTTGTTAGCACAAAAAATCAAGATAGTCCAATTATGGATGGAGCGGTTCCCTTATTAGGTAATGATGTCTGGGAACATGCTTATTATTTAAAATATCAAAATCGTCGTGCTGATTATTTAAAAGCATGGTGGGACGTAGTGAATTGGGATGTTGTTAACAAACGTTTTTCACATGTCAGAGATCATTTACCCAAAATTGATTAAGATTAATGATTTAAGAAATGATTTAAATAAAGCAGTGTTAATAAAACAATAGCTTTAGATTTTTCTGATTTTCTGCTATTGTCAAAAAAGGTATTGGTCAAATTTATTCTGAATTTAAACCAATACCTTTATTATTTTAACTAGCTTTTAACCTCAGGTGTTTGTAAAAATAGTATTATATAGAAGTATTAATTTTAATATAATAGCTTCAATTAAAGGGGTATTAATCAATATGTACATGAATAAAAAACCTAATCGTTTAGATTACAAAATATTTCCCTTGTTAATGTTATTCTGCATTGTGTTTTTGATAGGTTGTTCATCTGATAATAAAATTGCACAAGAAGAAAATAATCCTACTTTTAAAACAATTAGGCTTGATGATAATTTAATCGAAAACAAATCATCCGATGAAGAACAAATTGAAAACACGCAAATTGAAACCACACAAAATGATAATTCAGTTCAAATTTTACCTGAAGATAGAAGTACAGCTAAAATCATGATCACGGGAGATAATTTAATACATGATCTTCTCTATATGAGTGCCTTAACCCCTGATGGTGTTTATGATTTTAATTCTTATTATACTGAAGCAAAAACTTTGTTTGATACAGCAGATATCGCGATAGGTGATTTTGAAGGGACGATGAATCCAGACTTACCTTTAGCGGGTTATCCTATCTTTAATTGTCCACCTGAAATGGCATCAGCCTTAGGCAATGCTGGATTTGACATGATGTCAATGGCAAATAATCATATTGCTGACAGTAATGGGCCAGGTATTATTAGTACAAGTCAACTTTTAAGAGATGCTAATGTTGATGTATTTGGCATTAATTTACCAAATGAAGATTTTATTAAAATAAAAGAAGTCAATGGTATAAAATTTGCTTTCTTAGGCTATTGTTATGGCTTTAACGGTATGGAGGCAACCTTGACAGAGGAAGAACAAAATATGTTGAGCTGGATTGATCCAGATACGATTGAATCAGACATTCAAACGGCAAAACAAATGGCAGATATCGTATTAGTTTTTCCTCATATGGGCATAGAATATGAATTGGAACCAAATGAGGAACAAATTAATCTTTACCATAATATAATTGATTGGGGAGCTGATCTAGTCATCGGTAATCATCCACATGTTTTACAACCAATAGAGATGTATCAGAATAAATTTATTTTATATTCATTAGGAAATTTTATTTCAAATCAAAGAGTTGAGACAGGCCTCGATATTTGGACAGAACGTGGTATTATCTTAGAACTTAATTTTCAAGAAAATGCGAATCAAAAAATAGAATTAGCAAATTATGTTTTGCATCCAACTTGGGTAAGTCGGATTGAAAATGGAAACTATTCAACAGAAGGTTATGCATTATGTGATTATAAAGTTCTTTTAACAGAAAATCATTTAGACGATCCATATATCAAAGAAGCATATGATGCAGTAATAAGTCATCTTGAAGACTACGTTCAATAAAACTTTTTTAATTTATTATATTTTCTTCTTAAGTACTTTTTAAAGTCCTTGTGTATCGGTAAATGTGTGTACTTTGTTACCGTTAAGTCTGTTTTCTTGAAAATCTCTTTCATTCAATTACAATAAAAGAGTTTAGAATTTAAATCGTAAAAAACATCGATTTACTAATAGATGATTCATCGGATAAAAGATGAAAAGAATAATAAAGCAGATAATCGGAGGAAACCTTTAATGGAATTAATTGAAACATTAAAATTAAGAAGAAGCTATTATGCATTAGATGATAAGATCAATGTAAATAATGAAGAAATTATTAAAACAATCGAAGAAGTTACGGAACTTGTACCCGATGCTTTTGATATGAAATCCCAAAAAGTTGTTGTTGCTTTAGGTGACAAACATAAAGAACTTTGGGATGCAATTTATGATGCTTTTGACGGTAAAGTAGCAAGAGAAAAAATTGATATGTTTAAAGCTGGAGCAGGAACTGTTTTGTTCTTCACAGATAAAAAAATTGTCGACACATTGGCGAATCAATTCTCTGATTATGCTCAGAATTTTGGACCTTGGTCTTTGCAATCCAATGGTATGTTACAAATTAACATTTGGACAGCTCTACGTGAATTAGGTCTTGGTGCAAACCTTCAACATTATAATCCTGTTATCGATGAAAAAGTTAAAGAATTATTTGGTATAGATGATAATGAAGTCTTATTAGCTCAAATGGTTTTTGGCAATATTTTAGAAGAACCAGAAGCTAAAGAAAAAGAAGACATCTCAAATCGTGTTAGAGTTTTTCAATAAAATAATCTAAACAATCTATATATATACATCAAAAAGAATAAAAACTTTCTTATATTTCAATATAAGGAAGTTTTGTTTTATTATAACAAAACGATATAATTATTTTTGAAAACAATTATACAAATATGAGTAAAGGCATAAAGATATATTTATAGATTTGAAGAGAAGCAGAATTCATGATAAATAAAAATTATAAAAATAAAAAACTTTTCTTTTCTCTTTTAATGATGCTTTTTATAAGCACATATACTTTGCAAAGCCTTGTTTTAAATGATCTATTGCAAGCCAAGGAAAATACATCACAGCAAGAAATTCAAAAAAACATTGATTCGAGTAATCATAAAAATTCTCAAAGTTCGACAGCAAAAGAAAATAAACCTAAGCAAACGGACTTGAAAGAAGATAAACCTAAACAAAATAATATAAAAGAAAATAACACCTCTTCTACAATTGATAATAAACAAACGATAGAACAAACGATAGAACAAACGATAGAACAAAGGACAGAACAAACAACAAAACGAAGGACAGAACAAACAACAGCACAAAGGACAGCACAAACAACAGAACAAACAACAAAACAAACGACAGAACAAATAGAAAATTATCCTCTCTTTAATCCACAAAATGTAAGAGACGGAACATATAGAACGAAGAATGATTTTATTCTTTTGATAGAAAATGGAATTGCTAGCATAGATGGTATAAAAATAGTTAATAAGTCGATACCTGTTTCTGAAACGGTAGCCTCAAGCTTAAGTCAAGAAATTGAAGAAGCATTTATAGAAATGCAAAGTGCTATCTCTAAAGAAGGTATGTATATCAAAATCGTTTCGGGTTATCGAAATTTTGCGACACAAGAAGTATTATACGCTAATTATCTTGCTAGTGATAATAAAGAAAATACAGAAACTTACTCCGCTAGACCTGGCCATAGTGAACACCATCTGGGCGAAGCCATTGATGTTGGTTCAGACAGAGATTTATCTTTAATTAAACCTCAATATCTACAATCTAAATGGCTAGAAGAAAATTGCTATAAATATGGCTTTATCTTACGCTATCCAGAAAATAAAAAAGAATATACTGGCTTTATTTGTGAACCATGGCATTTTCGTTATGTTGGCAAAGATCTTGCCAAAATTCTTTATAATAACGGCGATTGGATTACTCTAGAAGAGTATTATGGTTTACCAAGTGAGTATCTTGAATAATATTATTCTCCGGCAAGTAAAAATCAATATAATCAATTAAAATTTTTATTTTAACTGGCAAAGCAGGCCCTTTTTCCCCATCTAAATCAATATATAAATCTTGATCTTCAAGAGCATCAATTACAATTTCATTCGAAGAAAAAGCATCAAGGCCTTCAGAGCCTTCTAATTTTCCGCCAATGGCACTTGTTACTGTTTGCATGCGGTCAATAAATTTTTTGCTTCTTTGAATGAAAATATTAGCCTTGCCTTGAGCTACGCTTTCATCCAATTCACTAAATTTTAAAAGTCCAATTCCGTTTACCAAACTAATAAAAAGATGGTCAGCAGGACCTTCAAAGTAATGCTCTTTTGATTTCACTGTGATATGGCTGATTTCACTATTAGCTAATTTAGACATCGCATTAAAGACATAGGCAAGAAAACCTAAAGCAGTTTTTTGTTCACTACTTACATCATGAATGGCTTCTGGAACAGGTCCTAAACTAGCAAACATATTAAAAACATCATTATTACAAACGCCAAGATTCATTTTTTTCGTTTTATTGAAATGATAAGAATGGATAGCTCTTTTTCGAATTATGGGAACCCCTAAAATTTTGGCGAGGATATTACCTGTTCCGGCTGGAACAATTGCAATTTTGGGACGGTATTCATAATTGACAAAACCTTTAATCACGCCATTAATAGTGCCATCGCCACCCACAATCATCACACTATCGAATTTTTTATCGGCAGCTTCTTTACCAAACAGAGTGGAATCTTCGGCGGTTTTTGTCGTTTTTATCAGAATTTCATCAAAATAATTTTGCAGATGTTTTTCTATTACATCAATTAATCGATCTCCTGTCTCACTGCCAGCCTTCGGATTAATGATGACCATTATATTTTTCATTATAAACCTCGTACATTATTTGACTGTCCTCAGATTATTATTCAATGGAATTCAGCCATTTTTGCACTTGAGGACCGACTAAAACGCTTTGATTTAAGCTATCCTCTGAACTTTTCAATGTGCAATCATCAGGGATAAAGAGAATAGGCCTTTTGATTAGCATGCCATCTGTTGCCATCAACTCCAATAATTCGGATTCGGACATCGTCTTTCTTTTTTGAGAAATATTTAAAGCTCGATATTTTTGGCCAGATGTATTCAGCCATTTGGTAATAGGCTGTTCGTTGATTTTAATCCACTCTTTTAATTCTTTGGCAGTAGGTGGATTTTTATCGATTTCACGATATTGATAGTCTAAATTTTTCGCTTGTAATATTTTTTCAACATTCGTACAAGTCGAGCATTTTTTATAACATATTAAAGTAAACATTATTTTTTCATCTTTCCAGCTTTTTCAGCAATGCGATGGATGGCTTCAATGATACTGCCAGAAAAACCCTCTTTTTCCAAATAAGCGACCCCTTCAATCGTTGTACCGGCAGGTGAACAAATTCGATCACGTAATATGGCAGGATGTTCATTGTTTTCCAAAACCATAGCAGCCGAAGAAGCGACGATATGAGCGGCTAATTCTTGGGCTTGCCTTGCAGGAATCCCTTCAAGAACTGCACCTTGCATGAGACTTTCTATCAACATATAGACAATAGCAGGGGCAGAACCAATGACAGAAGTAATGGCGGGCAATTGCTTTTCATCAATTTCTAAGAAACTACCAAAACTTTCAAAAAGTCGAATTATTTTTTCTTTGTTTTGTTCGTTGACCTCAGGAGAAAAAGCAGCTGCTGTAATAGCTTTGCCAATTTTTGCAGCAGTATTAGACATAAATAGAACTATTTTATCAAAGTCATCAGGTAAATGGCCTTTCAGACGCTCAAAATCAAAACCTGGAGCAATCGATAATATAAAATGTTTGGCATCTAAATAAGGAGAAATTTCAGCTAATACTTGCGGGTAAACATTGGGTTTAACGGTTAAAATGAGATATTCACATACTTCAAGTAAATTTTGATAATCACGAGCTAAGTGCATGCCATATTGTTCTTGACGAAGTTGCATCAATTCACGGCTTGCATCAAAAACATAAACTTGTTGAGGCCCTACTACTTTCCCCTTTAAAAGGCCAGATAATATAGCTTCTCCCATATTCCCAATACCGATGATTCCAATATTCATTGTTTTTCTCCATTCTTTTTCTCAAATCGAGCTATTTTTATTCATCAGGAGTGACAGTATAATCTAAAAATCGTTGATGATATTCAGGGAATTCTTTTTGCATAGCAAAAGGTTTAAATTCTTTATTAACAAAGGCATGATTCGATTCACCTTTATTAATTAATTCACCTGTCATTAAATCATATACTTTATACCTTACAGTCATCCTAACACCAGTATATTTCACAATTGTGGACTGTATTTCTAATTCATGTGGATACAGACCGACTCCGATATAATCTGATGAAACAGATGTAACTGGAATAATAATGCCATGTTTTTCAAGCACATCATAATTTAAACCGACTGATTCCATAAAAGCCGTACGTGCTTCTTCATAAAATCTAAAATAATTGGAATGATGCACGATTTGCATTTGATCCGTTTCATAATATTGAACTTTATGTATGTATTTTGCGATTTTAGTTTCGTTATTCATTTTACCTTACTTTCTTTCAGTTTTTGTTCTATCTTCAAAAAGAATTATAAATTAGTTTATAATAAACGAATTAGCTATCATTTTAAAAGTGATTTTATTTTTTGGCAAATAGAAAGGTAATAATATGATTAGTGAAATAAATTTTCCAGATGGCAGAACAATTAAAAATCTAGGCCAAGGTTCATGGTATTTAGGGGATAAACCACAACAGAGAAATGCAGAAATTGAGGCAATCCAGGCAGGGATTGAACTCGGTTTAACAAATATAGACACAGCGGAAATGTATGGAAATGGACGTTCCGAGACGTTGATTGGTGAAGCAATTCAACCTTTCGCTCGCAAAGATTTGTTTTTAATATCTAAAGTATTGCCATATAATGCTGGCAAAGATCGCATTTTCCAAGCCTGTACGGATAGCCTTAATCGCTTAAAAACCGATTATTTGGATTTATATCTCTTACATTGGCAAGGCTCTGTCCCTCTTCAAGAAACGGTTTCTGCTATGGAGGCATTGAAGGCTCAAGGCCTGATCAAAGGCTGGGGTGTTTCAAATTTTGATATGGATCAAATGATGGATCTGTTGGCTGTGGAAAACGGCGATCAATGTCAAACAAATCAGGTGCTGTATCACCTTTTGAGCCGCGGGGTTGAATTTGAACTTATGGGCTTTTTACAAGATCATCATATTCCAATGATGGCATATTGTCCGTTAATTGGCCAGGAAGCTAGCCAAAAGAAAAGGTATATAAATCATTCGCAAGTCAAATCGCTTTGTAAAAAATTAAATATTACGCCAACCCAATTATTACTCATGTTTGTAACGCAAAAAGAAAATGTTTTAGCGATTCCTAAAGCTGGGTCAGCAGAACATGTTCTAGCAAACTTCAAAGCCTGGGAGATGAATTTATCTGCAGAAAATTTAGCTATATTGGATGTGGCATTTCCTGCACCCAATAAAAAAACGTCTTTACATGTTGAATAATTGGTGTATCGTTTAGCAAGTTTAACAAGTTAGACAGATTTTCTAAGCATTGTTTTTCTAAACAGCCAAAAATAATATATATTTTGTATAAATATTCAATATTATGTTGTAATTAATAAATTATAAAAATAGCAGACCTGTATTTAAATTATCATATAATATTTTATTGGATTTAAATAATGATGAAAATTGAGTCGTCAAATTTTTAGAGAAATATTCAAAGGCGAAAAGATGAATATCAAAAAAATTTTGCAAGCGGTTGATCATACTGAATTAAGAGTTGATGCAAATTGGCAAGACATTAAACAAATTTGTGATGATGCCTTAAAATACAATGTCGCTAGTATTTGCATACCACCATATTATGTCAAAAGAGCTGCAGATTATTTAAAAGGTAAAATTAAAATTGATACAGTTATTGGCTTTCCAAATGGTTATTCAACTCTCCCAGCGAAACAGGCAGAAACAGCACAAGCTTTGTCTGATGGCGCATCAGAAATTGATATGGTTATCAATATAGCTGCTCTTAAAAACAAAGAATATGCATATATCGAAAATGAAATTAAAACATTAAAAGCAATTTGTCATGATTGTATTTTAAAGGTAATCATTGAAACGGCATTATTGGATGAATCAGAAAAAATAAAAATGTGTGAAATAGTAACTTCTGCCAAAGCGGATTTTATTAAAACTTCTACAGGCTTTTCGATCTCTGGTGCAACCTTTGAGGATATTCAATTAATGGCAAAACATATTGGGCCGAATGTTAAAATTAAAGCGGCTGGCGGTATTTCTTCTTTAGAAGATGCGCAAAAATTTTTAGACTTAGGTGCTTCTCGTTTAGGCACAAGTCGAATTATTAAAATCTTAAAGACTAATCCAGAATTAATTCATTAAACTGATTGATACTTTAGATTTTTATAATATTTTTTTGAACAAGGAGAAAAATGATGAGGAAAAAAACATTAATTATTCTAAGTGTGATCTTAGCGACCATGATTTTGCTTGTTAGTTGTGGTAATAGTAACAATGGTGATAATAAAGAATCATCAAAAGTGGCTCAAACAAATGCAGATCAAACAGATGTAGATCAATCGATTGCTGAAAGCTCTGATACTGATCAAGCAGAAGATTCAGGTAAAAAGAAAGTTGCAATTGTTTTGCCGATGGATCATTTGGCGATGAATGCATCACGTGATGGAATTATAGAAGAATTAGAAAAAGCCTTTGGCGAAGATGGTGTTGAAATAATCGTCAAAAATGCAAATGGTGATAGTTCACTCCTGAATAGTATTTTAAGTGAAGTCATTGGTGCCGATGTAGATATGATTATGCCAATTGCTACGGGACCATCACAAATTGCAGCAACCTCAACTTCAGATATTCCAATTGTATTCTCAGCTGTAACAGATCCAGTCGAAGCAGGTTTGACAAAATCTTGGGACGAGGCAGATAAGAATGTAACAGGCGTTTCAGATATGGCAGATATTGAAGCCATTATCGATTTTGCTATAGAACTATATCCAGATGCTAAAACTTTTGGTATTGTCTACAATTCTGCAGAGGTAAATTCAATTGTGCAAGTTGAGTTAGCCAAGCAAATATTAGATGCCAAAGGTTTAAAATATAAAGAAGGAACGATTACAAATACTTCTGAGTTACAACAAGTTGCAGAAAATTTAGCTGAATCAGTAGATGCGTTCTATTCACCAACTGATAATGATGTTGCTTCCGCAATCCCTATTTTTCAACAAGTTGCTAATAAATATAATTTAGCTATTTTCCCAGGTGCCAGCACGATGGTAGAAGCTGGTGGTACAGGTACAGTAGGTCTTGATTATTATGATTTAGGCTTACAAGCAGGTAGGATGGCAGTACGTATTTTGAATGGTGAAAGCATTGCTGATAACCCACCAGAAACCGTAAAAGAAGTGACAAAAATCTTGAATAAAGATCAAGTTGATGCTTTAGGAATTGAAATTCCAGAAGCATTAAAATCAGAAATAGAATTTGTTGAAACACAAGAGCAATAATGACAAAATAAGATATTCTAGTGTAAAGTATACTAGAATATCTTAATTATAAATGAGGTGATTGAGGATGACGGTTGCACAGGTGATTTCAGCCATTCAATTAGGTTTAATGTATGGCTTGTTAGCTATGGGCCTATATATTCCATTTCGCATTTTAGATATAGCTGATATGACAGTTCAAGGGACTTTTACCTTAGGCATGATTGTAGCAGCTATTTTTGCTTTTAATCAAAAACCATTTTTAGGTATATTAATTGCTTGCTTAAGCGGGGCTATAGCTGGAATTGTGACAGGTATTCTTCATACAAAGTTTAATATCGCATCGATTTTATCAGGCATTTTAACAATGACTGGCCTTTATACAATAAATTTACTAGTGGCTGGTGGCAAAGCTAACATTTCTTTGATTGGAAAAGAGACTATATTTAGTTTAGTCAACCGCTTCATTAAAAATGAAGATATAACAAAAACTTTAGTGACTTTTGTCTTCGTACTAATAGTCGCCGTTATACTTTCTGTTTTCTTTCATACCAGGACAGGCTTGACCATTCGTGCTACAGGAAACAACTCTGCGATGGTTCGCCATACATCAATTAATACAGATAATATGATCATTATTGGTCTCAGCTTAGGTAATGCTTTAGCTGCTCTTTCAGGAGCTTTAATTACACATTATAATTTATTTGCTGATGTTAATTCTGGTTCAGGTATTTTAGTTGTAGCTTTAGCAGCGATTATTATTGGAGAGACAATATTTAAGCGCAATGGTGTTACATTAGGACTTATTTCAACGGTAATAGGTTCAGTTATTTATCGGTTTATTTTTGCAATTGCTTTAAAATTTGATGTTTTACCTTCTTATTCTTTGAATTTGATTTCAACTATTATTGTTATTATTGCTTTGATGGTACCAACAATTCAAGTTACTAAAAATAGACATCATAAGAAAAAAATGCATAAACATCTTGCACATAAATGGTTAGAAGAGAATACAGAATTAGCATCAAGCAATGAAAATAAATCTCAAATAGACGAAAAAACTAATGAGAAAGGGGAGAAGTAAGCATGAAAAAAGTACGTGTGAAAAATGAAAAAATTGATCAACAAGAGAATATGCTTAGAATTCGTCAGATGACTAAAATCTTTTTCCCTGGTACCTCCAATGAAAAAATAGCTTTAAATCGTATTGATTTAGATTTGAAAAAAGGTGAATTTGTAACAGTATTGGGAACCAACGGTTCAGGTAAATCATCTCTCTTTAATGCAATTTGTGGTACGTTCGAATTAGACGATGGAATTATCATTTTAGACAATCAAGATATAACTTGGGAAAAAGATCATAAACGTGCTTTACATATTTCACGTATTTTTCAAGATCCACAACTTGGTACAGCTCCAGATTTAACCATTGCAGAAAATTTAGCGCTTGCCTATACAAGAAAAGCTTCTCCTTCTCTTTTTCCATTAAATAAAAAAGACTATCACTTTTTTAGAGATAAATTAAAGCTATTAGGTATGGATTTAGAATTACGAATGGATACGAAAATTGGCCTATTATCTGGAGGTCAAAGACAGGCTGTTTCTTTGGTGATGGAGATCATTTCGCAACCTAAATTACTATTGCTAGATGAGCATACGGCAGCTTTAGATCCACAAACATCAGAACGTATTTTAGATGTAACAAATCAATTTGTACGTGAATCTGGTGTTACCACCATGATGATTACGCATAATATCAAAGATGCCTTGAAAAATGGGGATCGCACTATCGTTTTTAATGATGGTAAAATTATCCATGATTATCGCGGAGCCGAACGCGATGAACTTGATCCACATGATTTGCAAGCCCTTTACGGTTAAGTGCATATTATTAGAATTATTTTAATATTAAAAATACAGCATATAGAGGTTAAAGCCAGATGATCGATTTCAGAATTCCAAAGACTTATCAATCGGATTCAGACTTAATTAAAACACAAAAGAATATAAAATTTATTAAAGATAATTTTGAACGTATCTTAGCAGAGAAATTGCATTTGCTAAGAGTTTCAGCCCCTTTATTTGTTAAAAAATCCAGCGGCTTAAATGACGATTTATCTGGAATAGAAAAGCCAGTTTCTTTCTTGGTTAATGAGAGTGCTGACCATAGAGTTGAGGCTGAAATTGTACAATCTTTAGCAAAATGGAAACGTTATGCTTTGGCACAATATGATTTTTGGGTAGGGAATGGCCTCTATACGGATATGAATGCTATTCGTGCAGATGAAATTCCTGATAATATTCATTCTATTTATGTTGATCAATGGGATTGGGAAAAAGTTATCGAAAAGAAAGATCGCAATTTAGAATTCTTACATCAAATTGTTGAATTAATATTTGAGGCATTTCAAGATTTAGAATTTCTTTTACAAGAAAAAATTGCTGATTATGAGCCATTGTTACCAGATCATGTTACTTTTATTGATAGTCAAGATTTAGAAAATTTATATCCGGATAAAACACCAGAAGAGCGAGAACATCTTTTTTGTAAAAAATATAAATTTGTTTTTGTCGAAAGAATCGGTCATAACTTGATTTCAGGTCAACCACATTCAAAACGTTCACCAGATTATGATGATTGGAATTTAAATGGAGATATTATCGTTTGGGATCCTGTCTTAAATCATGCCCTAGAATTATCAAGCATGGGCATTCGGGTTGATGCAAAGTCTTTGATTGAACAATTAGAAATTGCTGATGCTACTGAACGAATTCAATATCCGTATCATCAAAGCTTACTTAAAGATGAATTACCATTGACAATTGGTGGAGGTATTGGTCAAAGCCGTATTTGTATGTTCTTTTTACAAAAGGTTCATATAGGCGAGGTTCAGGCTTCCATTTGGCCACAAGAAATGATTGATGATTTAAAGTCAAAAGGTATTGAATTATTATAAAATATTTAATAATTAAGGCCATCAAACAATAATTTATCTTTCAAATTATAAAACTAAAATTAGTTAATTAAAAAGCAGAAGTGAAAAACCTCTGCTTTTTATTTGAAAAGATATTTATTTAAAACTAACGTTTATTCGATTGACGCCATATTCCTTGAACTTCGGCAGCGGCAATTAATTCGTCTCTGAAATCAGGATGTGCAAGATTAATCAAGCCTTCACTTCTTTGCCAAAGTGATTTGCCCTTTAAATTTAACATACCATATTCGGTTACAATATAATGAGTAGTTGTATATGGATCAGTGACTCTTGATTGATTAATAAATGGCACGATCCGGCTGTGATTAACGCCTTTTTTATCTAAGAAAGAAGAAGTTAAGGCCACAAAGCTCTTTCCGCCCTTGGAATGATATGCGCCTATAACAAAATCTAATTGGCCACCCGTTCCACTTATCTGACGAAAACCAACCGATTCAGAACTGACTTGACCAAATAAATCTACTTCAATTGCATTGTTAATGGAAATAAAATTATCAAATTGTTCAATGACATTCGGAGAATTAACATAATCAACTGGAGCGCTAACGATTTGTGGATTATGGTCCATAAATTCATACATTTCATTAGATCCCATTGCAAAAGCAAAAACTTGCTTACCACGGTCAAGATTTTTTCTCTGACCTGTGATAACACCTGCTTTGGTCATATCCATCATACTATCAACATACATTTCAGAATGAATACCAAGATCTTTTAAATCTGATTTGGCTATCATTGCACCAACGGCATTTGGCATGCCACCGATACCGAGTTGTAAAGTAGCGCCATTAGGAATTTCTTTTAAAATGAGTTCAGCAATCTTTTCATCCGTAGCGTTTGGTTTGGCATTTCCAATCGCGACAAGATCCGAATTGTGCTCAACGATTTTATCAACTTGTGAAATATGTAAAGCTTCATCATAAAGCCCATTAATATAAGGCATATTTTCATTGACTTCAACAATGATATGTTTTGCTCTTCTGGCTGCTTCCATCAGATGAGAATTTGAAGGACCAAAATTAAAATAGCCATATTTATCCATAGGAGCTGTTTGAACTAACATCACATCAACACGTTCAATATCTTCTTCGCGACGATACATTTCAGGACATTCCGAATAGCGAAATGGCAGATAGAAAGCATACCCTTTTTTTGCCCACTGTCTCTCATATCCACTAAAATGCCAAGAATTGATAGTGAAGACATTTCTACCAACTCGGTCATTTGCGTCAATAATTTTTAGTGGTTTAGCACCTAGCAGAACACGAACATTGATATCTTCTAATTCTTCTGCTCTAGCTGCTAAAGCTTCATCTAAAATCTCTGGCATATTTGGCCCCAAAGTATACTCCAGCCAATCTCCAGATTTAACGATTTTAACGGCCTCTTCAGCATTTGTTAATTTGCTTTGATATATAGTTTGAAAATTATCCATAAAACCTCCGCTTCCCGTCGAAAACAATAACTTTAATGCATAATATCTTAACTAATTTTAAATAATACTGCCAGTAGTATAAGGAAAAAGAATAGACAAGATACTTTTGTTACTTAAATGAGGATAATGGCAACTTTATATTCGAGAAGACGAAGACGTTTTTATGAATAATTAACAAAATGCACAAGTGATTACAAAAATGTCGTAAACGTTTACAACAAAATGAAGAAATTGGTCAAAAGGCTAATAAATCATAGAAAGTACGATGTTTATCGTGTATAATACACATATCGCTTAGGAAATAAGCAAATATGTAATTAAATATGTTGCTGTGAGTAAAAAGAGATTGAGCATGTATTAGAGAAAGGAATTCTTATGTCAAGAAAAGTCGTTATTGCTGGAAGTGCTAGAACTGCTATTGGTACAATGGGTGGATCACTCAGTACAGTACCTGCAGTCAAATTGGGGGAAATTGTAATCCGTGAAGCAGTGAAAAGAGCTGGAATAAAACCAGAAGATGTTGATATGGTCTATATGGGCTGTGTTTTACAGGCTGCACAAGGCCAAAATCCAGCTAGACAATCATCTATTCATGCGGGACTGCCTGTAGAAGTACCAGCTATGACAGTTAATATTGTATGTGGTTCAGGCTTAGAGGCTGTTAATATGGCAGCACGTCTCGTCAAACATGGAGATGCAGATATTGTTATTGCTGGTGGTCTTGAAAGCATGTCTATGGCACCATATGCCTTGACCAAAGGCCGTTATGGCTATCGTATGGGTGATGCAACAATGCTTGATGTCATGACTCATGATGGTTTAACAGATATTTTTAATAATTATCATATGGGAATTACTGCTGAAAATGTAGCTGAAAAATATGGCTTAACCCGTGAAGAATTAGATGAATTCTCTGCGAATAGCCAACGCAAAGCTGCAGAAGCAAGAGCAGCTGGTAAATTTAAAGCTGAAATTGTTCCAGTAGAAGTTAAAAAACGTAAAGAAACGGTTATCGTTGATGAAGATGAAGGTATTCGTGAAGGTACGACAATGGAAGCTTTAGCAAGATTACGTCCAGCCTTTAAGAAAGATGGTATTGTAACTGCTGGTAATTCTTCTGGTATTAATGATGCAGCGGCTGCTGTGATTGTTATGAGTGAAGAAAAAGCTAAAGAATTAGGCGTTACACCAGAAGCTGAGTGGATTGATAGTGCTTTAGGTGGCGTTGATCCTGCTTATATGGGTTTAGGTCCAATTTATTCAACACGTAATTTAATGAAAAAACTTGATTTTGATGTTCAAGATTTTGACTTGGTCGAAGCAAATGAAGCATTTGCTACTCAATCACTCGCTGTTATCCGTGACTTGGATTTAGATCCAACCAAAGTTAATGTCAATGGCGGTGCAATTGCTTTAGGCCATCCAATTGGTGCATCAGGTACAAGAATACTCATCACTTTAATTCATGCGATGAAAGAAAGAGAAGATGCTGAATTAGGCCTTGCCACATTATGTATTGGTGGCGGAATGGGCTGCTCAACTGCAATTCGTAAATATAAATAAGTTATAATTGAAATAAGTAGAAATAGGCTTTTT
>DIRM01000020.1:7101-53727 GCA_002427545.1 Mageeibacillus sp. UBA5436 | reverse complement strand
GCTTTTTTCAATCATTCTGATTTATTAATAAAGAATGATTTTTTACATTAAAGACACAATCAGAAAAGACAAATGAGATGTCATCATATTCAGGAAGGAATGTAAATCATGGAATTTGTAAAAGTTGATATAAATGAGGCAGTTGCAACGGTGACAATTGATCGTCCAAAAGCATTAAACGCTTTAAACACGCAAGTCTTAAGTGATTTAGCAGAAGCTTTCTCCAGTTTAGATTTAAATCAAATAAGATGCGTTATCTTAACGGGTTCAGGTGATAAATCTTTTGTAGCAGGTGCAGATATTGGTGAAATGGTTGAAATGGATTCAGCCAAAGGTAAAGAATTTGGTGCTGCTGGTAACAAAGTAATGCGCGACATTGAGAATTTTCCAATTCCAGTCATTGCTGCTATCAATGGCTTTGCTCTTGGCGGTGGTAATGAATTAGCCATGAGCTGTGATATACGTTTAGCTGCAGATAATGCAATTTTTGGACAACCAGAAGTTGGACTAGGAATCACAGCAGGTTTTGGTGGAACACAACGCTTAGCTAGAGTGATTGGTTCTGTTTCAAAAGCCAAAGAAATTCTTTACACTGCTCGCAATATTAAAGCTGATAAAGCTTTAGAAATTGGCCTTGTAAGTGCTGTATATCCACAAGAAGAATTAATGCCAGCGGCTCAAAAAATGGCAGCAGGCATTGCAGCAAATGCACCAATTGCTGTGAGACATACCAAAGAAGCTATTAATCGAGGCTTACAAACGGATATCGATTCTGGTATCGCAATCGAAGTTGAATTATTTGGTAATTTATTTGATACAGAAGATCAAAAAGAAGGTATGCAGGCATTTTTAGAAAAAAGAAGAGAAAAGAATTTTCTAAATAAATAAGTTTTGGCATATACTGCAATATAAAATATAATTTTAAATAATTAAATACAGAAAGGTAAAATTATGAAAGTTGGAATTATTGGCGCCGGAACAATGGGAAGTGGAATTGCCCAAGCTTTTGCACAAACAGACGGCTATGAAGTTATGCTCTCTGATATTAATATGGATTTTTCAGAAAATGGAAAAAATAGAATTGCTAAAGGTTTAGCTAAAAGAGTAGAACGCGGAAAAATGGAGCAAGCCAAAGCCGATGCCATTACAGCAAAGATTACTCCTTGCTTGAATAAAGATTTAGGCGATTGCGATTTAATCGTTGAAGCAGCTATTGAAAATATTAAAATCAAAAAAGAGACTTTTAAAGAATTAGATGAGCTCTGCAAAGAAGAAACAATATTTGCTACCAATACATCATCACTTTCTATTACAGAAATCGGCAATGGTTTAAATAGACCAGTTATTGGAATGCATTTCTTTAATCCAGCACCTGTAATGAAATTAATCGAAGTCATTCCTGGCCTAAATACACCTCAAGAATTAGTAGAAAAAATTACTAAAATAGCTGAGGACTTAGGTAAAACACCGGTTGAAGTAAAAGAAAATGCGGGTTTTGTTGTCAATCGTATATTAATCCCAATGATTAATGAAGCGGTAGGCCTTGTAGCAGAGAATGTTGCTAGTGTTGAAGGTATTGATACAGCAATGAAATTAGGTGCAAACCATCCTATGGGACCTTTGGAATTAGGCGATTTGATTGGTCTTGATGTTTGTCTTGCTATTATGGAAGTTCTCTACAATGAAACAGGAGATTCCAAATATCGTCCACATCCATTATTACGTAAAATGGTACGTGGTGGTAAATTAGGACGCAAAACAAGTGAAGGTTTTTACGATTATCATAGATAAATAAATAAATTAAATATATGACAGAAATGTCATCTAAGATAAAGGAGGCTTGGATGAATTTTCAATTAGACAAAGAACATCTCATGGCACAAAAATTATTCAGAGACTTTGCGCAAAATGAGGTAGAACCAATTGCACAAGAAATCGATGAAGAGCATCGTTTCCCGGATGAAACCGTTGCTAAAATGCAACAATATGGTTTACTTGGCATTCCCTTTGCTAAAGAACTTGGTGGACAAGGTTGTGACACATTAACTTATGTTTTAGCCATTGAAGAAATTTCAAAAGTTTGTGCAACAACAGGTGTTATTCTTTCAGCTCATACATCACTTGGTAGTGAACCAATTAATAAAAATGGGACACCAGAACAAAAAGAAAAATTCTTAAGACCTTTAATTTCAGGCAAACGCTTAGGGGCTTTCGGTTTAACTGAACCAGAAGCTGGTACAGATGCTGCAGGTCAACAAACAACAGCCAAACTGGTTGGAGATGAATATATTATAAATGGTTCTAAAATTTTTATTACAAATGCTGGTAAAGCCGATTCATATATTATTTTTGCCATGACAGATAAGAGTCAAGGAACCAGAGGAATTTCGGCTTTTATCATCGAAAAAGGTACGCCTGGTTTTGAATTTGGTCATGTTGAAAAGAAAATGGGTATTCATGGTTCTTCCACACGTGAATTAATTTTCCAAGATTGCCATATTCCTAAAGATAATTTACTTGGTAGAGAAGGCCGCGGCTTTGGCATAGCGATGTCAACTCTTGATGGAGGACGTATTGGTATAGCAGCACAAGCTTTAGGTATTGCAGCTGGCGCTTTAGAAAAAACGATTGCATATGTTCAAGAAAGAAAACAATTCGGCAGATCGATTTCTAAATTCCAAAACACACAATTTACATTAGCTGATATGGCGACAGAAGTTGAAGCTGCTCGTATGCTTGTTTATAAAGCAGCAATGGCGAAAGATACACAAAAACGCTTTTCAACCGAAGCCGCTATGGCAAAATTAAAAGCTAGTGAAGTTGCCTCATATGTTACCAATAGAGCTGTTCAATTACATGGTGGATATGGCTATATTCAAGATTATGATGTTGAACGTATGATGCGCGATGCTAAGATAACCGAAATTTACGAAGGTACTTCCGAAGTTATGCGTATGGTTATTTCTGGTTCATTATTGCATTAAGGAGGTCATGAATGAATATTGTAGTATGTATTAAACAAGTTCCAGATACAAATGAAGTAAGAATTGATCCCGTTAAGGGAACTTTAATCCGTGAAGGTGTTCCTTCAATTATGAATCCAGATGATAAAGCTGGTTTAGAAGCTGCTTTACGTTTAAAAGATAAATATGGTGCTAAAGTTACTGTTCTTAGCATGGGTCCTTTACAGGCAGATGAGATTTTAAGAGAAGCCTATGCTATGGGTGCTGATGAAGCCTATTTGGTAACAGATAGAGCATTTGGTGGTGCAGATACATGGGCTACCTCTTCAACATTAGCAGCAGCTGTTTCTAAATTAGATTATGATTTAATTATTACAGGTCGCCAAGCGATTGATGGTGATACTGCTCAAGTTGGCCCAGAGATGGCAGAACATTT
The DNA here is from genome assembly GCA_002427545.1 of Mageeibacillus sp. UBA5436. GTDB lineage: Bacteria > Bacillota > Clostridia > Saccharofermentanales > DTU023 > UBA5436. Next base: position 50,328 of record DIRM01000020.1, on the reverse strand, counting down.
AAATATTCCAAATGTTAGTTATGCACAAGAAATTGAAGTTGATGGTGATAGCTTGACCGTTTTACGTCAATATGATGATCGTTCACATCGTGTTCGCGTTAAAATGCCTTGCTTAATTACAGCCTTAGCAGAATTAAATGAACCACGCTATATGACACCAGGTGGTATCTTTGATGCTTATCGTGAAAAAGAAGTTGAAATTTGGCAAAGAGCTGATGTGCCAGTAGAAGAAGAAAATATTGGCTTAAAAGGCTCACCAACCAGAGTTAACAAATCTTATCCTAAAGCAGTTAAAGAACCTGGTATGAAGATTGAAACAGGCGTGGAAGAATCGGTTCAATTTATCATGGATAAATTGAAAGAAAAATACATTCTGTAAAGGAGGCTAGCATGACAAAAGAATATAAAGGTGTATTTACTTTCGCAGAACAAGTAGATGGAGTTTTAACTGGCGTCTCCTTAGAATTGGTCGGAGAAGCTTGTACATTAGCAGCAGATCTTGATACAGATGTGACTGCTGTTCTCTTAGGTAATGATATTGAAGAATTAGCTGAAACATTGATTCAATATGGTGCGAATCGAGTTATCTTATTCCAAAATAAAGAAGTAGAAAAATATCGAACTGAACCATATACTCAAGTAATAGCTGAAGTTGTTAAACAATATAAACCAGAAATTTTATTAATTGGCGCAACAGCAATAGGACGTGACTTAGGTCCACGTTTAGCAGGTCGCTTACATACTGGTTTAACAGCAGACTGTACTAAATTGAATATTGTAAAAGAAACAGGCCATTTATTAATGACACGTCCAGCTTTTGGTGGTAATTTAATGGCAGAAATCCTTTGCGAAAATCATCGTCCACAAATGGCAACAGTACGTCCAGGCGTTATGGTCAAAAAGATTAGAGATGAAAATCTTAAAGGCGAAATAATTAATCTTGATTATACTTTGGATGAAAATAATAAATATGTTGAGATTTTAGATGTTATTAAACAAGTAAAAGATCGTATTGATATTCAAGATGCTGATATTTTAGTTTCAGGTGGTCGTGGTCTAGGTGGACCAGAAAATTTTTCAATTCTTAGAGAATTGGCAGATGCCTTAGGAGGCGAAGTGTCTGGTTCGCGTGCAGCAGTTGATTCTGGCTGGATCGAAAAAGATTTACAAGTTGGTCAAACTGGAAAAACGGTTCGTCCTCAACTCTATTTTGCCATAGGTATTTCTGGCGCAATCCAACACATGGCTGGTATGGAAGAATCCGATTTCATTATTGCTATCAATAAAGATCCTAATGCTTTAATTTTTAATATTGCTGATGTTGGTATTGTTGGTGATTTATTTGATATCGTTCCAAAATTAACTCAAGCAATTAAGGCAGAAAGAAGCAAAGAAGATTAATAAAACTTAATTATTTAATTGCAAATTTAGAACAAACAAAAACCCAGCATATGCTGGGTTTTTGCATTGATAAATAATTTATTACTTATCAATAAAGAATGAAACTAAAAAAGGATTATCTAATTTGCATCTTCATAACGCTTAGCAACGATGTCCCAATTGACAACTTTCCACCAAGCTTTTAAATAATCTGGGCGAACATTTTTATATGTTAAATAATAAGCATGTTCCCAAACGTCATTACCAAGTATTGGGGTTAAACCATCCATAATTGGATTGTCTTGATTTTTTGTGCTGACGACTTTTAATTCGCCATTGTCTAAAACTAACCAAACCCAGCCACTACCAAATTGAGCAGCACCCTTTGCTTGGAATTCTTCTTTGAATTTTTCAAAACTACCAAAAGCTTTGTCAATTGCTTCAGCTAATTTACCTTGTGGTTCATTTGCACCACCTGGTGTCATACTTTCCCAGAACATACCATGATTAAGATGCCCACCACCGTTATTGATAACGGCTTGACGCTTATCTGCAGGTAATAAATCTAAATTGGTTAAAAGTTCTTCGGTATTATCAGAAACATCCAATCCTTCGATTGCATTGTTTAAATTGTTTACATAAGCTTGATGATGTTTATCGTGATGCAAATGCATTGTTTCTTGATCAATTGTTGGTTCTAATGCATCGTATGCATATGCTAAGTCGTCTAATTTGTAAGTTGCCATAAAAATCCTCCTGAATTTTTTATAATTTTATAATTTCTGAAATTTATATATTAAACAATTCGTATTAATAAAAGAATTGTAATTTCTACTTGTATTTATCATAGATGAATAGGGATGAGAGTATGGTAACAAAGGTTCCAAAACAAAGAATATTATTATTTTTGAATTATTTCTGATTCTAACGATATTTAATTTTAATTAACGACATAGGAGGAAGCTTCTTTGTAATTAATCATCTGACTCAGTATAATCAGGATAATTAAGTAATTTATATATTTGTGACGATAAATAATTAAAAAGAAGGTTTAAGCTGAATATGATTTTAGTTGTAGATTCTCAAGGCGGTGGAATTGGTAAAGAAGTTATTCGTGCTATAAAAAATACATTTCCTGAGATTGAAATTATAGCCGTTGGTACAAATGGCATGGCAACAGCAGCGATGCTTAAAGCGGGAGCAGATCATGCGGCAACAGGCGAGAATGCAGTCATGGTCTCGGCTAAAAAGGCGAATGTTATAATTGGCCCAATTGGTATTGTTATTGCAGATTCTCTATATGGTGAGGTGACACCTAAAATGGCAAAGGCTATAGGCCAAAGTCATGCAAAGCGTATTTTGATTCCAGTTAATATTTGCGATAATTTAATTGTGGGTGTTTCTGATTTAAATCTGGGAAAATTAGTTGATGGTGTGATTTCAGAATTAAAAAAGCTTAAGGAAGACTAATTCCTTAAGCTGTCTTAATTTTAACAATATAGCTTTTTTCTTTTAAACGAATAGGCACTAAGCTTCTGCTGCTGCCTCATCCTGGGCTTTTGCTTTTTGAGCATCTAATTCTTGAAAACGTTCATAATTTGATTGTAATGTATTAACGATAAAATCTGGATCTTGACCATGTACCATGCAAGCTTCTTCAACTGATTCAAATTGTGAAGCAGGGCAACCTAAACAATGCATACCCATACTCATGAAAACAGGTGCTAAACGAACATCAATTCTTAAAATATCACCGACTAACATATCCTTTGTAAATAATTGCTGACTCATTTTTTCTCCTTTATATAATCCTATAATTTAGTTTCTATTACTTTTTACTTATATCAGTCTATCACATCAACGGGCTTGATTTTAATTTTTTTACTAATATTGTTCAAAATCAATAAATCAATGAATAAACTTGATAGCTAATGGACTTTTCTACATGGAATCATTATAGAGGATAATATGTATAAATTACGTTGCAAATGCAACAAAATACAAGATATAATGAATTGCTCGTTTTGGAAAAATTGTGAGGAGATATCTTAATATATGTGGTTGGTTTTATCTTTAATTGCTTTATTAATGTGGAGTGGTTCAGACCTTTTTTCTAAATTAGGCTGCCAAAATAAATCAGAAAAAACAGCCCCCTTAAAAATGCTAATTGCAATCGGTCTTATGATGGGATTGCATGCTTTTTATGAAATTTTTATCAAAGGTATAGCCTTTTCAATAGAAGTTATATGGATTTATTTTCCCGTTTCAATTCTCTATATTGTTTCAATGGCCATTGGTTATTTTGGCTTGAGATATATAGAGTTATCCATTTCATCGCCAATTTGTAATACTTCGGGTGCATTGGTTGTTCTTTTTTATATGATCCGTGGATTCATGCCAGATGCTATCATTTTAATTGGTGTGTTCTTCACCTTTATCGGTATTTTAGGACTAGGAATTGCCGAATATACAGAAGATGAACAAGCCAGAATTAAACGACAAGAAGCTGCTAATATAAAATATCATAAAAGCATTATTGCCATTTTATTACCAATTTTATATAGCTTGATTGATGCTTTGGGTACATATGCTGATAGTCTCGTTTTTAAGTTAACAAGTTTAGATGAGGCGCAAGCGAATATTGCTTATGAATTAACTTTTTTTATCGTAGGATTAATTGTTTTTGTTTATTTATTAATTCATCATAAATTCAAAATAACAAAAACAGATCGATCAAAAATGTTGGCTTCTGTCTTTGAGACAGCTGGACAATTTGCCTATATTTATGCGATAGCCGACAATCCCATATCAGCAGCACCTATTATTTCCTGTTATTCCGTTTTGACCGTTATTTGGAGTCGAATTATTTTAAAAGAAAAATTATCCTGGAAACATTATGTTGGGATTATCACTGCCTTTATAGGTATTGTGATTCTAGCAGTCTTTGATAATGAATAATTATAAATATCGAATTATTTATAGGAAAGCAAGGTGAAAAATTGAAATTAAATCTAAAAAAAATCAATAAATCCTTTGACGAAAAACATATATTACATGATGTCTCATTTAATGTGGAATCAGGTAGAGCAATGGGATTTCTTGGTCGCAATGGTTCAGGCAAGACAACAACGATACGCTGTTTAATGGATATATTTAAACCAGATTCTGGAGAAATTTTAATTGACGGCGAAAAGTTTAAGCCTGATAATTTTAAAATAGGTTATTTGCCAGAAGAACGTGGAATGTATGCAAAAGAAAAAATTCTGGACCAATTGGTGTTTTTTTGTAGTTTAAAAGGTGAGAGTAAAGCAAGAAGCAGGAAGTTTGCAACAATATGGTTGGAGCGTTTTGGCCTTTTGGAACATGCTAAAGATAATTTAGAAACCTTATCTAAAGGCAATCAACAGAAGGTGCAAATAATCCAGGCTTTTCTCAATGAGCCAGATATTATTATTTTAGATGAACCTTTTAGTGGCTTAGATCCAGTTAACTCTCAATTATTTAAAGATGTGATACGCGAAGAAATTAAAAAAGATAAGATGGTTATCTTTTCTTCACATCAAATGGGATATGTAGAAGAATTTTGTGATGATATCACATTAATTAATCAAGGCCGAATCTTAGTTAATGATGATTTGCAAAAAATAAAATTAAAGATGGGTGAAGGAAAAATTCGAATTGAAGCTGCTGAGATGAATCGCATTTCATTAAAAGAAATTATTTCTCAAATTCCGGGTCTATCTAATGAATCTATTGATGAAGATAAAATCTCATTAATTGTTACTTTAAAAGGCATGAAAAATCAAGAACTTCTCTTTAAATTATTATCTGAGAATGTCCCGATTTCTTTATTTTCTACCTATCAACCAGCTTTGACGGATATCTTTGTAAAATTAGTTAAAGAAAATGATCAAGATTTAGAAAAATCGAACGATATTGATTCTAACTTTCCAGACGGTAAGAACTTGTTAGAGGAGAAGGAGCTTCATAATGCGTAATATTGCTTTAATTTTTGGCTTTGAATTCAAATCGATTATACGTAAAAAATCATTTATTGTGACGACAATTATTTTTTGTATTATCGCTTTTGCTGCTATCCTTATTCCAGATTTCATAATAAATAATAAAGCAACAGACGATTTTCTAAATATCAATATCTCTGATTTTGAAAACACTGAAATAAAAAATACTGAATCAGGAAAACGAATTATCAATGAAGACATTGGATCTGCTTTTCAAAATGCAGGATTTTATCTATCTGAAGAAGCAACAAAAAATTTAGAAGAATATCCTTTACTTTCAAATTTTAATAAATCTTATACAAATCAAGATATTATGAAAGAGGATATCGAATCAGAAATCATTGATTTTGGCGTGGTTTTTGAATCAAACACAAAATTTGAATTAATTGTCAAAGGCGAAAAGCAAGACATTGCTTATCAAATCATAGAACAAAGCTTAACCGCATATAATAAACAATTGGTATTGAATCGTTTTGATATAGCATCAGACTTAAGTTCAGAAATTTATGATATTGATGCCATAGGTTCGATTGATGATATTCAAGCACGTAATAGCGGTAATATGATTTTGGGATTCATTTATACCTTTATTATGTACATGATAATAATCATGTACGGTTCAACGGTTTCAACATCTGTTGCTAGAGAAAAAGACAATCGTACGATGGAGGTTTTAATCGCTAATACCAAGCCGGATTATTTAATTATTGGAAAAAGTTTGGCGGCTGGTCTAGCTGGAATTGTGCAAATGTTAATTTTGTTGCTTTCTTTTTTTATTGCAGCAAATCTCACTGGTGAAAATATGATAGATATTTTGCAAGAGCTACACATGGATCTTGATATCACGACTATTTTGACCATAGTTTTCTTTGGCATTACAGGCTATCTTTTATATTTATTTATCTATGCTGGTCTTGGTGCAATGGTCTCAAAAATCGAGGATGTTAATTATGCTGTGACCCCGATTACTCTTTTATTTGCTAGTGGCTATATTATTGCCTTTACAGGATTAGATACGCCAAATAGCGTTCTGTTTCGAGTTTTTTCGATGGTGCCATTCACCTCCGTTTTAGTTATGCCAATGCGTTCACTTTTAGTATTTGTACCGATATGGGAACTTATTTTAAGTGTAGTAATTTTATTTATTAGTATCATCATATTCATCTATTTAGCAATTCGCATTTATCGTTTAGGTTCATTGAATTATGGGAATCGTATGAAATTTTTACCCACTATGAAATTGATTTTTAGAGGTGAAGATAATTAAAAGATAATTAATTATCATAGTAGTAAATTTTTTAATGGCGAATTGAAAAAATGTTTTTTAAATAATTTTTACTTTTGTAACAAAAGTCACTTAACTATCAAACAAAGCGTGTATAATAAAAGACATGAAATAAAGAAAGCCCTTGCTTATCAGGTGATTGAAAAAAATCGAGATTACAAAAGCATCGGTATATTAATCAAAAAAAGGATGGTTTTTAAAATGAAAAAATTAGATGTTTATTTATCAAATTTATTAGTAGGAAACGTTAAATTACATAATTTGCATTGGAATGTTGTAGGTTCCAGCTTTAAACAAGCTCATGAATATTTAGAAGAAGTATATGACGATTTCTTTGGAAAATTTGATGATGTTGCAGAATATCAAAAACAAGTAGGTGTTTATCCTAAGAGTTCTGTAAAAGAATATTTAGAATTAACTGATTTAGAAGAATTATCAGATCAAGATATAGATTTAAAAGATGCTTATAAAGAAGCTTTAAAATTAATTAAGCATATGAGAGATATGGCTTTAGAGATTCGTGATGAAGCTGATGATTTCGTACTCTCCAACATGATGGAAGATCATATTGCAGATTATTATAAGAGAATCTGGTTCTTAGAAAGTGCCATTAAATAATTCTATAAAATATTTACTTTAATTAAGGCTGAAATCATTGATTTCAGCTTTTTTTATGCCTGAATCTTATATATAAATGGATTTCAATGGCTGTGTAATCACAGGAAAAGCCAATATTTTTAGTCTGACGGAATTCAATGCTATAATCATATGAATTAACTCACGAAAAATAAGGAGGATAATCCTGTGACAAAAAGAGTATTATCATTGCAAGGTGCTGAGAATGTGAGGGAGCTAGGTGGCTATCAAACTCAAAGTCAACAACAAACCAAATGGCATAAAGTATTACGTGCAGCTGATTTATCGAATTTAACGCAAGAAGATATTCAGTTTTTGACAGATTATGGTCTTAAGACAATTGTTGATTTTCGCTCAACCCAAGAAATTCTTCAAGCTCCAGATCCTGAGATTGAAGGAGTAAAACGAATTTTTCTTCCGGTTTTTTATGAAGGAGATCTTGAACAAGCTGGTGGTCCTGAAGATTTGATTCAACAACAATTCGCTTTGAATATTTCGCCTAAAGCCGTAATGCAAAAATTCTATAAAACATTTGTCCAAGATGAGCATTCCATTAAGGCATACCAACAATTCTTCACTTTATTATTAGAGCAAGATCAAGAAAAAGAAGTACTTTTATTCCATTGTACTGCTGGAAAAGATCGTACTGGATTTGCTTCGGCCTTATTTTTACATGCTCTAGGTGTTGATCAAAAAACTATTTTTGAAGATTATTTACTTACGAATAAAAATCTTAAAAACATCGAGGCAAAAATGAATGAATTTGAAATTCCAAAAGACTTATCTCAAGGTATATTAGAGGAATTAAAGGATATGTGGAGGGTGAATGCCAGTTATCTAGAAGCAGCATTTGACGCAATCGATGAAGAATATGGTTCAATGGATCAATTTATAAAACAAGGAATAGGATTAAATGAAGAAGATATAAACCAATTGAAAAAAATCTATCTACATTAATAATTATTCTTAAGTGTTCAAAATTTTTTATGACAACATTATCAAAGCTATGCTAAACTAAGCCAGATTGATAAAGAACAATCAAACATACTGCTTTAGAGATAGGTAGGAGAGTATAAATATTGAAAAAATTTTTTTGTAAAATTTGGGGCTATATTTTATTTGGAGTAGCCAAGTTTTTAGATGTTTTATTTGGAGGCTTAATTAAATTATTCTCTTTTTTAGTTGAAAAGACAAAAAATATAAGACAGTTATTTTATCCTGTTTTTGGTTGCCTTGTATTATTTTTATTTATCAATCCTTTTACTTTGCTCTTATTTACGAGACTCTGGATCTTTATTCCATTAGCCATTCTTTTAATCTTTCCAATGTTAGGAACATGTTTTGTTTCTTTTTTAAATTATTGGAAATACGCTGTTTGTACTTATTTGTATGATAGATCAACTTTTTATATTCAAGATATTGGGACAAAACGGACTTTTGCTAGCTATAAAGAAGAATATTATCGTAAAAAAGAAGAAGCAGAAGAAGCTGCGAGAGAAAAACGAAAAAGAGAACAACAAGAACAATGGTCAAAAGTCTTTGAAGAATTTTTCAGAAACTTTCAAAGTGGTGGCTATACCAATTTTGGTGGTGGCCAAGGCGGTGATTATTCGGGCTATACAGGTTATAATCCAATTTCCGATTTTTCTAAAAAGTACAAAGAAAGTTGTGCTACTTTGGAATTACCTTTAAATATTAATGAAGCTCAAGTAAAAGAAGCTTATCGCAAATTAGCAAAAAAATATCATCCGGATTTAAATAAATCTGACGATGCAAAAGAAAAATTTCAACAAATTAATGCCGCTTATGAGTTTTTATCTCAAGAGAATATCGATCGTTATAAGAAATTAAATAGAATGTAAAAAAATAAGAAGTAAAACTTGTTAGATTCATTTTAGTTTCATATAATGCCTATGTTAATAAAAATTCGAGGTGTAGCGCAGTTGGTAGCGTGCCTGCTTCGGGAGCAGGAGGTCGCAAGTTCAAGTCTTGTCACCTCGACCAAAAGTATTAAAAGCCTTGATATACAGGGCTTTTTTATTTTTTTGATACTAGTTTGATACTAAAAGATTATTTTTCTTGTCCTTGACGATTGTTTTTGAATATAGTATTCTTTGAAAGCATAATGATTTGGGCGGTTAGCTCAGCAGGTTAGAGTGCTTGCGTGACATGCAAGAGGTCGTTGGTTCGATCCCAATACCGCCCACCAAAAATAGAACTTTTGAATGGAACATAATTCCTTCAGAAGTTCTTTTTTTTGTCTTGATTTTAATAAAGTTAAAGAAAAACTTAATATAAATGAAATAAAAATTAAAATTGACTTTAATATAGTTAAAGTATACTATAAATATCAAGTCGAGCGGAGATTTTTATACATGGATAACATTCCAGCATGGCTTTCGGAGATGGATGAACAAGAATTAGATTTTATTAAATTATTTCTTATCTCATCTGGATCTTTGAAAGAATTGGCAAAACATTATGAAATTACTTACCCGACGATTCGTTTACGCTTAGATCGATTAATTCAAAAAATTGAAATAACGGAAAAGGAAAAGTCGGATGATTTAATTTCTTTAGTTAAAGAATTGACTTTGCAGGATAAATTAGATTTAACGACGGCAAAACAATTAATTGATGCCTATCAAAATGAGAAGAAGTGAGGGATGATAGATGATAACTTTTCTTTATTTGGTTTTATTGTTAGCTTTTTTATTTTTAGAAAAAATGATATCAATTAATGCCAACCATCGTGGTTTAATTTTAGCTTTTATCGTTTTTGTTGCAGGATTTATTATTTGCAGTCAATTAAAATACATAGGTGTCATCCTATTCGGTATGAATCTGGCCAGAACTTGTATCCAAGAATTAAAATATATGGATTTAACATCTGAATAATAATGGTTCTCTATTTGCTCAAATGATTAATATAAATATATTTCAGTATCCATAAATTATTAAAAATTAAACAAATTTAAAAGACTATCCATTGAAATTAATTTCTCTATGAATAGTCTTTTTTGATTATGAATAATGATAATGTAATTTTTATAATTTTTAATTAAAAGAAAGAACCTGTTAATTAAAGTCCATTAATCGGTGACGAAATCTTTAACTTCTTGATTCAGTCGAGCTATTAATTCAGCTTCACTCATGCTTCCAAGATCTGCATGTTTACGATGACGCACAGAATAATTTTGACTATTGATCTCTTGATCACCCATCACAAGCATATAAGGAATTTTTTCCATTTGTGCATCTCTAATTTTACGGCCGATTTTTTCATTTCTACTATCAATTGCAACTCTAAAACCAGCTTCTTCTAAACGTTTCATTGCTTTTTTAGCACCTTCAACATGACTTTCAGCAATAGGCATTACTCTGATTTGTTCAGGTGCCATCCACAATGGTAAGGCTCCAGCATATTTTTCAATTAATAAAGCCATGGTTCTTTCATAACAACCAATAGAAGTACGATGAATAATGAAAGGATGTTTCTTTTCGCCATTTTTATCGATGTAAACCATATTAAAGCGCTCGGCCAATTGAAAATCAATTTGAATGGTAATTAAAGTATCTTCTTTACCAAAAACATTTTTAATTTGAATATCTAATTTAGGGCCGTAAAATGCTGCTTCACCAATACCTGTTTCATAAGATATACCTGTATCATCCAAAATCTTTTGCATAGCGTTTTGAGCATTTTCCCAATCTTGTGGATTACCAATATATTTATCACTATTATCAGGATCCCAAATGGAGAAACGATAAGAGACATCATCTTGAAAACCTAAAGCGCCAATCATGTAATTAGCAAGATCAAAAGCTCCAACAAATTCATCTTCTAATTGTTCTGGAGTTACCATAATATGGCCTTCAGAAATAGTAAACTGTCTTAAACGAATCAAACCATGCATTTCACCAGAAGCTTCATTGCGGAAAAGTGTAGAGGTTTCATTATAGCGAATTGGCAAATCGCGATAGCTACGTGTTTCAGTTTTATAAATTTGATATTGAAATGGGCAAGTCATTGGTCTTAGAGCATAAGCAGACTCTCCATCTTTTTCATCCGGATCTCCAAGGATGAACATGCCATCACGATAATGATCCCAGTGACCTGAAATTTTATAAAGATCAGATTTAGCCATCAATGGTGTTTTGGTAATTTGATAACCACGTCTTTGTTCTTCGTCTTCAACGAAACGGGTTAATATTTGATAAGTTTTTGCTCCTTTGGGCATTAGTAAAGGTAAGCCTTGTCCTACGACATCAATCGTAGTAAAGTAACCCAATTCACGACCTAATTTATTATGATCGCGTTTTTTAGCCTCTTCTAGCATTTCTAAATGTTCTTTGAGCATTTTTTTATCTGGAAAACTAATACCATAGATTCTTTGTAACATTTTATTTTTTTCATCGCCATGCCAATATGCACCAGAAACTTGTAATAACTTAAAAGCCTTTACTTGACCCGTGCGCATAATATGAGGGCCAGCACATAAATCAGTAAAATCTCCTTGAGTATAAAAAGAGATCGTAGCGTCTTCAGGTAAATCTTGAATTAATTCAACTTTAAAATCTTCATCTTTGTCTTTAGCCCAAGCCAAGGCATCTGCACGATTCATCGTTGAATATTCCAAAGATAAATTTTCTTTGACTATATTTTTCATTTCTTTTTCGATGGCATTTAAATCTTCAGAAGTTAAAGTTTTATCTATGTCTATATCATAATAAAAACCATCATCAATCGATGGGCCAATTGCTAATTTTGCTTTAGGATTAATTCTCTTAATGGCTTGTGCCATGATATGAGAAGTGGTATGCCAAAAAGCTTTCTTTGCAGCTAATTGGTCAAATTTTAATAATTCTAAAACATCGTCTTCTTTTAATTTTGTGCGCAAATCTTTTAATTCGCCATTTATTTTAGCGATATAGACATTCCTAGCCAGTCCTTCGCTAATAGCCAAAGCAGCATCATATGCGTTTGAATTTTCTTGTAATTCTAAACTAGATCCATCTGGTAATTTAATATTCATTTTCTTGCTCCTGTTTTTTTATTTATCTTTTAGTCGTTTCTGAGAGAGTTTTTTTGACAATAAAAAAGCACCCTTTCATTCAAGGGTGCTAGTAACACGGTTCCACCTTGTTTTTTACTTCATTATTTCCTTAACGCAGAATCACGGAACTACTTAGACTAGCAAATATTAATCAAATGCTGTTTACATAGTCAGCTCGGGAGTGGTTTTCATTGATTTTCAAACAAAAGATTCGCAGCTAAAATCTTTTTTCTCTGAGGATGAAAGCTTCAATTACTCTTTCCGTCAATGCTTTTGTAATTGAGATAATATTACAACTGAAACAGAATAGCGTCAAGCTTGAATATGTTTATTTGCAGCTAAATCTTGATCATTAAATTCTCGAAAATACAGCATCATATATATTAAAAATGAAATATGGTTTGTTCAAATGTGGAGGAATCACAAAAAATAATTAATAAAATTAAGCGTCATAGACAAAAATTTCGTATAGGATGAAAAATATTTGCATTATCGATATACTTATAAAAATGTTAAAAATGACTGGAATATGATTAATAATTTCATCCATAAATTAAAATATTATTATAAAATAAAAAATAAAAGGTAATTATGACTGACAAAAATTTAGAAAATAAAAGCTCCAAACTTGGCAATTGGCTGATGCGTGTTTTAAAAGGATTTATTATAGGCTTTGGCGCCATTGTTCCAGGTCTTTCTGGTGGTGTACTTTCTGTCATTTTAGGTGTCTATGATAAGGCAATGGCCTTTTTAGCCAATATTACATATCGCTTTAAAGAAAATTTTCTTTTCTTCTTGCCGCTTGGTATAGGTGGGGTTTTAGGTATTTTGTTTTTTTCTGGTGTAATTGAAGCCGCATTTGGCACATATGCAGCGCTCTTTACTTCCTTATTTATCGGTTTTGTCGCAGGCACAGTACCTTCTATTTATAGAAATGCAGGACTGAAAGGCAGATCAGTATCAGATATGTTAGTCAGTCTTATCTCTGCAGTTTTTGTTTTCGGAATCATGTTCTTAGGGGAACAATCTTTTACAGCCGTTACACCTAGTATTCCTGCATGGTTTATGAGTGGTTTCATATTCGCTTTAGGATTTGTTGTTCCGGGTCTTAGCCCTTCGAATTTTTTAATCTATTTTGGCCTTTATGACAAAATGGCATCATCCATTGTTAGTATTGATTTTGCCATGATCATTCCTTTTGTTTTAGGCGCAGTACTCTGTGTTTTACTCTTGGCAAAGTTAACAAATTATTTATTTGAAAAATATTATAGTAAAATGTATCACTTTATATTTGGTTTGGTTATTGGCTCAACTCTTGCCATATTCCCAACGGTTATATTTCCAGCCTTTAGTCTAGATAATTTAGAGGCAATGCAATTGTACTTTGGCACGGCTTTATTATTGAGTTTCGCCATGTTTACAGTTGGTATTGTTATCTCTTATTTCTTTAGTAGATTAGAACAACGCTATACAGAATAAAATTGTAAATAAAAGAGATAGAAGCAAAAAGGCAAGACAGTTTATTAATTCGTCTTGCCTTTAATTTTATTTAATTTGGTTAAATATTCTTCTACCATTTCAATATCACTAGGGTATGGTATATTTATTTTTCCTATTTTCATCGAGTTTTCTACACCACGACCCAGGAATAAAATAATTACTTTCTGTTCTGATTTTTGAAAATGTGCCTGAGCGATTTCAAAGGCTTTTGCGATAGCAGATTTTCTGTCAACAATTTCTAACCATTTTCCATGGCTTTTCTCAATAGCGGATATAATTTCTAAATTAATATCATGTTGATTTTCAATGCTCGAATTATCTTCAGTTAGAATAGATAAATCAGCATATTTGCCAGCAATGTCTCCGAGTTCTTTTCGACGATTAATTGCTTTTCCTCCAACAGAACCAAATACCACAATTTGATAAAAATCTGAAAAATATTGTTTGGTAAATTGGAAAATAGTTTGAAAACTTAATTGATTATGAGCAAAATCGACCAAGCAAAAAATGTTTTCTGCTTGATCATGAAACAATTCCATTCTGCCGGGAACTCTTGCTTTTTGTATACCTTCTTTAATAATACAATCAGATATTCCATAATGTTTTGCTACAGCAATAGCGGCGAGAATATTTTGAGCATTGAATTCACCGAATAATTTTGTTTTGAAAATCAGTTCATAATCGATAAGTTTAATATTTAATTCAGCAAAAGTCTGCTTTTGTTGATAAGAGTTTAATAAATAATCAGCTGCAATATCATTAACAGAAAAAGTTGTTGGCAAAGCGGCTGAAGTTAAAGCAGTTTGAACTTCATTAAAATTTAATAAAGCATGATCTAAAAAAATATGATTCGATTGTCTGAAAATCTTTATTTTCGACTGAAAATAATCTTCAAAATCAGGATGTTCGATATCTGAAATATGATCCGAAGAAATATTTAAAAAGATGGAGGCATCAAAATGAATTGTCATTAAACGATTGTTTTTAAGAGCTTGAGAAGAGGCTTCTATTAATACATATTGCAGACCAGCTTTACGGCAATTTGCTAAAATGGACATTAGCTCAATTGGCTCTGGTGTGGTTAAAGAACTTTCTTCTCTAGTAAAACCATCAAAATTATAAATGGAGGAGATGACACCTGCCGGTTTACTTTTATTTTGTAAAGCCATTTGTTCAAAAATACTCTCGAGAATCAAGGTAGTAGTGGATTTACCTTTAGTACCAGTGATGCCAATCAATTTGAGATGATTCTGTGGATAATTAAAATAAAATTCAGCTAATAAAAACAAGGCCTCACGTAAATTTGAAACGATGATGGCCGGAATATTTTTATGATAGTTTTTTTCCGACATATAGAGAGAGGCACCGTTTTGAATGGCCATTTCAAGGTATTCATCAGAAAAATTTTTGCCTTTACAAATAAAAAAAGTATTCTTATCGACATCTCGAGAATCATAACTAATATAGTCAAAATTCATATGATGCAATTGATTAAAATCATCTTCACTTAAAAATTTATCATTTAGATAAATTTCAAAATGAATCTGATGATTATTTAAAATTTGAATATACTTTTTGAAATCTTTTGTTTCTTGCATAATAAACCGCCCTAATTTTAATGATTAATCTGCTAGAAAAGTACCTTTGGGATATTCCAATTGTACATTCCATAAAACCCATTCTTCTAAGCCGGAATCGTATACAGCTTGAATTTGCTCATGTATTTCTTCAGATGTATATTCTTTATAATAACCTTCCAGTAAATAATCGGCAGTAAAAGCTTGTAAATAAGGACGGATGTGAGCATAACCTTCTTGTTGAATAGCAGGCATACCATCAACAAAAGCATCTATAACGACATTATATGGCTCTAGATCAGGTGCTTCATAAAGATTATTGCCAATCATAGAACCTTCACCATTCCCTAAAATCCCGCCAACAGAAGCATTGGCATAATGAGATGGGTAAATCATAGGACAAAGATTATCTATACCAGATAAACCGATAAAATTCCAAAATTGTCCAATGGCCTTGCCGTCAAGTTCACTGGTCATAACGATTGAGAATAAATCTGCTCCAACTGGAGTATTTTTATTCTCTTGTATTTCGATAACTGCCGTTTGTAAAAAACGATTAATTGCAGAGTATTTTTGTGGAACTTCATCTGGTTCACCAAAATAAGGAACCGTGCCTTCAGCTGGCTCCCCTGAGGGGAAACGAACATAGTCGAATTGAATTTCATCAGCGCCTAAATCAATAACTTCATTGGCTATATCTATTAAATATTGCCAAACACGTTGATCATAAGGATTAGCAAAAGTTTGGTAGCCTTCTAAAGGATATTCAATCGGAACATTATTTTTTGTGGAGATTGTTAAATCAGGGCGAATGCTTTCCAGAGTAGAATCTTTAAAACAAACAATTCTGGCAATGACTCGAATACCTTGATTATGACAACGCTCAAAGATATTTTCTAAATCACGATGTTCAATAATAGCATTCAGTTCTTTTGCTAAAGAAATTTGACTCTCATAAAGTATGCCATAACTCTCTTTAGCATCAATGATAAAAGTATTGACTTCAGTACCTTTAACCATCTCTAAATAGCTATCTAAATAATCAACATCGGAAAGATAAATTGCCTTGATTTTAGTATGTTCAAAAGTATGATTTTGCTTGATTTCTGGTAAAGAACCAAAATAATTTTGAACTTTCTCAAATTCATCAGGAACAAATGCCATTTTCTCAATAAAAGGCAATTCAAGATTTGTTTCGGTAGAAATTTCTGTTTCGCTCATATTGATAGAACTTTCTTCTGAAGAGATGACGATGCCTTCAGCGGTTTCTGTTGTTTTTGATTCAACTTTTGAAGAAATCGGTTTAGAAGAATCTGTCTGTTCAGAATTATTAGTATGGATGATGTTTTCGGATTTAGTATTATCGAGCATTACTGTTTTTTTCTGCCTAGAATGAGCCAAAATTAAAGAAAAAATCAAAACAAGTAATAAGATAACAACACAAATGATTAATATTAACAATGTCTTTTTAATCGAATTATTTTTGGAACGATGCATAATTGAATTCCTTTGATCGATATGAGATCGGTTATTTATTTTGTTTCAGTTCTTTATAATAACATAAAAATTAATTATTTCTGTTATTTTGTGCTTTTTTTCGATACTTTGCTACTTTATACTTTATTTTTCAAAATTTTCAGCTTTTTATCATATTTTGAGGAATAGAAAAAAATTTTTTGACAGAGTAGATTTCAATCAAACCAGCTACTCACAGATCATTGTTCTCATTTTTGCCTCTATTCTGATATACTTATGTATAATATTAGCAGGAATAATAGATATAAGCTTAATTTTAATTAGAACAAATTAGCCTATTTATCTCATAACTGATGTTACGAGTTTTCTAGACTATAGTTAAAGACAGAAAGTTTGGATTTTTATGTTAATTAGAGATTGTGCGGGCGGTATCGTCTTTTTCGAGAATCAAGTATTACTTATCCAAAATGAAAAATCAGAGTGGAGTTTTCCTAAAGGTGTTATTCGCGATGATGATCCAGACGATGAAGTAGCCACTTGGCGAGTCAAAGATGAAGCAGATGTTGAGGCGCGTATCGTTGCTTTGGCTGGTAGAACCAGTTATGAATTCTACTCTTTATCTAGAAAAAAACCTGTGGCAAATCGCATCATTTGGTATTTAATGGTTTCTGATTCAGATCATGTTATAGCAAATAAAACTCAAGGTATAGTAGAAGCCAAGTTTTTCCCAATTAATGAGGCCCTAGAAAAAGTAACATATAGTCAGGATAAATCTTTATTAACTTTAGCTATACAAAAACTTAAAGAAATAAATGAGGAAATTGAATGATTACTCAATACCGTTCTTTAAGGGATAGTGCAGAAATCGAATATATTGAAAAAAAATCTCGTTTTATTGGGGTTGCCGCACCTTTACAAAATACAAAAGAAGCAGAAGCTTTTGTACAAAAACAGCGTGAACGATTTCCAGATGCAACACATCATGTCTTTGCTTGGATTATCATTAAACCACAAAGAATACAGCGCTTTTCTGATGCAGGCGAGCCACAAGGCACAGCTGGTTTACCTGTTTTTGATGTTTTAGATAAACAAGATTTGGTTCAAGCAGGTATTGTGATTGTTAGATATTTTGGTGGAATCAAACTAGGTGCAGGTGGTTTGGTTCGAGCATATGGTAAAGCAGCTTCTCTAGCAGTAGAAAAAGCCAAGCCCATTATATGGCAAAATCATCGCCTGTTTCATTTGACTTGTGATTATACTTATGCAGAAAAAGTCAGATATCAATTAGAGCTACTTAATTATCATCAGTTGGAAATAGAATATACAGATCAGGTCAGCTGGCAGGTTGCAGTTGAACCTACTGAAGAAGAACGTTTTCTTATTTTGCTAAAAGATTTAACGAGCGATAAAATTAAAGTGGAAAAAGGGAAAATGCAAGAATTTCCAATTTCAGAATAAACAAAAAACAATTTATTAAATAGATTAAAAAAACATTGGAGGCAATATGTCAGGACATTCAAAATGGAATAATATTAAAAAAAGAAAAGAAGCAGTCGATGCTAAAAAAGGTAAAATTTTTACTAAGCTTGGACGTGAAATTCAAGTTGCTATAAAAGAGGGTGGACCAAATCCCGAAGAAAACTACAATTTGCAAACAGCCATTGCTAGAGCAAAATCTTTTAATATGCCAAATGACACGATAAAAAGAGCAATTGATAATGCTGCAAATGTAAATGATAATGATTTCGTTCAAATCAATTATGAAGGCTATGGTCCCGCTGGAATTGCTATTATTGTCGAAGCTTTAACAGATAATCGAAATAGAACTGCTGGTGAAATTCGTCATATTTTTGATAAATATGGAGGCAATTTAGGTAAAGACGGTAGCGTTGCTTTTTTATTTGAAAGAAAAGGTGTTTTGATAATAGAAAAAGAAAAATATCCAGATGAGGATCAAGTAATGCTTGATGCTATGGAGGCAGGGTGTTCTGACTTTACGGTATCTGATGAATTTTATGAAATAGAAACAGAGCCAGAAGAATATCATATGATATTGAGAAGCTTAACTGAAAAAAAATATGAATTTGTTGATATTTCACTTGGACCACAACCCATAGTTTCAAATGAATTGGATAGCGTAGAAGATATCGAAAAATTAGAAAAATTATTGGAAAAATTAGAAGAAAATGATGATGTTCAAGAGGTTTATCATAATTGTGAAATGCCCGAAGACTAATTATTGAAGTTGTTTATATAATATGCGCTTAGAAATTTTGTTGATAATACAGCATTTTTAGGTGGAGGCCAACTGAGAGTGTTAAAGTCATAAATATGTTTGATTTTTTATTTGGCAAAAGAAGAAAAAAAGAAAATCAAGAAGAACAAAAGCAAAAAGAAGTTTATAGTTCTAATATTCCTGAGCCCGAAAAAGATGTTCCCTTACGACCGGGCAAACTGCTATTTAATCCCTTTGGCAGCTTTGCCGAAGTTGTAAAAACAACTGTTCAAGAAGCCAATCGCAGAGAAGAATTAGAAACAGAACAGGATATTCGTTCTTTTCTATCTCAAATTGCGGTTGTTGCTTTTATTGGAAAATCTGGAACAGGGAAAAGTACAAGAGCTTTAATGGTTGCTCAAAAACATAAAATCCATTATTTAATCGATGATGGTTTATTAATTCATGGCAGTATCATTGTGGCTGGTACTTCAGCCAAAACGGCCCCCACACAATTGGAATCGGTACGACAAGCCTTGTTTACAGATCCAGTTCGTTCAGCAAATATGAGGCGAGCTTTAATTACCGAAAATCCTCCCATCCTTATGATCCTTGGTACCTCGGATCGAATGCTTAATAAAATATGTGATAATCTTTGGTTAAATCGACCAGCTATGATGATTCGCATTGAGGATGTTACAACCGAAGATGAAAGAGATCTTGCTAGAACAACCAGAATGACTGAGGGTACACATACAATTCCTGTACCTAGCATGGAGATCAAACATGACTTTTCTGGTTATTTTATGGAACCTTTGCAAAAACTGAAACGTGTTTTGGACCGCTCTCCAGATCGTGTTGATTTTGTGTCTGAAGGAGAAAAAACAGTAGTACGACCAACCTTTTCAACCATTGGAAATTATTCTATTTCAGATGATGCTCTGGCCATGCTGGTTGAACAAATTTTGCAAAATGTAAAAGGAATTTCTGAATTATTAGAATTTTCTGTAAGAAAAAGAAATTATGGTGCTATTTTTGATTTAGGTGTTTCTCTGTACTATGGTTTTAATTCGCAAGAAATTTTGAGCCAAGCTCAAAAAAAATTAAATAAAGATATTCAATATTATACAGCCATTAATGTTTTAGCGATAAATATGAAAGCGATGCTAGTTGTTTATAATAAAGAAAATAAGTAAAATAAAAGAAATAAAAGAAATAGGGGAGCTCAAAATGAATAATGATTATGATGATTATGACGTATCTGATGAATATTTAGAAGATCAAAAAACATCAGAGCAATATGCTGAAGCTGCAAGAAAAGCAAATCAGCAGAATGAGAATCCAGTTCAAAACAATCAAAATATTCGAGAATTTAAATATGAATCAGCTGAGAATCAAGATGACAATGTCATCGAAAGAGAAAAAAATTTTCGGCAAAGTATAGAAAATGTTGTAAGGACAGAAGGATCAATATCAAAAAATAATAATCAATATGATTTGGATGATTTAGATGAGCCAGACAATGATGGATATTCAGATAATTATAATGATGATGTTAGACAAACAAAGGAAAGACGCAGTTCAGCTCCTCGTAAAAATAACTTCTCACAAAATAAACATGTTAAAGAAATATTAAATGGGCAGAAGCAAATATTCTCCCTTTTATTTTCTAAACGACCCATGCAAGTTTTTCATTTAAGTTTGCATTTTGGTGTTTTATGTATTTGGGCTTTGATTAATATTTTACTGGTTGGTTCTCTGAATAGCCTGCTTTATTCTAAGTCCATTAAAACAATCTTAACCAGTATGAATATCGCAAATTTAAAAGGGACAAGTGCTGTTTTTGGCCTATCTCTTTTAAGTCAGTTAGCTACTTTTGTTCTATTATTCATCTTATTATTTTTAATGGCTTTTGTACTCAAGAGTGAACCTCGCAAAATGAAACAATATAGTCAAACGATAGTACTCTCCACTGTGCCATATTCGATTATCTTAATTTTAGCGATAATCGTTTCGTTTTTCTTTCCAATTGGTGGAATTATCATTGCATTAGCTGGTAAAATGCATGCCATGATTTATTTTTATGCTGGTTTCCAAAAAGGTCATCCTACCAGAAAAAATAGTCCTTTTTGGATCTTCTTATTATGTATTGTTTTAGTTTTAACTTTACAAGTCTTTTTTGCCAATTTAATTCTTCCTTAATTTTACTTATTTATTAGCAAACAAAAATGACATGAAAATTTTTTATATTTTTTAAATTACATAACATTTGAAAAATCTAATACAAGTATAGCAATGATTCAGATTAAGATGATATCATTGCTATTTTTAATAATTAGAATTAAAAAGAAAAAATGACATTAATAGCCGTCTTGACCACGCCATTGAACTCAAAGAACGAATTCCTAAACAAATTCAAGTTCATAATGATCAAACTGGTAGCTATATTGAAATGATAGAAAATTAAATACAATTTGATTTAAAGCTGACGAGATAAAGCACGTTCTGCATCCTTAAGATTAATGCGTGCAAGCTCTATTCTTTCATCCATGCTCATAGGTAAATCATATTTATCTATGACAGTCATTGCTCCACGAATAGATTTAGTTTGCCAGTTTATTGCCTTTGCAAATTCCTCGGTCTCATTCCATAGATAAGGAACAGGTAAAAAACCAGCTGAAAAAATAGTATAAAAGCCTTCTGCAGAGTAAAGATCAGTTATGGTTTTTTCTAAAAAATTAATGAGCTGTTTAGCGTCTTGATAAAGTTTTGTTTCACGCTCGATAACTTCAGAGTTCTTACTCATTTTATCAACTAAACCATACTGCTTAGCCTGACGGTATTTCTGCAAAGTATAAAGCGTAATTTGAATACTTTCATTGATGATATCAGGAGTTGCCAAATGCGAAGCTTCAGAATAACTGACGACATGAATTAACTCAGGACTATTATTATTTTCTGACTCGATGTCGTCCATTAAACAACTGATTGCAGATAATTGAACTTTTGCTTTAAAGGGATCCGCAACAAAGTAGTCAAGGCCTGCACGCGGTTGTAAAAGGACACGAAAGTTTTTATCTTCTAATGAACGGATTAAACGAAGCATAACTTTCGATTTAGCTAAATCTTGAACACCCCAGGTACTGCTAGGAGTATTTAGCATATTTTGCAAGATAAAAGTTTTGATACCCAATTTTTTTGCCAATTTAGCAGCCAAATAAACAGATACAATATAGGTGATATCGTCGGCACCACGAAAAGAAAAATGATGTGATACATTGGCTTCAAAAGGTTTCCCGGTTTTTGCTACATAGCGTATAGCTTTAATTTGCTCATTGAGACTTTGATAAAGTGTATAAGGTCCTCTTCCATCGAGGCGATTAAACCACCAAAGAGACATTGCATGCCAAGAAATATTAATAGTATTTTCATAGATATGGGCTAATTCACTTATATTTTTAGTTCCAGCATATGTACGTATTAACATCGGTCTAGAAGCTTCGTACAGTTCAATATATTCTTCGGGAGAATTAACTGGTACACCGCCACCATTATTCATACCAGTCCAATCTTCACCAAAATTAGATTGGCTTAATTGAGAGGTACCCAGAGATAAAATATCTAAAAATCCACTGTTTGCAAGCTTTTTGATCCAATCAATGCATTCATCAATAGCCTCTTTAT
This sequence comes from Mageeibacillus sp. UBA5436, assembly GCA_002427545.1. Classification (GTDB taxonomy): domain Bacteria; phylum Bacillota; class Clostridia; order Saccharofermentanales; family DTU023; genus UBA5436. The sequence goes on along the minus strand of DIRM01000020.1, from coordinate 27,496 downwards.
GTTTTTGACCAGAAGTATAAGGTCCAACATGAGCTCGGACTAAAGGTCTTTTACCATAAACTTCTTCTTTCACTGCGGATAGACGCTTTTCGATACGATCGCTTCGACTACCATAACCAAAATAATCATTGTCATCATGGGGATTAAGATTCTTATATTCATTCTTATCAATAATTTCTTTGGCGAATTTTTCTCTGTTTAAATCATATTGATTAACTTCTAACATTTCTGCTGGAATCTCTTCCTCAGGTACACCCATTGTAAGAAGCGTATCATGGGCAGATTCACCACCTTGAAAACAACGCACCAAACCAGAAAATTTCTTTTCTACCATTTGGCAAGATTCTGGTAGACCACCAAAAAAGATGGCATCAATTGGGCCACCTTGATGTCGAAGCATTCGCTCTCTCTTTAATTCCTCTAACAGATAACCAAAAATTTTGAGAGCATCTTCCTTATCTAAGCGATAGGTCAACCCCAGACGATTTACACCATTTGCACGTAACCAGGAAATAATATCGTGACGAGCACTTTCATCAGCAAAATGAGACAGAGCTTTCTCAATTTTATCATCAGCAGTAATCACGAGATAGCCACAATCACGTAAAAGCGAGCTAGCAGATTGTATCCCTATCGTATGGGCATCATGTGCGGGTTTAATAAAAGCATATACAGCTTTTGGTTTCATTTGGCTCATGTACATGTGCTCCTTTTTTTAATTAGCCGAAAGGCGTCATGGTTCTGAGAACAAAAAATTAACAAATCCCATCTTTAATGCTTTGAAGTGCAAGATGATTCAAGTTACGACCACTTTTACGTAAGTCTGTTTCCATTAAAGCACAAGCTAAATCAATAATTAAAGAAGTGTATGACATTTCGACACCTAATTGTTTACCGATTACTTCTAATGGTACAAGGCCATAAGGGATATCTTCAAAAATATAACGATGATCTAAAGTACTAGGTGCATCAATAATTTCATAAGCAACCGTATTTTGAATACAATCATATAATGTATCACCTTCTGAATGATAGCTACGTTTTATCCAGTCTTTTGTACTGAGTAAATCGCTGCCTAAAGCCTTTGCAACAGCCAGCCTTTCACTATCAATTTTTTCTAAAAAACGAGCTATTCTAGGTGATATACCTTCCCAGTAATGCTTATAACCAAATTTAGGACTTTCTGTCCAACCGCTATTTAAAAGTAAAGGCGTACAATGTAAAATCATGCCAGTATTGCCGATAGATGTTTCAACAACTGATTTTGCTGGGCTAAAGTGTTTTCGAATTGCTTCCGGAATTACAGACATAACGTCATTTATTTTAGTTGAATCAAGTGTTGCAATATCTACGGAATCTTTGATTGCAATTAGATTGACGCTATTTAGACTATTGCGTCTAGCAGTATGGATGACAGTTTGAGTCTCCGCGACTAAAGGCCGTAAATATTTATTTTCTTGACTGAAATAATGAGTAAATTCAACGGCACCACAGGTTCTACCTGGATTTAAAATGATTGGGACTTCTTTTTCCAAAGATTGACCTAAGAGTATAGCTAAATCCTTATGTGCAAATGCCGGAGTCATAATCATTATAAGATCAGTGTCTTTAGTTGCTTCAGCCATATTTTGACTAGCAAAAGCAATATTGGCATCATCATTAAAAACTCCATTGCAATGAATGGTATTTGTTTCATTGATGGCAGAAACGACATCAGGAGAACGATTATAAACCACGACTTCGCTTCCACTCAAGGCCAAATGTGCCGCCATAGCTAAACCAGTATTTCCTGCTCCTACAACTGTTACTCTCATAATATGACCTCCGTATTTGATGATTATTAATAGTTTAACCAAGCATTGACATAAAATTGAAGTCAAGTTAGCTAGTTTTTGATTAATAAGTTATTTGAACTCATATATGGTTCTTGATAAATTAGATTCTCTACCTAGCTTATATGAAAAACGAAGCATCCAACAGAAACAGAGAATAGAACATAAGAGGTCCTATGACCTCTTAATTGTTAACTAAATTATAATTCTTAAATTATAAACTTACAAGTGACTGATTTTTATAATTATTAAACAATACTATTGAGTAAGATATTTAAATATTATTGATTATTCAATTGATCAATTTTGGCCTGAACAAGATTGGCCTCTTCAAAAGCATTTGCTAATTTAAAATTCTCAACACTTTTTTCAAAATATTTTTTGACATGTGAATGTCTACCAATTCGTAAATATAAATTGCCCATTGCTTCCATCGCTAATGCAACACCATGATAATTATGTTCTGTATCAGCAAAAGTATAGGCATGATTAAAGTACATTTCTGCATCTTCATAATTACCAGACAACATCATCACATCACCTTGTTCGTAAAAATTATAAGATAAATCTGAATAATAAGAGGGGATAAGAGAGCTGCAACGTCTTAATTCTTCTCTAAACAATTCAGTTGCCTGTGGATAATCGCCCATTAATTTTGTAATGATACCCAATTGATGTAAAGACCTTGTTTGTTGATAGAGATCTTGATTATTTTCGCCAAGAGATAATGCTTCATTTAGTAATTCTTTAGCATCATCATAATGTGCTAAATTCATTTTTAAAATACCAGTTAATAATGTAATTTCAAATTTTTGCTTTTTCCTTAACTTTGCATCAGATAATGCATCTAGTTTTGCTAAAGCTTCATTATATTTTTTGTCTTTTTGCAATATTTTTGCATCTTCAATTTCTTGGTCTATATTAACATTCAACATAAAATTCACCTTCGATTATTATAACATGTCTATATTCTACAAAAACCAGCTGTTTGGAGCAAATAAAAAAGCAGGAAAGTCGAAAGGACTTTCCTGCCAATAGTTAAATAAGAATGCTTAAATAAATTTAAGCTTGATCTAAACGCTCTACTAAAGCATCTAATTGATGATACAATTCTTTTGGTAATTTTCCGCCTTTTGCATCTAAACCTTCATAATGCTCACGAATTGATTTGGTTTCTGCTTTCCAGCCATCAATATCAACGCTCAAGATTTCATCGATTTCATGATCGCTAATATCTAAACCGTCTAAATAAAGATCCTCTTTGGAAGGAATGTAACCAATTGGAGTTTCATTAGCAGAAACTTTGCCAGCACAACGCTCAACAACCCATTTTAACACACGGCTATTGTCGCCAAAGCCAGGCCATAAGAATTTGCCGTTTTCATCTTTACGGAACCAGTTAACATAAAATAATTTTGGTAATTTGTCATATGTGCTGTTTTCGCCAATTTCAATCCAATGTTGTAAATAATCGCCAACATTGTAGCCAATGAATGGTAACATAGCGAATGGATCACGACGTACTTGACCAATTTTATCAGAGATAACAGCAGCTGTAATTTCTGAACCCATGATAGAACCAAGGAATACACCATGATTCCAAGAGAGACTTTGATGTACTAAAGGTATTACTGAAGCACGACGACCACCAATTAAGAATGCATCAATAGGTACACCAATTGGATCTTCCCAATTATCTGCAATAGATGGACATTGAGCAGCAGGTGTGGTGAAACGTGAATTTGGATGAGCAGCAGGTTTGTCACTGTCTGGCGTCCAATCATTACCATGCCAGTCGATTAAATGATCTGGTGTTTCGCCGTCAATGCCTTCCCACCAAACATCGCCATCATCAGTTAAGGCAACATTAGTGAAAATGGTATTAGATTTAATGGTATCCATAGCATTTGGATTTGATTTATAAGATGTGCCAGGAGCAACACCAAAGAAACCAGCTTCAGGATTGATTGCGTATAGACGACCATCATCACCAAATTTTAACCAAGCAATATCATCACCAACAGTTTCAACTTTCCAGCCAGGAATAGTAGGAACTAACATTGCCAAATTGGTTTTACCACAAGCAGATGGGAAAGCACCAGTTACATAATGAACTTCGCCTTCTGGATTAGTTAATTTCAAGATGAGCATATGCTCAGCCATCCAGCCTTCATCTCTAGCTTGAGCAGAAGCGATACGCAAAGCAAAACACTTTTTACCAAGTAAAGCATTTCCACCATAACCAGAACCATATGACCAAATCAATCTTTCTTCTGGGAATTGAGTGATATATTTATGTTCCATTGGAGCACAAGGCCATGCAACATCTTCTTGTCCATCTTTTAAAGGATAGCCAACAGAATGCAAACATTTAACATATTCGCCATCTTCGCCTAAAATATCCATAACATCATTACCAACTCTGGTCATGATTTTCATATTAACAACAACATAAGGACTATCAGTAAGTTCAATACCAATTTTAGCTATTGGTGAACCAATAGGACCCATGGAAAAAGGAATAACGTACATCGTACGACCTTCCATACAACCATCATAAAGTCCGGTCATTGTTTTCTTTAATTCAACAGGATCAACCCAATTATTTGTTGGGCCAGCGTCTTCTTCTTTAACACTAGCGATATATGTACGATCTTCAACTCGAGCAACGTCAGAAGGATCACTACGGAATAAATAGCAACCAGGACGTTTTTCTTGATTTAACTCAATAGCAGCCCCACTTTTGACTGCCTCGTCTAGCAAAGCTTGATTTTGCTCTTCGCTACCATCAATCCAAACGATGTCTTTTGGTTTGCATAGAGCTACGCATTCATCGATCCATGACTGTAATTCTTTGTGTTTGTTCATATAAAAGGTTCCTTTCCCTATAACTATATAAATCTTACAAAATAAAATTTTATAATTTACTAATTATGACTTTTAATATCTTAGACATCTTAGCAGAAAATCAAAATTTTCTCTTTATAATTTATCAGAATTTAAAGATATACACAATCAAAATTAAATTAAGTAAAGTTTAATTAGTAAATAAATCTAAACGTTTCCGGTATATCTTGTTTACTCTTAATTAATCTGTTAAATTATTCATGGTTAATATAAGTAAAAATCATTTACTTTAATGTATAAATTAAAAACTAACCAGATCAATTTACAGTTATATAATTAGTAATTAGTCAATAATTAAAAAAGCTGGAGGGAATAACATGACAGAGAATGAAAGAAATCAACTTGCTATACAAAAACATGAAGAATGGGGCGGTAAAATTGAAGTAATAGGCAAAGCACCTGTAGGTACTGCAGAAGACTTAGCTATTGCTTATTCACCAGGCGTAGCTGCACCTTGCTTAGAAATAGAAAAAGATGTAGAAAAATCATATATTTATACAAGACGCCATAATTTATGTTTAGTAATTACAGATGGTTCTGCCGTTTTAGGTTTAGGTAATATAGGACCAGAAGCAGCCATGCCAGTAATGGAAGGCAAATGTGCTCTGTTTAAAGCATTTGGTGATGTAGATGCTTTCCCTCTTTGTGTTAAAACAAATGATGTCGATGAAATAGTAGATCTTGTTTATAATATTTCTGGAAGTTTTGGTGGTGTCAACCTTGAAGACATTGCAGCTCCACGTTGTTTTGAAATCGAAGCAAAATTAAAAGAAAAATGTGATATCCCTATTTTCCACGATGACCAACATGGAACAGCTGTTGTTACCTTAGCAGGTTTAATTAATGCTTTAAAAGTAACTGATAGAAAAATTGAAGAAGTCAAAATTGTTTTAAATGGGGCTGGAGCAGCTTCAATTGCCATCACAAAATTATTGATTTCAGCTGGTGCAAAAGGTGAAAATATCCTGATGTGTGATAGCCGTGGTATTATCTACTCTGGCAGGCCAGAAGGCATGAACAAGTACAAAGAAGAATTATGCCAAATGATTAATCCTACTAAACAATCAGGAAAATTATCCGATGCCATGGTAGATGCAGATGTCTTTATTGGTGTATCTGCTCCAGGTACAGTTAATCAAGATATGGTAAAAAGCATGGCAAAAGACCCAATCGTATTTGCTTGTGCCAATCCAATTCCAGAAATCAATCCAGATGATGCCAAAGCTGCAGGTGCAAAAATTGTTGCAACAGGCCGTTCTGATTATCCAAATCAAATCAATAATGTTTCAGCTTTCCCAGGCATCTTCCGTGGTACTTTTGATGTCAGAGCTTCTGAAATAAATGAAGAAATGAATGTAGCAGCTGCATATGCCATTGCTGATTCTGTAAGTGATTCTGAATTATCTGTAGATTATATTATGCCACATGCCTTTAAAGAGGGTGTTGCTGATTCGGTTGCTAAGGCAGTAGGGGAAGCCGCTAAAAAAACAGGTGTTGTTAGATTATAACTTTTTAACTTTTTCAAATTATTATAAAATATGATAGCATTAAAGGACTTCTCTGGTAGAAGTCCTTTTTGTTATTAGCAGTTCTGAAACCTGTCTGATGTTTAAATGATAATATTAAAATCATTTAATCATTCGCAAATAACAATATATTTTATTTTAATAATGAGAAGTTTAAGGAGAATAATTTTATGAATGGTGTAATGATGCAATACTTCGAATGGTATTTACCAAACGATGGTAATTTGTGGAAAAAATTAAAAAAAGATGCACCTCATTTAAAAGAAATAGGAATATCGGCTGTATGGATACCGCCTTGTTACAAAGGACAAAATACAGAAGACGTCGGTTATGCAGCTTATGATCTATATGATTTGGGAGAATTCAATCAAAAAGGTTCTGTTCGAACCAAATATGGGACAAAAGAAGAACTGATTGAAGCAATCGAAACATTACATGCCTATGAAATTCAGGTTTATGCCGATATGGTTATTAATCATAAAGCTGGCGCTGATAGCACAGAAACTTTTTCTGTCGTAAAAGTCAATCCTGATAATCGAGAAGAAGTCATTTCAGAGCCTTTTGATATAGAGGGCTGGACGCATTTTGAATTTCCAGGACGTGAGGATAAATATTCTGCTTATAAGTGGTTTCATCAGCATTTTACAGCTGTTGATTTTGATCAAAAAACAGGAGAAACAGGAATTTTCAAAATTTTAGGAGAAGCGAAGGACTTTTCAGAAAATGTTACTGAAAATGAAAAAGGTAATTTTGATTATCTCATGCATGCCGATGTTGATTTTAACAATCCTGATGTGATTGAAGAGGTAAAGCTATGGGCACTCTGGTTTGTACAAGAATTAAACTTGGATGGCTTGCGTATTGATGCCTTAAAACATATCGATTTAAAATTTATAAATAATCTCACACAGTATTTACAGGAGAGCACAAAACGCGATCTGTTCTATGTAGGCGAATATTGGACTGGAGATATACAAGCATTAAATGAAGTTTTAAAAGATTCCTATCAAGATATCACTTTATTTGACGTCCCATTACATTTTAAATTCCATGAAGCATCCAAGGAAGGTCCAGATTATGATTTGACTCAAATTTTTAATGAAACGATTGTTCAAAGTGATGCTATGCGTGTCATGACTTTTGTTGACAATCATGATTCACAATTAGGTCAATCCCTAGAGTCTTGGGTTGCAGATTGGTTTAAACCATTAGCTTATGCGATGATTTTGCTTAGACAAAAAGGCTATCCTTGTGTTTTTTATGCTGACTATTATGGAAGTCAAGGCGAAGAGCCAAATAAACCTCAACAAGAAATTATAGACATTCTGCTAAAGGCCAGAGTGAAATATGCTTATGGTGAAGAAAAATTATACTTAGATAATCCCAATTGCATAGCAATTCAGAGAATGGGTGATCAAGAGCATCATAATTCTGGACTGGTCTGTGTCTTGAGTAACAGCGAAGCTGGGAATAAAGAGGTAATATTTGAACATGAAAAACCTGGAACTAGTTTTTATGATTTAACAGGTCATGAAGAAATTGAAATCTGCCTTGATGAAAATTTCAAAGCCAATTTTACTTGCCTCGCAAGTTCAATATCTGTCTGGGTGAAAAAATAAGAAAATTTAGCCAAGCTGCGAAGGAGATTTATAATGAAAAAAGTTAAAATGTTTATGTTTGATGAATGCCCCCATTGCCAATTAGCTCTAAGATGTCTAGATCAATTAATGGAAGAAGATGAATATAAGAATATTGAAATTACCCAAATAAATGAAAAAAATAATCCGGAAATAGCAGATCAATACGATTATTATTTTGTACCTACTTTCTATGTTGATGAAAAGAAAGTCCATGAAGGTCATGCTGAAATGTCAGATGTTAAAAGAGTGTTAGATTTAGCTTTAGAATAAAAGAATCCTAAATTTAAAAAAAGAGAATTTATTTAAATCACAAGAAATCTGACAAAGATTTTGTCTAATTTATTAGAAAAAAATAAAAAAACTTTTGAAAATTAAGTAAATAAGCTTGCTTTACAAGCAAATTTTCAGATGATACAATGAGTTGCTGAGATTTCGGTGACGAAGTTTTTATGCAAAAAAATAAATTATGAAAGGAGGAAGATAGATGCCTACATTTAACCAGCTGGTCAAAAAAGGTCGCTCGGACAAAACATATAAGTCAGCATCACCCGCATTAGGCTATGGCTTGAATTCATTGAAGAATCGTGTTTCAACATATGAATCTCCACAAAAACGTGGCGTTTGTACATCAGTTAAAACAACGACTCCTAAAAAACCAAATTCAGCTTTGCGTAAAGTTGCAAGGGTTCGCTTGACCAATCAGATGGAAGTATCTGCCTATATCCCAGGTATTGGCCATAACTTACAAGAACATAGTGTTGTTCTGATTCGTGGTGGTCGTGTTAAGGACTTACCAGGTGTTCGTTATCACGTTATTCGTGGAACATTAGACACCGCAGGCGTTACTGACCGCAAGCAAGGTCGTTCCAAATATGGTGCGAAGAGACCAAAATCCGCTGCTAAGTAAGCGGCCCGATCGGTTGGACAATTTAGTCTAAAGAAGGCTCTGTTTTCCTGACTTATCAAGATACAGGTCTTTCTTGCAAGACACGATCCAAACCGTGAGTACCTATGATTTCGGTAAACCGTATAATCATGAAAGGAGGGAAGCAAAGTGCCAAGAAAAGGCCATGTTCCAAAAAGAGAAATTCTGCCTGATCCAAAATATAATGATCTGAAGGTTTCAAAATTAATCAATGTCATTATGAAGGACGGCAAAAAATCATTGGCTCAAAATATTGTTTATTCTGCATTTGATTTGATTCAAAAGCGAACAGAACAAGATCCAATCGAAGTATTTTATCAGGCATTAGAAAATGTCATGCCATTGCTAGAGGTTAAAGCAAGACGAGTTGGTGGTTCTAACTATCAAGTTCCAATTGAAGTTCGTCCTGAAAGACGTCAAACTTTAGCTTTACGCTGGATTGTCAATGCTGCACGTGCACGTAATGAACGTACAATTTCAGAACGTTTAGGTAATGAAATCCTTGATGCAAGTAATAGCACAGGGCAAGCATTTAGAAAAAAAGAAGAAATGCATCGTATGGCAGAAGCAAACCGTGCTTTTGCACATTACAGATGGTAATTGCTTAATATTTGCAAAATATTTTTTAAAAAATATTTCAAGCAATAAAAGCGAAGAAAATATATAAATATGTACTTAAAAGTATTTACTAAGGAAGGAGCTTAACCGCATGCCAAGAGATTTCTCGTTAGAAAACACAAGAAATATAGGCATAATGGCGCATATTGATGCCGGTAAAACGACAACGACGGAGCGTATCCTTTATTATTCGGGTAAAATCCACAAAATCGGTGAAACTCATGAGGGTGCCGCAACGATGGACTGGATGGAGCAAGAACAGGAGCGTGGTATCACTATCACATCTGCTGCAACTACTGCCCAATGGAAAGGTAAGAGAATCAATATTATTGATACTCCTGGTCATGTTGACTTTACGGTCGAAGTTGAGCGCTCTTTACGTGTTTTAGACGGTGCTGTTACAGTGTTGAGTGCCAAAAGCGGTGTCGAGCCTCAAACAGAAACCGTATGGCGTCAAGCCAATACGTATCATGTGCCACGTATGGCCTATATCAATAAAATGGATATTATGGGAGCTGATTTCTATAATGTCGTCAATATGATAGAAGATCGTTTAGCTGCAAAGCCTATAGCCATCCAATTACCAATTGGTAAGGAAGAAAACTTTATTGGTATTATCGATTTGATGGAAATGAAAGCTTTCGATTATTCTGATGATTTAGGAACAAAAATTGAAGAAATTCCAATTCCCGATGATATGCAGGATGATGCAAAATTGTATCGTGAAAAAATGATCGAAAAGATTGCTGAAAACGATGAAGAAATCGAAGAAAAATATTTGATGGAAGAAGACATCACAATTCCAGAGCTAAAAGCAGCTTTGCGTCGTGCAACAGTGGCTGATAAAGTCGTACCTGTTGTCTGTGGCACATCCTATAAAAACAAAGGCGTTCAATTATTATTAGACGCGATTGTTGATTATATGCCATCACCTCTCGATATTCCTGCTATTGATGGGACAAATCCAAAAACAGGGGAAAAAGAAGAACGTCATCCAAGTGATGAACAGCCTTTCTCTGCACTAGCATTTAAGATTATGACAGATCCTTTTGTCGGAAAATTATGCTTCTTTAGAGTATATTCTGGCATCTTGGAATCAGGTTCTTATGTGTACAACTCAACTAAGGAAAAGCGTGAAAGAATTGGGCGAATCCTTCTAATGCATGCGAATCATCGTGAAGAACTTCAAAAAGCCTATGCAGGTGATATTGCCTCAGCAGTTGGCTTAAAGAATACGGCAACCGGTGATACACTTTGTGATGAAAAAGAACCTATTATTCTTGAATCAATGGATTTCCCAGAGCCTGTTTTATCAGTTGCGATTGAGCCAAAATCAAAATCATCACAAGAGAAATTGATTACAGCCTTGGCTAAGTTGGCCGAAGAGGATCCAACTTTTAAAACGAGAACAGATTCAGAAACAGGTCAAACACTGATTTCAGGAATGGGCGAATTGCATTTGGATATCATTGTTGATCGTCTATTTAGGGAATTCAAGGTTGAAGCGAATGTAGGAGAACCTCAAGTATCCTATCGTGAAACCATTACTAAAGCAGCCGAAGTTGAAGGCAAATTTGTTAGACAATCAGGTGGACATGGACAATATGGACATTGTGTTGTTCAATTTGAACCATTACCTTCTGATCAACATTATGAATTTGTTAATAAAATTGTAGGTGGTGCGATTCCTAAAGAATATATTGGTGCTGTTGATGCTGGAATCCAAGAAGCATTAGCCGCTGGTGAAATTGCTGGCTATCCAGTTGTTGGCGTTAAAGCAACTTTAGTCGATGGTTCATATCATGATGTTGACTCATCAGAAATGGCATTTAAAATTGCTGGTTCAATGGCTTTAAAAGAAGCAATGCGCAAATGCGATGCTGTTTTATTAGAGCCAATGATGAAAGTAGATGTCACCATACCAGAAGAATATATGGGCGATGTTATGGGCGATCTAAGCTCTAGACGTGGTCAAATTACTGGTAATGAAATTCGATTAAATGCAGCAGAAATATCTAGCTTTGTACCATTATCCGAAATGTTCGGTTACGCTACAAATTTGCGTTCCATTACGCAAGGCAGAGGAACATTCGTCATGCAGATTGATCATTATGAAAGAGTACCAAACTCAATCATGGAGACATTTGTAAAAAATTGTTAAGAAGCAATAACCTTTATTTAAGCCAAAGTTATTGCATTATTGCTAAAGTACAGTATTTGTGTAAAATATAAAGAGATAATTTAATTAAAAGATAAATAGGATCAGCTTTGACTGTATCAATAAGGAGGATCTTTTTAAAATGGCTAAAGAGAAATTTGAAAGAAATAAGGAACACGTTAATGTTGGTACACTCGGTCACGTAGACCATGGTAAAACCACATTGACAGCTGCTATCACGAAAGTATTAGCAATTAAAGGTGAAGCAGATTTTACAGATTATGCAAACATCGATAAAGCTCCAGAAGAGAGAGAACGTGGTATTACCATTAATACATCACACGTTGAGTATACAACCGATAAACGTCACTATGCACACGTTGACTGCCCAGGCCATGCTGACTATATCAAAAACATGATTACTGGTGCTGCTCAAATGGACGGCGCTATCTTAGTCGTTTCAGCTGCTGATGGTCCAATGCCTCAAACACGTGAGCATATCTTATTAGCTCGTCAAGTTGGCGTTCCAGCTATCGTAGTATTTATGAATAAAACAGATCAAGTTGATGACGATGAATTGTTAGACTTAGTTGAAATGGAAATTCGCGATCTTTTAAGCGAATATGATTTTGATGGTGACAATGCTCCAGTTATTCGTGGTTCTGCTTTAGTAGCTTTAGAGAGCGAAAGCACAGACATAGATGCACCTGAATATCAACCTATCCTTGAATTAATGGATGCAGTTGACGAATATATTCCTACACCTGAACGTGCAACAGATTTACCATTTGCTATGCCAGTAGAGGACGTTTTCACAATTACAGGTCGTGGTACCGTTGCTACAGGTCGTATTGAACGTGGTACTGTTAAATTAAATGATGCTGTTGAAATCGTTGGTATGCAAGACGAACCAAGCACTTCTGTTATTACTGGTATTGAAATGTTCCATAAAATGATGGACTTCGGTGAAGCTGGCGATAATGTTGGTTGCTTATTACGTGGTATTCAACGCGATGAAGTTGAACGTGGACAAGTTATTGCAGCTCCAGGCACAGTTCATCCACATACAAAATTTGTTGGTCAAGTTTACGTTTTAACTAAAGATGAAGGTGGCCGTCATAAACCATTCTTCACTGGTTATCGTCCACAATTCTATTTCCGTACCACTGATGTTACAGGTATTGCTGAATTAGATGAAGGCGTTGAAATGTGCATGCCTGGTGATCATACTTCCATGACTGTTGAATTAATCACACCTATCGCTATCGAAAAAGGTTTGAAATTCGCTATTCGTGAAGGTGGTCGTACTGTTGGTTCAGGCACAGTTACAGATATTATTGAATAATATTTAAAAATTTTAAATTCATTTTAAAGAGGTTTCTCAAATAGAGATGCCTCTTTTTTTTATAAAAAATCTTAGCTTATTAATTGTTTCTAAAACTACTAAAAAAATACTCCTAAAAATTAAGAATAGAGCAAACTAACAAATATGTTAGGTGTGCTTGACAATCAGTATATTCTGAAATACGATATTCAAAGATTGAATGGATTAATCATATCATTAGTATTGAATGGAGACATATGGAATACAAAAATAATCAATTAACTTTATCCGAAATTAAAATAGGAAAATCTGCAATTATCGTCAAAGTTAATGCTGTAGGAGGTATGCGTAGACGCTTACAAGATCTTGGCTTTATTACAGGCAATAGCGTTGATGCATTAAGCATAGCAGCTTTAGGTGATCCAACGGCTTACCGTATTAATGGTACCGTTATTGCTTTAAGAAAAGAAGATGCAGATCAAATTTTAGTTGAGGAATTATAATATATGGAGAATACTACTTTTCACAAATCGACTTCAATCGATGAAAAATTAATTATTGAGAAAAAATCCCCTGATGATAAAGTTATCGCTTTAGCAGGCAATCCAAATGTCGGAAAATCAACCGTTTTTAATGCTTTAACAGGTATGAAACAACATACAGGCAATTGGCCTGGGAAAACAGTAGAAAATGCTCAAGGATATTTTGAATTCGAAGGCGATAATTATGTTTTGGTTGATGTACCTGGTAGTTATTCTTTGATAGCTAGATCCGCTGAAGAAGAGGTTGCTCGTGATTTTATTTGTTTTAGCAATCCGGATGCTGTTATCGTAGTCTGTGATGCGACAGGCTTGACAAGAAATCTCAATCTGGTATTACAAACCTTAGAAACGGGTAAAAAAGTTGTTGTTTGTATCAACTTATTTGATGAAGCTAGAAAACGAAAAATTGAGATTGACTTAAAAGCCTTGGAGAAAGAATTGGGTGTACCTGTTATTGGTACAGCGGCACGTTCGAATGAAGGCTTAGATGATTTACAAGCGGGTATTAAAAAAGCTCTATCCAACTCATTAGCTCCTTTTAAAATAGTTTATCCAGATTTTATTGAAAAAGGAATTGATATCTTAATGGAACCGGTTAAAGATTTAATTGGAGATTCATTAGATGCTCGTTGGACTTCAATTAAAATATTAGATGGGGATGAAAATTTACAAAACTCATTAAATGATTTTTTGGGTTTTGATCTTTTAAAACAAGCTTCTATTCAAAAAGCTCTAGATGAATATAATGAATATTTAAATGAGCAAAATAAAAAAATGGTGGAAGTTCAAGATGCGATTGTTGAAGTGGTTGTACAATATTCAGTTCTACTTTCGCAAAAAGTTATCTCAAGTTCAGAAGTCGATAGTGATAAAACGGATCGCAAATTAGATAAAATATTTACTAGCAAAATAACAGGACTACCAATTATGTTGTTTTTATTATTTTTGGTTTTCTGGATTACCATTACAGGTGCAAATTATCCTTCAACACTTTTAGCAAATCTTTTATTTGGTATAGAAGATAAATTAGCGGCTGGTGCTTTGGCTATTGGTATCCCAAATTTGATAGTCGATATGCTAATTCATGCTGTTTATAATGTTGTAGCTTGGGTAGTTAGTGTTATGTTGCCACCAATGGCTATATTTTTTCCGATGTTCACATTATTAGAAGATTTTGGCTATTTACCTAGGGTTGCTTTTAACCTGGATAAATATTTTAAAAGCTGTGATGCTTGTGGCAAACAAGCTTTAACAATGTGTATGGGTTATGGTTGTAATGCGGTTGGTGTTACCGGAACGAGGATCATTGATTCACCAAGAGAAAGATTGATTGCTATATTGACGAACAATTTTTCTCCTTGTAATGGTCGATTCCCCATTATGATTTCTATTATCAGTATTTTCTTTATCGGTAGCATCGCAGGATTGTCTCAAGTCATGAGTTCCACTTTAGGTGCTTTAATCTTAGTTTTAGTTATTTTATTTAGTATAGGCATGACTTTATTGGTTTCAAAAATTTTGTCTGCAACCATTCTTAAAGGTTATCCATCTTCTTTTACATTAGAATTGCCACCTTATCGTCGACCACAAGTTTTCAAAGTAATTGTTCGCAGTCTTTTTGACCGTACCATTAAAGTTTTAGGCAGAGCTATAATAGCAGCCGCACCAGTAGGTCTGATTCTTTGGCTACTAAATCATATTAATTATGGTGACACAACAGCTTTATATGCATTTACAGGATTTTTAGATCCCTTTGGAAAACTTTTGGGTTTAGATGGCGCAATCTTGACAGGTTTTATACTAGGTTTACCAGCCAATGAAATCGTGATGCCTATTATTATCATGATATATTCAGCACAAAATAGCGGCCTGATTGAATTACAAGGTGCAGCATTGGGACAATTATTGACAAATAATGATTGGACCTGGGTGACTGCAGTTAGTATGCTTTTGTTTACAGTCATGCATTGGCCATGTGCGACTACTATGTTGACTATAAAAAAAGAAACACAAAGTTGGAAATGGACGGCTATTTCTTTCTTGGTGCCAACGATATCTGGTATTATAATTTGCTTTATTTTCAATAACCTTGTTCATTTATTCATTTAGGCATTAAATAAATTTTTTCGGATAAAGTTAAATAAGCTATAGAAAATTATTAAAAAGATTCGTAGAATCTAAGAATCTATATTTTCAGTTAATCTGTAGTTAGAATTTCATGCGAATTTTGATACAATAGAAATGCTTAATTTAGAATGAAAAGAACTTAAAATTAGAAATCTAGAGTATAGATGGAGGCTAGATATGTATTATCCAAGAATAATAAATGATGACATTTACTATATTGGCGAAAGTGATCGACGCTTAAGTTTATTTGAAAATATGTTTGAATTACCAAAAGGTGTTGCTTATAACTCCTATATCATAATGGATGAAAAAACAGCTTTGCTCGATGGTATCGATGAATCTGTTTCAGAAAGATATTATGAGAATGTGCGTGCTGTTTTAAATGGACGAGATTTAGACTATTTAATTGTCAATCATGTAGAACCAGATCATTGTAGCAGTATTAATAATATTCTACGTGAATATCCGAATGCCATTATGGTGATAACAGATAAAGGTCTAAATATGATGCATCAATTCTATCATTTAGAATATGAAGATCGTGTCATGATAGTTGGTGAAGGTGATCAATTAAAATTAGGAAAACATCATTTGCAATTTGTAATGGCTCCTAATGTACATTGGCCAGAAGTGATGATGACTTATGATTTAACTGATGATATTTTATTTTCTGCTGATGCCTTTGGCGCCTTTGGTGCGATAGAGGGACATCTTTTTGTAGATCAAGTTAATTATGAAAGAGATTGGTTATCCGAGGCACGTCGCTATTATATTAATATAGTAGGACGTCAAGGTGCATCTGTATTACGAGTCTTTAAAAAGATTGGTGATTTAAATTTAAATATTAAAACAATTTGTCCATTACATGGTCTTGTTTTCCGCAAACCAGAAGATATTGCTATGATCATGGATAAATATACAAAATGGGCAAGTTATCAAGCAGAGGAGCAAGGTATTGTACTTGTTTGTGCATCGATGTATGGTAATTCACAAAATTTAAATGATGTACTAGCTGGTATGTTGGCTGATAGAGGCATACCAAATATTCGAGTATATGATATTTCTAAAACACCAGTTTCAGAGGTTATCTCTGATTTATTCCGTTTTTCACATGCTATCTTTACTTGTTTAACTTATAATACCGAATTATATCCAGGTATGGATGCTTTGATGCGTGAATTAACCATGCTTAATTATGCAAATCGCAAAATTGCCTACTTAGAAAGTCAAAGTTGGGGTGGTCGTGCTTTAAAGATTGCTCAAGATATATTTACTAAATCTAAAAACCTAGAAGAAGTAGCAGAGCCCTTCAAGATTAAAAGTTCTGCAGCTCCTGAACAATTACCAGATTTAGAAAAATTTGCAGATGAAATTGCTGCATCATTCAATGATAATTAAAATGTAAAATGCTCTTGATTAAAATCACGAGTATTCATAATTAAATTATTTTTTCAACTAGCACCGTATATTTTAAAAATTTACGGTGCTTTTTTTGGCGTTTTTTGGTTTTCAGGGTTTAATATACTTCACTAAACACCAAATCAGATATTTATCTTCTAACTTACACAGATTTTACATGATATTGCACTTGGTTTATATATTTTTCAATTATCATGTGGACATAATTAGAAGATGGAGAGAAAAATGAAGAGAATTAGAATAATGATAAGTTCGCTATTATTTTTATCATTGCTTATTGTGACCACAAGTTGTTCAAGTAAAACTTCTAACGATCAATTTGATGCATCAAGAATAATAAATGTTATATCACGTGAAGATGGCTCTGGTACACGAGGAGCTTTTATTGATCTTTTGGGTATAGAATTTAAGAAGAATAACGGTGCGACAAAAGATATGACAACGAAAGAAGCTATTATAGCTAAGCAAACTGACGTTATGATGATCAATATTGCGGGAGATAAATACGCAATTGGTTATATATCGTTGGGCTCATTAAATAATACAATAAAAGCTGTACCGATTAATGGGGTTATACCTTCGGCTGAAAATATCAAAAATGGCAATTATCTTATTACTCGCCCCTTTAATATTGCTACACAGGGTGAACCAGACGGGCTTGAAAAAGATTTTATTGATTTTATTTTATCGGCTGATGGCCAGAAGATTATTTCTCAAAGCTATATAAATATTGCAGACAATGCGATTCCGTATCAAGCTAATAAACCTTCAGGTAAAATTGTGGTGGCTGGCTCTTCATCGATTGCACCTATTATGGAAAAATTAAAAGAAGTTTACCTTCAGCAAAATCCGAATGCTGCCATTGAAATACAGCAAAGTGATTCTTCTGCCGGTATGAATGGGGTTATAGAAGGCACTTGCGATATTGGTATGGCCAGCCGCGAATTAAAAAACAGTGAACTTTCCGAGCTTACACCGATACGTATAGCTTTAGATGGGATTGTTATTATTGTGAACAATGACAACCCTATAATTACGCTTACTACTGAACAGGTGAGATCCATATTTACCGGTGAAATAGAAACATGGAGTGAAGTTCAATGAATAATCAGGTAAAAGAGAAATTAATGAATATTGTTTTTTTTATGGCAGCATTTACTTCTATACTTGCGGTTTCACTTATCTGTATCTTCCTTTTTGTAAATGGTTTTCCTGCATTTGCAAAAATAGGGACATTAAATTTTCTTCTTGGAACAGAATGGTCTCCATCTGATACACCTTCATTATTCGGGATACTTCCCATGATTGTAGGTAGCTTATATATCACGGCAGGTGCTATTTTAATCGGTGTCCCTATCGGTATATTAACGGCTGTTTATCTCTCACATGTCTGCCCGAAAAAATTATACAAAAAGATGAAATCGGGTGTGGAATTGCTTGCAGGTATTCCTTCCGTCATTTATGGATTTTTTGGTATGGTTACTATCGTACCTTTTACTGGGAATAGTATTCTTTCAGCCTGTATATTATTAGGAATTATGATACTTCCTACTATTATAGGATTAGCTGAAAGTGCACTTAAAGCAGTACCTGAACAATATTATGAGGGAGCATTAGCACTTGGTGCCGGGCATTATCGTTCCGTATTTTATGTGGTGTTTCCTGCTGCAAAATCAGGAATTATGGCATCTATTGTTTTAGGTATTGGGCGTGCTATTGGCGAAACAATGGCCGTGATCATGGTTGCAGGTAATCAAGCGAGAATGCCTGTATCACTCTTTAAAGGGGCACGAACTCTTACTGCTAACATTGTTATAGAAATGGGTTATGCTGCTGAATTGCACCGCGAAGCTTTAATTGCGACAGGGGTTGTACTACTTGTTTTTATTTTGATTATCAATTTGAGTTTTTCTGCTCTTAAAAGGGGAGAAAATTGATGAAGAAACAAAAAAAGTTTGAATTGTTAGCAAAAATTGCGATAAAGCTTGCTGCAGGAATTTCTATTGGTGTATTAGTTTTTTTAGTAGGATTTGTCTTAATAAAAGGAATTCCGTACATTAAACCATCGATGTTCTCTCTTACATATAATAGTGAAAATGTATCTCTCATGCCTGCATTGATAACGACGATTATAATGACATTATTTTCTTTGTTAATTGCTGTTCCACTTGGTGTTTTTTCTGCGATATATTTAACAGAATATGCCAAAAGAGAAAGTAAAGTGGTTATGTTAATAAGAGTTACCACAGAGACACTCTCTGGTATACCTTCCATAGTTTACGGCTTATTTGGTTTACTCTTTTTTGTAACTTTCTTGAGATGGGGATATTCTCTTTTAGCAGGAGTATGTACACTTTCTATTATGATTTTACCGCTTATTATGCGTTCTAGCGAGGAAGCGCTTAAGTCTGTACCTGATATCTACCGTGAGGGTGCCTTCGGTCTTGGAGCCGGAAAATTACGTACTGTTTTTAGAATTGTACTACCTTCTGCTATGCCTGGAATTTTGTCAGGAATTGTCTTAGCGATTGGCCGCATAGTAGGTGAAACGGCTGCTTTAATTTATACGTCCGGTACAGTAGCACAGATACCAACAAATCCGATGATGTCCTCACGGACACTATCCGTACATATGTACGCATTATCCAGCGAAGGTCTCCATATAAATGAAGGTTATGCGACAGCGGTTGTACTGCTATTTGTCATTATGATAATTAATATGGTATCTACAAAAATTGCAAGAAAAATTGGAGGTTCTGTATGAACTGTTTTTTGATAGATCATCTTAATTTATATTATGGTGCTTTTCATGCACTTAAGGAAATCAATTTGAATATAGAAAAAAATAAAATTACCGCTCTTATTGGACCATCAGGCTGCGGCAAATCAACCTTGTTAAAAACTTTAAATCGTATGAATGACTTAGTTGAAGGATGTAAAATCACAGGAAATATTAAGCTGTTTGATGATAATATTTATCAAAATATGGATATTAATATTCTAAGAAAAAGAGTCGGCATGGTATTTCAAAAACCAAATCCTTTCCCAATGAGTATTTATGATAATATTGCTTTTGGACCTCGAACTCATGGAATAAAAGGCAAATATGAACTTGATGAAATTGTAGAACAATCATTGAAAGATGCAGCTATATGGGATGAAGTAAAAGACCGACTTAAAAAATCAGCATTGGGTCTTTCAGGGGGACAACAACAAAGACTTTGTATTGCTCGTGCATTAGCGGTTGCACCAGAAGTGCTATTAATGGATGAACCAACAAGTGCGCTTGATCCTATTTCTACTGGAAAAATCGAAGAGCTAATATTATCTTTACAAAACAAATATAGTATCATTATTGTGACACATAATATGCAGCA
>DIRM01000020.1:0-6950 GCA_002427545.1 Mageeibacillus sp. UBA5436 | reverse complement strand
ACACATAATATGCAGCAAGCCACAAGAATTAGTGATACAACAGCCTTTTTTCTGATGGGAGAAGTGATTGAATACGGTGACACCGAATCCATATTTTCTATGCCGCATGACAAACGTACCGAGGACTATATAACAGGGAGGTTTGGCTAATGAGAAGCCGTTTTGATGAGCAATTAGCTACTTTACATAATAACTTAATTGAAATGGGTGCAATGGTTGAACAAGCTATAACAAAAGCAACAAGAGCCCTTTTAGAACAAAATGTTACACTTGCTGATGAAGTCAGAAGTGGCGACAATAGCATTGATGAAAAAGAAAAAGAAATTGAAAGCCTATGCTTGAAAATGTTACTCATTCAACATCCGGTTGCACGGGATTTAAGGAAAATTTCTACTGCTTTAAAGATGATAACAGATATGGAACGTATAGGAGATCAAGCAGCCGATATTTCTGAAATATGTGTTTACCTTGCTGGACAACAATATATTAAAGAGCTAGAGCATATACAACAAATGGCAAAAGCAACAATAAAAATGGTTACAAATAGTATTGATGCTTACGTTAAGAATAATTTATCACTGGCACAAGAAGTTATTAAATATGATGACATTGTCGATAATTTGTATGTAGAAATAAAGAAAGACTTAATTGATCTTGTTCATAAAGATGTTCAAAATGGGGAACAAGCGTTTGATCTCTTACAAGTAGCAAAGTATTATGAGCGCATAGGCGACCATGCGGTAAACATTGCTAAGTGGGTTATCTTTTCCATCTCTGGTCATCATAAATAAAATGGATAGTTAATTTAGGCTTCTAATAGAACGGTATTTAACATTCTTCATATAATAAAGAAATAAGGAGTATGAATGAATTTAACAAAAATTTATGTAGTCGAAGATGATGACAATATTCGTGAAATGGTTATGTATGCACTAGAAGCAGCAGGTTTTGCAACACAAGGTTTTGCAGATGGTGACAAAGTACTGCCTTCACTTATAAAAGACATTCCTTCTCTTATTATACTAGATATTATGCTACCAGGATTAGATGGAATCAGTATCTTAAAAGAACTAAAACAGACAGATAAGTACAATCATATCCCAGTTATAATGCTAACGGCAAAAGGCAATGAGATTGACCGTATCAAAGGATTAGATTTAGGTGCAGATGACTATATTACGAAACCATTTTCCGTTATGGAAGTTGTATCTAGAGTAAAAGCGGTTTTACGACGTTGCCAAATTGCAAAAAAACCTCAAAATAAATTGCAAGTAGGAGACGTAATTTTAAATAATGAAAAGAGAATTGTCCGAATAGAGGATGAAGAAATAACGCTTACTTATAAAGAGTTCGAGCTTCTACGCTATTTGATGCTCAATGAAGGAATTGTTCTCAATCGAGATAGGCTTTTAAAAGAGGTATGGGGCTTTGACTATATTGGTGAGAGTCGAACAGTTGATATGCATATAAAATCATTGCGACAAAAACTGGGAACGGCCGGAGCTCTTATTACAACAATACGAAACGTTGGCTATAAAATGGGAGAATAGTATATGAAAAAACGTATCTATTTAAACATGGCTTTATTAACATCCATAGCTATTCTTTTGATCTCAATCATTTTATGTTTAGTTTTTTATCATCAGTTTTCAAAACAAATAAAAAAGGGCTTGCGTGAACAGGCACAAGTCTTTTTAAATGACAATACCGAAAGTGCATTAAGTGAACTTCAATTTATTGAAGAAAGGTATTTACGGGCAACTCTCATTTTAAACAATGGTGATGTTCTTTTCGATAATACTTCTGAAGCACAAAGTCTGGAAAATCATCTTGAGAGAACTGAAGTATTTGAAGCGATAAAGTATGGGGACGGAGAGAGTAGCCGATATTCACAGACACTTGGACTTCGAACCTATTATTATGCGATTCGGCTTACGGATGGTAGTGTTTTACGTTTGGCAAAAACAAATCAAAGTATTTTGGGACTTTTCACTACTGTTTTGCCGATAGTTGTTGCAGTTATTTTTTTGGTAATAGCTATTAGTTATATAGTTGCAGCTCGTCTTACGACACATATCGTTGCACCAATCAATAAAATAAATTTAGATGGCGAACTTTCTTCACCTTATGATGAACTCGCTCCATTAATACGGACAATTTCGGGCCAACGTAAAAAGATAGCAGAAGATTTTGCGGCTATGCAAAAAGTTCAAGATACGATACATGCTATTACAGAAAACATGAACGAAGGCATGCTTATGGTAGGTGCTGGTGGAATCATACTCTCTATTAATAGGAGTGCAACGAAAATATTTGATACAGATTCATCTTTTGAAGGACACAATATCCGCGAACTTTCTAGAGATTTGTCTTTCATTAATGCGATACAAAAAGCATTATCAGGTGATGGCGGAAATATGATTTTTACCAAGAATAGCAAAATTTACAATGTATTGATTAGTCCTGTTTTTGAAACAGGAGCTATCTTATTTTTGCTGGATATAACAGAAAAAGCACGTGCAGATGAGCGCCGCAGAGAGTTTTCGGCTAATGTATCGCATGAATTAAAAACACCTTTAACGAGCATCTATGGCAATGCAGAAATGTTATATGAAGGTATGGTAAAAGAAAAGGATAAACAATCTTTTTATGAAAAAATTAAAAAAGAGGCCTCCCAATTGATGATACTTATTGAAGATATCATTAAGATTTCTGAATTAGATGAAAAAAATGATGTATCTCAATTGGAAACACTTGAACTAGCTAGTCTCACAGCAGAATGTAAAGAATCACTTGCACAAAAAGCAGCCGAATATTCTATTAAAATCAATATTAAAGGAAAAGGATATATAAACGGAAACCGTACAATGATTCGGGAAATGATTTATAATCTTTTAGATAATGCTATTAAATACAATAAACAAAATGGCTCAGTTTATGTTGAAGTCTCGGAAGAACATGGTAAAACAAAAATTGCTCTTACAGATACAGGTATTGGAATTCCACAAAACGAACAAGAAAGAATCTTTGAGAGATTTTACAGAACAGATAGGTCACGCTCAAAAAAAACAGGAGGAACAGGTTTAGGCTTAGCTATTGTGAAACATATTGTTATGGCACATTCTGGCTCAATAAAAATGACAAGCAAACCAGAAAAAGGAACCAAAATAATAATTTATTTTCCAAATGTTAAAGAGTTAAATTAAATAAAAAAATAAAATATGAATATCAAAAAAGTCGGCAATACTTAATGTAAATACCGACTTTTTTATTAGATGCTTCTAAGTTAAACATCTTACTTTATGGAGTTTCTTATTTTAATGATTAGATTTTAAAATTAATCTATTTCAATTTGGATGGTACCATCATCAACATCTGTAATTTCTTTTTTTGGTAAAATCAATTGTAAAATACCGTTCTCATAAGAAGCTTTAATATTTTCTTTTACAATATCACTAACATCAAAACTACGTTGATATTCGCTATAGCTGCGTTCGCGGCAAACATAATTTTTTTTCTTATCATTCTTATTTTGTTCTTCGCTATGTACAGCATGAATGGTTAAACGATCACCATCTAAAGAAAGCTTAATATCTTCTTTATTCAACCCTGGCATCTCTGCCATCATTTCATAATGATCGCCCTTATCCTCGATATCAGTACGCATCAAATCTTGATTGAAACCAAAATTTCTGAACAGACTATCAAAACTGCGATCCATGTCCTGTAACCAATTATTTCTTCTTCCATAACCAAAAGGCATTAAATTAAACATATTATTCTCCCTTCATAAATACTGTTATTCTCAAAAGTCTTTCTTAAATTTACTTCCTTGACTTTCATTGACTTTAGTATATAACAGATATCCGAAAAAAATTTGACTTTATTTGACCTTCTTTGCGAACAATTGTTAAAAAAATGTTATAGAATTGTCAAAAGTACTATAAACAGTGCTTTAGGGAGCGTTTCTATAAAAATTTATATATGATTTATGTAATATTTGTGAGTACAAAAACTTTAATCAGCATTGAAATTATTGAAATTCAAGTAAAATCTACAGATTCCAATAGCCTTTTTATTTGATCTTTATTTGTACATTGCATGATGCTATTACGAATGGCAGCAGAATTTCTTCTGCCTTTTAAATAATAAGAAAATTGACTACGCATTTTGATTATGCCAGATCTTTCGCTCTGTTCTTTGGCAATTTCTTGCTCGAGATGAGAAAAAATTAAAGCTAGCCATTCTTCTTTAGCTGGCATTTGTATACTATTATTTGAATTTAATATATTAGAAAATATCCATGGATTACCTTGAGCAGCTCGTCCTATAGAAAATCCATCACAAGCTGTTAATTGATGCATTGCTTTAATACTCTCTAAATCATGTAAATCGCCATTGCCATAAACTGGAATGTTTACAACATCTTTAACTTTTTTAATAATGTGCCAATCTGCCTTGCCTTGATACATTTGTTCTCTGGTTCTGGCATGCACAGTGATCAATTGCGCACCAGCAGCTTCCAGCATTTTAGCAAATTCTACTGCATTGATTTGATTTTGATCCCAACCTGAGCGAAATTTTACACTGACTTTTTTATGATAAGATTCAGAAAATTGTCTTACTGTTTGAACTATTTTTTCAGCTAGTTCAGGGTTTTTCATCAAGGCTGATCCAGCACCTTGCTTAACCACTTTCTTAACAGGACAACCCATATTAATATCAATGAAATGGCATTGACTTAAAATGGGATGCTCGAGAATAATTTCTAAAGCTTTTTGAAAAGCCAGAGGTTCATGTCCAAATAATTGAATGGCAATACAGCTCTCAGCTTGAGGATTAATTTCTAAATATTGATAATTTTTCTTTAATTCTGGATCGTGACAAATTCCTTTAGCGCTAATCAATTCGGTTGTTACGAGACCGGCACCCATTTGACTAGCAAAACAACGAAAAACAGTATCGCTCGTACCTGCCATTGGCGCTAAAGCTAAACGATTCTGAATCAAGAGATCATCAATTTGTAAAGGTTGTAGAAGTATAGAATTGATGAATTCTTGTTTGTTTTGTTTTTCCTCTGATTGATCCGTTTTATTCGATTTTGGGATATCTAATTTTTCCATAAATGTTATTCTAGCATATTGATCTTTTTTCGTATTCAAAAAATGTTTAATTCGTTGACTTGATTAAGGTGTTATGGCAATATTTTTGATGGTAATAAAACATTTTGAATAAACTATTCGTTTATTTTTTAACGGAGGAAGAGGTAAATTAATGAAAGATAAAGAAAAGGTTCAGCTTGGTGAGGAGGCTGTTTATTCTCTCAAGCAAATCTCAAAACCCCAAGCATTGCTCTTGGGACTACAACATACTTTCGCCATGTTTGGCGCAACTGTATTAGTACCCTTAATCACAGGTTTAAATATCTCAACAGCATTGTTGATGGCAGGACTGGGAACTTTATTATTTCATCTTCTCACTGGTGGAAAAGTTCCTGTTTTTTTAGGATCATCTTTTGCATTTATCAGTGGTTATGCGGCAGTGGCTCCCGTTGTTGATGGCAAAGCAAATCCAGCAGATTTGGCCAAGGCCGGAGGCGGCATCATTGTTGCAGGCGCTATATATATTGTTTTAGCTTTATTTATTAAATTACTTGGCGTCAAGCGTGTTATGCGTTTTTTCCCGCCCATTGTCACAGGTCCTATTATTATTGCGATTGGTTTGATTTTATCTCCTAGTGCCATTCAAAATGCCTCGAACAATTGGCTTTTAGCTTTAGTTGCAATCAGTATCATTGTCATTTGCAATATTTGGGGAAAAGGTATGGTTAAAATTATTCCAATTATCTTGGGACTTATCGGTGCTTATATTGTGGCTTTGCTCACAAATTCTGTTGATTTTACTAGTGTTAACGAAGTGATTGCTTCAGGTAAAATCGTGGAATTACCGATACATAAAGAATACATGGCGACCTTTGATGCTTCAGCTATTTTGACTATTGCGCCAATCGCTTTAGCAACCATAATGGAACATATTGGTGATATTTCGGCCGTTAGTGTTACAGCAAATAAAAACTATATTGTAGATCCAGGCCTACATAAAACATTATTAGGCGATGGCTTTGCAACTATGTTCTCGGCATTTTTTGGAGGACCAGCCAATACAACCTATGGTGAAAATACTGGTGTATTAGCTTTAACACAAATTTATGCACCAGGAGTTATGAGAATTGCTGCTTGTTTTGCTATCTTCCTTTCGATATTTCCTGTTTTTAGTGCGATTATTAATACGGTACCCATTGCTATTATTGGTGGCGTTTCATTAATCCTATATGGCATGATTTCTGCCATTGGTGTGCGTAATTTAATCGAAAATCAAGTTGATTTAACCAAGAGTCGAAATCTTATCATTGCTGCTATTATTTTAACAAGCGCATTAGGTTTTGATGCAATTGGTGGTTTGACTTTTACAGTTTCTGGTTATCCTATCACACTTTCCGGATTAGCCATTGCTTCAATATTAGGTATATTTTTAAATGCTGTTTTACCTGGAAAAGATTATAGTTTCGAAGTAGAAGATCCAACACCTACAGGTGTCGACTTCTCGGCAGCAGATACAACCAAAGAAGGCAAATATGCTAGACGTAAAGTTGAAGTTGCTGAATTTAAAGAAAATTATCAAAATAAAAAATCTGAATTAGAGACAATGAAAGCGGATCTTGAAAAACGTGAAATGGATTTAGCAGAATTACGAGCTGAAGTTCATGCTGAACGGGATGCTGCAGCAAAAGATAAAAAACAATAAGTCGAAAATAAAAAAACAATTTTTTGAGTAAACTCCTATTGGTTTTTGCACAAATTACTTTTAAATCGCAGGTTGAAATTTTTGCAAGTCGCATAGTATAATAACATTTGCGCTTTAGAAAATATAATTAAAAAAGAAATATATAG
>DIRM01000025.1 GCA_002427545.1 Mageeibacillus sp. UBA5436 | reverse complement strand
TTTAGAATGGTTTAAATATTGGCGCCAGTTTTGTTTGGATTGGCTTTTGAGCTTAGGTATAAAAGAAGAAGATTTAAGATTAAGAGATCATAGTTCTGAAGAATTATCCTTTTATTCTATTGCAACCACGGACTTTGAATTTAAATTTCCCTTTGGCTGGGGAGAACTTTGGGGTATTGCAGATCGTACAGATTATGATCTGAAACAACATATTGAGCATAGCAAGAAGAATCTTTATTATCGTGATCCTCATACTAATGAAGAATATATTCCTTATGTTGTAGAACCATCACTTGGTGCAGATCGCATGTTCCTGACTGCTTTTTGTAATGCTTATGATGAAGAAGTATTAGAAGATGGTTCAGAGAGAACAGTCTTACGTTTACATCCTGTCATTGCTCCAGTTAAAGTTGCCGTTTTACCACTTTCAGCCAAATTATCAGAAGAGGCAAAAAAGATTTATTTTGATCTAGCAAAAGAATTTGCCTGCGAATTTGATGATCGTCAATCAATTGGTAGACGCTATCGTCGTCATGACGAAATTGGCACACCTTATTGTGTAACCTATGATTTTGACAGTCGAGAAGATAAAAAGGTAACCATACGTGATAGAGATAGTATGGAACAGGTAAGAATTCCGATTGAAGATTTAAAAGATTATTTTACAGGTAAATTTGAATAATTATTTGTTTCGATTTTCAAATGTGTAATTTGATACGAAAACAATTTAGTTCTGTTTGACTATAAAAAATATCAATGTTACTATTTTGTTAATTAATAGAAAAATTAGGTGTTTTGAAAAATAATGCAAAAAAAGGTAATTAATGTAATAAAGATTTTTATAAATATCGGCATATAAGCTAAAAAGGCCCTACTCTTGTTTAGGCGGAGTATGGCTTTTTTTTTGAAATAAATTTGCAAAAAATAATGGAGGTCAGATAAATGCAAAAGTATGTATATTTGTTTGAAGAGGGCAATGCCAGCATGCGCGAATTGCTCGGAGGAAAGGGTGCTAATTTGGCAGAGATGACCAATTTAGGTTTACCAGTACCAAGTGGTTTCACCGTGACAACAGAGGCTTGTACAAAATATTACGAAGATGGTGAAACAATTTCTCCTGAAGTAGAAGAAGAAATTAAAGATTCCCTGAAAAAATTAGAAGAGAAAAGTGGAAAAGAATTTGGAAACCCAGATAATGCTTTATTAGTTTCTGTTCGTTCCGGTTCTAGAGCCTCTATGCCTGGCATGATGGATACTGTTTTAAACTTAGGTTTAAACGATGAAGTTGTTCAAGGTTTAGCTAAAGCAAGAAACAATGAAAGATTTGCTCTTGATAGTTATCGTCGTTTTATTATGATGTTCAGTGATGTTGTTATGGAAATTAACAAAGAACATTTTGATAAAATATATGATGCTAAAAAAGCTGAAAAAGGTTATGAATTAGATACTGAATTGACAGCAGAAGATCTAAAAGACATCGTTGTCGATTTCAAAAAAACATATAAAGAAATCATTGGTTCTGATTTCCCAACAGATCCAACCGAACAATTATTACATTCAGTGCGTGCTGTTTTCCGTTCTTGGAACAATGAAAGAGCTATTTATTATCGTCGCATGAATAATATTCCTTCTTCTTGGGGAACAGCTGTTAACGTTCAAGAAATGGTATTCGGTAATATGGATGACTCCTGCGGAACCGGTGTTGCTTTCACAAGAGATCCTGCTAATGGCGAAAACAAACTCTATGGCGAATATTTAATGAATGCTCAAGGCGAAGATGTTGTTGCTGGTGTTCGTACTCCATCTCCTATTTCTCATCTAGAAGAACAAAATATTGACCTCTATAATCAATTCCATGATATTGGTAATAAATTAGAAAATCATTATGGTGATATGCAAGATCTTGAATTCACAATAGAACGTGGAAAATTATTTATTTTGCAAACCAGAAATGGTAAACGTACCGCTCAAGCAGCTTTGAGAATTGCTGTTGAAATGGTTGAAGAAGGCATTATTGATAAAGAAAAAGCCCTCTTAACAATTGACCCAAATCAATTGAATTCATTATTGCATCCACAATTTGATGCAGAAAAATTAAAGGCTGCAACACCTATGGCTAAAGGTCTTCCTGCCTCTCCTGGTGCTGCTACTGGTTCTATTGTTTTTACAGCTCAAGAAGCCTCAGAACAAGCCGCAGATGGAGTAGATGTTATCTTAGTTCGTGATGAAACATCAGCCGAAGATATTGAAGGTATGCATGCAGCAGAAGGTATTTTGACTGTACGTGGCGGTATGACTTCTCATGCAGCTGTTGTAGCTCGTGGTATGGGTGCCTGCTGTGTTGCTGGTTGTTCTTCTTTAGTCATAGATGAAGAAGCTGGCACAATGACAGTTAATGGTGAAATTTTTCATGAAGGTGATAAAATTTCAATTGATGGTTCTACTGGTAATGTCTATGCTGGTGAAATTGCTACCGTAGAAGCTGAACTATCAGAATATATGAAGACCATTATGGAATGGGTTGATGAAATTCGCGTACTTAATGTTCGTACGAATGCAGATTCTGGCCATGATGCAGCTGTTGCTATTAAACTTGGTGCTGAAGGTATCGGTTTAACCCGTACAGAGCATATGTTCTTTGCTCCAGATCGTATTTTACCTTTCCGTCGCATGATTGTTGCTGATAGTGAAGAAGAGAGACGTGAAGCTTTAAATAAAATTTTACCAATTCAACAAGCTGACTTTGAATCTATTTTTGAAGTTATGAGAGGTAAACCAGTTACCATTCGCTTGTTAGATCCACCACTTCATGAATTCTTGCCAACCACTCCTGAAGAAATTAAAGAATTAGCAAAAGATTTGGATATGGATGCCGATAAATTACATGCTAAAATTAATTCTTTAGAAGAAATTAATCCGATGCTTGGTCATAGAGGCTGTCGTTTAGCTATTTCATATCCAGAAATTGCTGAAATGCAAACTTCTGCCATTATTGGCGCTGCTTTAGCAAAATCTGATGCTGATAATCAGATTATTCCAGAAATTATGGTTCCATTAATTGGTGATGTTAAAGAATTAGAATATCTTAAAAATCATATTTCTAAAGTGGCTGATAGCTTAATCGCAGAGAGTGGCAAAGAATTAGAATATCATGTTGGTACAATGATTGAGATTCCGAGAGCTGCTTTAACTTCTGCAAAAATTGCTGGCGTAGCTGATTTCTTTAGTTATGGTACAAATGACTTAACACAAATGAGTTATGGTTTATCACGTGATGATGCTGGTAAGATTTTAGACGTTTATATTGAAAAAGGTATTTATGAAAGTGATCCGACTGCTCATCTTGATATAGAGGGTGTTGGTCGTCTGATGAAAATATCTTCTGAGGAAGGCCGTTCTGTTAAGCCAGATCTTAAATTAGGTATTTGTGGTGAACATGGTGGCGATCCTAGTGCTGTTGAGTATTGTCATGAATTAGGATTTAATTATGTTTCTTGCTCCCCATATCGTGTACCAATTGCAAAATTGGCAGCAGCTCAAGCACAAATTAAAAATCCTAGATAATTCTAGATAAGATTAATTCATTTAAGTTTAAAGAGGGTAGTTTGAAAAAATCAACCCTCTTTTATTATGGGAAAATATCAAATTGTTTGATTATAATATATAAAAAATGATTATAGATTTTAGAAATTCTATTCTAAAAATAACTTGTATATTCTCTTTCTTCTGAGTATCATTTAAATGGCTAAATAAGTTTATATTTAGTTTTAATTATTTACGAAAGTTTGTTTTATATAG
>DIRM01000035.1 GCA_002427545.1 Mageeibacillus sp. UBA5436 | reverse complement strand
TTTCAAAAATTAATTCATTTTGATTTTCTTTTGGAATTAACCAATTGCAATTTTTATCGCTTTGCGTCTGATTAAGCATAGCAAAAACACCTTTGATTGCTGTTATTTCTCCTGAAAGACTTAGACCACCAAGAATATATGAATTTTTAATTAAAGCTGTTTCTGCTTGAATTTGTTGATCTGCAATTAAAATGGCACAAGCTAAAGCCATATCTATAGAATTATCAGTGGCGTATTGAATTTCTTCTGAAAGATGACAAATAATAATATTTCTTGGTATTTGATATCCGTTGTTTAATAAAGCTGCCTTGACTCGACCAAACATTTCTTGTCCTTTACGAGAATTGATACCGCTAATTTCAAATTTTGGAATACCCTTCAATAGAGAAACTTCAAGATCAATATTTTTAATTTTAAGGCCTTGAATAGTAGCCGTTTTAACTTTGGCATATTTCATTTTTAACTCCTATATTTATATTAAAAAATATTACTTTTATTTTATGATAGGTTTCATTTTGGATTTAGATTGTTTTTGGTAAATAATAATAATATTTAGATTTTACAAAGATGAAAAAATAAAAATGTATTTAAAAAATTGTTTTGATATACTAATTATTAAAATATATATTAATTATTTGAGATTTTAAGAAAGGTAGGCCTTATCTTTATATATGAAATTAGGAATTGTTGGATTACCCAATGTTGGAAAAAGCACTCTGTTTAATGCCATCACGAAAGCTGGAGCTTTAGTCGCAAATTACCCTTTTGCTACTATCGAGCCAAATGTAGGTGTGGTCAATGTGCCAGATCATCGTTTAAAAGATTTAGATGAGATTTATCACGCTAAAAAAGTAACTCCCGCTACAATTGAATTTGTAGATATAGCTGGTTTAGTTGAAGGTGCAAGTCATGGTGAAGGTTTAGGTAATAAATTTTTATCTAATATCCGTGAAACAGATGCCATCGTACATGTCGTACGTTGTTTTCATGATGAAAATGTTGTACATGTTTCGGGTAATGCTAATGCTTTACGTGATGCCAATATAATTGAATTAGAACTCATTCTTTCCGACATGGAATATGTTGAACGTCGTTTGGATAAAGTTTCAAAAATGGCAAAAAGTAATGACAAGACTATTGTTCAAGAAAAGGATTTTTTAGAAAAATTATTAAAACATTTAAGTGATGAGAAACCCGCTAGAACTTATCCTTTAGAAGAAAGTGAAGAACCTTTCACAAAAGATTTATTTTTATTATCTTCAAAACCAGTTTTATATGTTGCTAATATTAGTGAAGATGATATAGGAACTTTACCAGAAGAAGCCGAAAAATTACAAAAATATGCCATGTCTGAGAATGCAAAATTTGTTCTAATAAGTGCCAAAATCGAAGAAGAATTAGGTGGCCTCGAACCAGACGAAGCTGCTGAATATATGGAAGCTCTCGGACTAGAACGTAGTGGCTTAGATACTATTGTAGCGGAAAGTTATGATTTATTAGGCTTGATTTCCTTTTTAACTGTTGGAGAAGATGAAATTCGTGCTTGGACTATTAATCGCGGAACTAAAGCGCCACAAGCTGCTGGTAAGATTCATTCAGATTTTGAAAGAGGCTTTATACGTGCTGAAATTATTCCTTTTGACGAATACATTCCTTTAAAATCCATGGTCAAAGCCAAGGAAAAAGGCTTATTAAGATCTGAAGGTAAAGATTATGTCATGAAAGACGGAGATATTACTTTATTCCGCTTTAATGTTTAAGATTTCGGGTACATTCAACCTTTAGGAATGTGTGAAAAATGAAAAAAAATAATTCAATATATGTAATCGGGATAACAGGTGGAATTGGAACTGGTAAAAGCACAGTGGCTGGTCTTTGTCGTGAGGCCGGTCTTCCTGTTCTTGATGCAGATAAAATTTCACATTCAGTCACACAGGCAAACGGACTTGCTATTCAAGAAATAAAAGACAGTTTTGGAGCAGATTATATATCTGAAGATCAATCACTAAATCGCAAAAAAATGTCAGATCTTGTTTTTCATGATAAAAAAGCATTAGATCAATTAAGTTTAATTGTACATCACTATACTCTTAAACAAATGTCTATTTATTTGGATCAATTAAAAGCAAGTGGTGAAAAAGTTGCCGTTCTTGATGTACCTATTCCCGTCAAAGAAGGTTTTTTAGATCTTTGTAACATTGTTTGGAATGTCACTGCAAATGAAGAAATTCGTTTAGTACGTTTGCAAAATAGAGGTATGAGCATTGAAGATGCTAAAAGACGAATCATGATTCAAATGACACCTGCACAATATAGCGAACTAGCAGATATTGATATCGATAATAGTTATGATTTTGATATCTTGAGAAAACAAGTTAATCAATTATTAGAAGATTCTTTAGGTGCAAGAGGTTTACCTTATAAAAAAATTTAATCTTTTTATAAGGTAAATTATATATCAGCTTTTAGTCCAAATTATATTTCAGCCCAAGATTTTCCAGAAGCAATATCTACTTTTAATGGCACATGTAATTTTACGACATTTTCCATTTCTGATTGTAATATTTTTTTAACTTCGTTAATCTCTTTTTCGGGAACTTCTAAAATCAATTCATCATGCACTTGTAATATAATTTTTGCTTCATAATCAAGATCTTTTAATTTTTGATGAATTTTCACCATAGCTAATTTTATCAAATCTGCTGCCGTTCCTTGCAAAGGAGCATTCATCGCTGCTCGTTCACCAAAACTGCGAGTAAAGAATTGTTTAGATTTCAATTCAGCTATATAGCGTCGTCTGCCATATAGTGTTTCAACATAACCATTTTCTTTAGCAGAAGATATTAAAGATTCCAGATAAGGTTTCACTTTTGGATAATTTTCATAATAAGCATCTATATATGATTTTGCTTCATCCACACTAGATTTTAGATCTTGTGACAAACCATAAGCAGAAACACCATAAACAATACTAAAATTAACTGTTTTAGCTAAGGATCTTTCCTTAGAAGTAATGTCATCTGGTTCTTTATTAAAAATTTTAACAGCTGTATTGGTATGTATATCTAGATTTTGCTTAAAAGCATTAATTAAATTCTCATCTTCAGATAAATGAGCTAATAATCGCAATTCTATTTGTGAATAGTCTGCACCAAGCAAAACATGATCAGGTTTAGCGATAAAGACTTCTCTAATCAATTTAGATCGATCAGATCGAACTGGAATATTTTGTAAATTAGGATTTGAACTAGAAAGTCTACCTGTAGTCGTTAAGGTTTGATGATATGTGGTATGAATACGATTATCATTTTTATTTATTGCTTTTCGTAAGCCATCAACAAAAGTTGAATTTAATTTGCTTAATTCGCGATGCTCCATGATTAAATCAATAATAGGATGTTGGCCTTGTAAACGTTCAAGTTCATTTGCTGCTGTGGAATAGTAGCCACTTGCTAATTTTTTACCTGGTTTTAAACCTAAATGATCAAACAAAACATCACTTAATTGTTTGCTAGAATTGATATTGAATGCTTCATCTGCATAAGCATATATTTTTTCTTCTAATTGAGCAATTTCAGCATTCATTTTTTTGTTTAATTCATCTAATTTATCTTTATCAGCATATACGCCTGTATTTTCCATATCAGATAATACTTCAATTAAAGGCATTTCAATGCCATAATATAATAATTCAATTTGCCAATCACGAATCTTTTGTCTTTGAATCAAATGTAATTGAGACATGGAATAAGCCATTTTTTTAAAATATTCTAATAATTCTTCTTTATTGTGTTTTTTATTAAGTATTGGAAAATTTTCATGAAACACATCTTGGAAAACAGAAGAATAATCCTCCGCCTTACCTTGATTAAGAAGATAAGCTGCCATTTGTGTATCAAAAGGCTGCGTAGCTAAAGGACCAAAGCCTAAATTTTTTAACCAATTTTTATAATCCCATATTATAAATAGATTAGGTAAATCTGAAAATTTTTGCCAATTTGCAGATATTTCAATCGGTTCGAGAAATAAATAACCAGAATTCGGGCTATAAATAAAACTTTCGCCCGCATCTGAAACAAGCCAAATAATTTCGTCTAAATTGGTTAATTGTAAAAATTCTGAAATATCTTCATGTTGATCCATCATAATATCTTTATTAAAGAATGAATGATTGTCTTTAATATTAAATCGTTCAAACATGGTTTGAAAACCCATTTTAACAAAGAAATCAATTAGATTTTTTTCATCAGGTTCTTTTTTATTTGTTTTTTCTAAATCTAGATCAACTGCGACATTCGTATTGATTAGAGCTAGTTTATGCGATAAGATAGCTGTTTCTTTGGCATCTAATAATTTTTTTTGATATTTTTTAGGAATTTCATCGGGATTTTCTTCTAATAATTGATAAATATTTTTTAAGTCAGAAAAATTTTCAATTAAATCACCAGCACCGACTTTACCAATACCTTTAACGCCTGGAATATTATCTGAGCTATCACCCATTATCGCTTTATAGTCAACAAATTGTTCAGGTTGAAAATGATACGTTTTAAAAAAAGTTTCTCTATCCATTAAATCTTCAGATGTATTGCCTGATCTTGTAACGGGTAAAACCACAAAGATTTGATCTCTAATTAATTGAAAACTATCTTTATCGCCAGTTACAATATAAACATCATAATCATTTTCCGCACCTATTTTGGCATAAGTTCCGATTAAATCATCCGCTTCAAATCCTTGTTTTTCAGCTCGAGATATATTTAGAGCATCAAGCATTTCTTTTAACAATGGCATTTGAATCGCTAGATCATCTGGCATTGCTGATCTTGTCCCTTTATATTCATCATACATATCATGACGAAAAGTTTTTTCTGCTAAATCAAAAGCTACAAGAATATTGTCTGGTTGTATTTTTTCTTGATAATTTAACAGCATATTTAAGAAAGTATAAACTGCTCCACTTGGTGTACCATCAGGTGCTGTTAACATTGTTCTACCTGCACTGGCATAATAAGCGCGATTAATTAGACTGTTACCATCTATCAACATCAAATGTTTTCGTTTATTCTTCTTAAAAAAATCTTTAGACAAAATATTCTCCTTTTATTAAATAAATAATGTAATCAATTAAGTACTTAAAAAATCAAATCTTTAAAAAAGATCAGTATAGCTAAAAAAACTATTGTAATAATTCCTAAAATCGCTCCAATTGACATCAATGCAACTTGTGTTCCGTATTGTAATTGCATTTGATCATTTTGAGTCTCTTCCACCATTTGTTTTTGATGTTTTCTAACATTATTCTTGTTTTTTTGATTCTTCATATTTTCCTTCTTTATTGATTTCATTAAATTATGATGTTTTCTTATTTTTATCAATTCATTTGTATGGCTTCTGTTAACAATTGACCGGCAATATAAGGCGTATCAAAATATCCATTTTCAATCACTATACCAATAGCATATGGATATTGAGGATTATCTATAAAACCAGTATATAGAGAATTGGATTGAAGTTCACCTGTATCATTAACAGATTCTGCTGTACCTGTTTTACCTCCAACAGAATAACCAGATATGGCTGCATTACTTGCCATACCATAATTTACGGTTGAAATTAAATCATTTTTTATTGTTATCAGATCAGCATCTTTATTTATTTTACTAAATACTTCATCTTCGGTCTGATCATAATTATTACCCGATGGATCAATAAAATAATCAATTAAATATGGCTGCATCATAATTCCATCATTAGCAATGCACCCAGAAATCATCGCTAATTGTAAAGGCGAAACCGTCAATTCATTTTCATCGATTGGTTGTCCTATTGCTTGCCATGTTAGTAGATATTGATCTTCTTTTGCTTGATATTGGCCTGTTTGAGCATATAATTTACCAAGTTTTGTTTCTTGATTAAATCCATATTCTTCTGCAGTTTTTTGTAAAAGATTGTTTCCCGTTTGTAAAGCAACATCTGCAAAGAAATGATTACAAGAAACTTGATAAGCTGTTTGCATATCAACTAACCCATGACTTCCCTCATCACGATTTTCAAATACAGAACCAGCCCCAATTAATGGTTCTTCACCTTTACATGTCATTATATAATTCGGATCATAATTATCACTTTTCGTCCAAGCAGTACCTGTAATAATTTTAAAAGTTGAGCCAGGAGAATATTGTCCGTTAAAGCTACGGTTAAATAATGAAGAAACTGGAATATCTTCCCATGTAATAACATTTTCTGGGTATATATTCGGAGTACTTACTGCACAAAGTATTTCTCCAGTCTTATAGTTCAAAATTACAATAGAACCTGATGAATCACCTAAGTAATTTTGAGCAGCCAAATTTAATTCTGAAGAAATTGTTAAAACAATATCATCCCCTGACATGCCCTTTCCAGTAAAATCCAATAATAATTGGCGACTCCAAGTTCTGCCCGATCCGATTAAACGATCTTGATATGCAGCCTCGACGGTGTTTCCAATATTATGAGTATAATCACCTATTATTTGAATAAAAGCTCGAGCCACTTCTGCATCATCTGCATATTGTCGTTCTTCATTTTCACTATATGCTAATTTTGTCATTTCACGCGAATAAATGGTACCGGCTTCAGCATAGCGTGAAGCCAAAGCTACTTTATTCTCATTACTTGCTTCTAATAAAAGTTTTTGACTTTTATTTTGTTGATATACAATTCCCAATAAGAGAAATAAAGATATCATCAAAAAACCAGATAATATGACTTTTAAACTTCGCATAAACTGTTTCATTAACGATACGCTCCTTCCTCATCTCTGCAACATAAACCCAGCAAAATACCTGCTAATATCCATTTTGCAAACATTGAACTTCCGCCTTTTGCAATCATTGGCAAAGTAGCACCCGTTAATGGAATCAAACCAGTTGTACCTCCAATGACAACAGCTGCTTCAATAAAAAAATAAGTTGCGATAGATAAAATTAATCCCGACGTAAATCCGTCCCGAACATTAGATGAAAATTTAGCGCCGCGCAACCAAATAATAATAAAAAATATTAAAATCCCTAGGCCAGTTAAAATACCCATTTCTTCAGATATAACTGAAAAAACCATGTCGGATGAAGCTAAAGGAATGGATCGTGGATTACCCACACCAAGTCCTCGACCTAATAATCCCCCTCTAGCAATGGCCTGCAGACCAAATATGATTTGCTCATTATTAGCATTTGTTTCCGTCCATAAGGTCAGCCAACCATGTAAGCGGTTTTGGACATAATCCATTGTTTTATAGGCAACAAAGAAGATTAATGAACCGCTTAATAAAATACCTGCTGTTTTTAGATATTCCGATGTCATCACAACAAAAACAATTAAAGTAACCGGCAATAAAATCATCATCGAACCTAGATCAGGTAAAAGCATAATTAAAATAAAATTTAAACCAGCCCAACCAGCAAAAAGCAATTGAGTTTTTAATGGAGGTCTAATTTTAAAAAAATAGGCTAATACAATAAAATATGTAATTTTTGCAAATTCTGTTAATTGTAAAGAAAAACCACCAGGAAGCCTAATCCAAAGATTAGCACCCCATTCTGAAGCTCCACTACCCATGATTAAGGTTATGAGATAAAAAAGAGGAGTCGCTACTAAACATAAAGGATAAATTTTTTCTAGGAAATTGGTTTTTGCTACAATTAAAACAATTATCGGCAAAATAATGAGACCAACAATGGCCACACCAGATTGGACCAAATAATCTTTTTGAATATACTCCAGAAAATAATCTAAAGTCCAATCATCAGGTTGAATACGATCAATAAAAGCAAATCTAGCTTGAATGATTAATCCTATATTACTTAAAAAAATAAAACATATATAAATAACACGATCAAAACCATTAAAGAATTTTGGAAAAAACAAATAACCCAATTGAGATAAAAAGAAAAATGTCAAAGAAATGGCTAAATAAAAAGGACGTAAAGAATGCAATTCGCTTGGCATCAAAATTATTATAGCTATCGTTCCTATTATAAAAAACAAACTTGTTAAAAACCAGGAAAATCCTGTTTTAACAGCTAAATCTGGAATCCCCCCCAAACGCCAATCTGCAATTGAGCCACTAAATTCTTGACCCGCTGATTCTGCTGAATCTCTTTCATCTACAAATACGAGCTGACGGTCTCCAATTTTAATAATATCTTCATTTCTAATGATTTTAGGTTGATTAACTTTACGATCATTAACATAAATAACCGCCTGTTCAACCGCAGGCCTGATATACCATTTCCCTTGATATAAATATAAGACAGCATGTCTTTTCAATATGTTTTTGTCTTTAAATCGAATATCATTAGAACGTCCTCTTCCCAGAATAGTCGTTGGGAAAATTGAAAACGATTCTACAACATCTCCGCCAGTAGATGCTTGTGACATCAAAAAGAATCCATGTGCTGATTGACTATGTCCTTTAAATCTAAATAAGAGACTTTTTAAAGAACGCCAAGCTAAGCTAATTGCTACTAAAATAACAATTATGGCTAATGGATAACGAGCAAGATAAGTAATATAGGTTAAGATATTTTCCATGTCATTATTATAAACAAAAAACACATAAAGAAAAACAAACAGCAAATCATTTTTGATTTGCTGTTAAATACATAAGAATTTTTAATTATAAATTTTGATGTTAGGTTTAAAATTCATGAAAATTAGCATCATCAGGTAAATCTTTTTTACTGGAATCATCATTTCTTGAATGTGAATGATTGGATTTACGATTATTATAATTTTCTCTATCTGAATCACGATCTTGTGAATGATATCGATTTGGTCTGCGATTATTACGGTCGCCACCTCTTCTTTGATTTCGATCATTTCGATCATTTCCACCACGTCCACCAAAGGAGCGATTCTGACTAGGTTTTTCAACATAACCTTCTGGTTTTTCTTCAGGATCACGCATTGATAAAT
This sequence comes from Mageeibacillus sp. UBA5436, assembly GCA_002427545.1. Taxonomy (GTDB): domain Bacteria; phylum Bacillota; class Clostridia; order Saccharofermentanales; family DTU023; genus UBA5436. Next base: position 12,535 of record DIRM01000035.1, on the reverse strand, counting down.
TAATTCTACCTTGTTGATCAATTTCATCAACATAAACGGTCACCTTTTGACCAGCTGAAACCATATCTTCGACTTTATCAACATGTTTCCAAGCCATTTTTGAAATGTGAACCAAACCTTCCTTACCAGGAGCAATTTCAACAAAAGCGCCAAAATTCATAAGACGTGTGACTGTACCTTCATAAGGAACACCTATCTCAGGATCTTTGACAATTGTATTAATAATTTTTATTGCTTTTTCTGCAGCTTCTCTATTGGGTGCAGCAACATGAACATGGCCAATCGCATTGTCTTCTGCAATATTAATTTCACATTCCGTTAACTCAGTTATTTGTTTGATAACTTTGCCACCTGAGCCGATAACTTCACCAATCTTATCTGCAGGAATATCTATAATTTCAATCATTGGTGCATATTCAGAAAGATGACCACGTGGAGTTTCAATACAAGGAAGAATAATGTCATTAATGATTTGTAAACGACCTTTTTTAGTCATTGCAAAAGCATCACGAATGATATCATAAGACAAACCATTTACTTTAATATCAACTTGTATAGAAGTGATACCTTCTGTTGTACCGGCAACTTTAAAGTCCATATCACCATGAAAGTCTTCAACACCTTGAATATCCATAAATACAAGATAATCATCAAGGCCTTTTTCTTCATCTGTCATTAAACCACAAGAAATACCTGCAACAGGTCTTTTAATTGGCACACCAGCATCCATTAAAGATAAAGTTGATGCACAAACAGAACCTTGTGAAGTAGAGCCATTAGACATTGTAATTTCAGATACGGTACGAATGGCATATGGGAATTCTTCAACTGATGGTAAAACAGGTATTAAGGAACGTTCTGCTAAGTCGCCATGACCAATTTCTCTTCTACCTGGTGAGCGATTAGGTCTTGCTTCCCCAACACTATATGGAGGGAAATTATAATGATGCATATAACGTTTTTCGTCAGGTTCATTGATACCATCTAATTTTTGAGCAGCAGACAAACCAGCTAAAGTTGTAATATTCAACACTTGAGTTTGGCCTCTTTGAAATAAAGCAGAACCATGTACACGTGGTAATAAACCTACTTCAGCAGATAATGGACGAATTTCATTGATACCTCGGCCATCAACACGTTTGTGTTCAATATATAAATATTCACGCAAAACGCTTTTTTCTAGATTGGTAAAAGCTTCGGAAAATTGTGGTAGCCATTCTTCATTTTCTTCTTCGATGACAACTTTAATCTCATCACGAATCTCAGCTAAATTAGCATCACGCTCTGCTTTATCTGGATTTAAAATCTTTTCTCTAACCTTATCATATGCAAGTTCATTAACACGATTTTGTAAATCCTCAGGAATAGCAAAAGAAGTATATTCGTATTTTTCTTTTCCAACCTCAGCTACTACTTGATCAATAAACTCACAAAATTTAATAATTTCTTGATGGGCTGTTATGATGGCTTCAAGCATTAATTCATCTGGAACTTCATTAGCTCCTGCTTCAATCATGCAAACATTTTCTTTTGTTCCAGCTACAGTTAAATCTAAATCACTAGCTTCTCTTTGAGCTAAATTGGGGTTTAGAATAATTTCGCCATCTACTAAAGCGACTTGTACTCCAGCAATAGGTCCATTAAAAGGAACATCTGATATAGCAACGGCCATAGCAGAACCTAACATTGCTGTAATCTCAGGCGCACAATCTCTGTCGACACTTAAAACTAAATTATTTAAGGTTACTTCATTTCTTAAATCATCAGGAAACAATGGACGCATAGGACGATCAATCATTCGAGAAGCAATAATCGCATGATTGCTGGGTCTTCCTTCACGGCGTATAAATCCGCCTGGAATTTTACCTGCACTATACATTTTTTCTTCATAATCTACACTCAATGGAAAGAAATCAATTCCTTCTCGTGGCTTTGCAGATGTGCATGTCGACAAAACGACAGTATCACCATGACGAATCAAAATTGAACCGTTCGCAAATTCTGCAATTTGTCCTGTTTCTACTGATAATTTTTGACCGCAATAGGTCGTTTCAAATACTTTCTTAGACATTTAACCTCCTAAAAATTGGGAGTTTATTCGTAGTTTGTAGGTTCAAAATCTGTAACAAGACAGCTTTTCAATCTACCTCCCACAATTAAACTCCTCAGACTAAACAAAGGCGGGAGTTAAACCCGCCTAGTTTTTTATCTTCTTAATCCTAATTTGGAAATGATTGCTCTGTATCGCTCAATATCATTTTTCTCTAAATAATTGAGCAATCCTCTTCTTTTACCAACTAACATCAACATACCACGACGTGAATGATGATCACCTTTATGAACTTTTAAATGTTCAGTTAAATGATTGATACGTTCTGTTAGAATTGCGATTTGAACTTCTGGCGAACCAGTATCATTTTCATTAATTCTAAATTCTTCGATTAAGCTTTGTTTTTTTGCTTTGTCCATTTATATCCTCCTTCTCCCGTATCTATGTCATGGTCGGACGATCCTAAAACATAGAAAGGGCAACGATATCTATAATACTAGAAATTATTTTTCTTGTAAAGAAAACAGAATGGTCAAATGAATTATTTCTTTGAATATCTTTTACTGTTTAATACTATTAAACAGTAAAATTAGCCGAAAATTTTATCAAAGAAAGCTTTAATCGCTTCCCATAATTTAGCAAAGAAACCACTTTCATTTCCCCATTGATAAATATCATCTGCTTTTTCAGAAATTACTTTGCCTAAGCTCGATAATTGACTACCAATTGAATTCCAATCAATATCTAATTTTGAAAAATCTAACAACCATTGACTTAACGCATCTTTATCTGAATCGGAAATAGTAATATTAAATTCATTTAAAACATTATTAATTATTATCGTAATTTGCTCGATTGTAATTGAGTCTTTATCTGCAATTTCAGAAATTTGTTGTTTTATTTCAGCGATAGCCTTACTAAAATCTTCCGAATCAAAATTTGCATTATTAGAATTGTTTTGATTAATTTCATTTACCACAATTAATTCATCAGTTGCTGTTTTGGTTGCATCTTTATTTAAAGTATAACCAGCATCCTCTAATGCCTTATAAACACCAACTAAAGCAGTTTCACCTGTAACTTGAATAGGTGCTCCAACTACAATATTCACATCTGAAATTCCTGCTGTTAAAGCAGCATTCATGTATTGATGATCTTTAATTTGGGTAATATTATCCGGTGTATTGATATAAACATGAACGCCTGAGCCTGCTGATTGTCTACTAATATATGCCGATGAAAACAAAGATGAATCTTGAATGTTCATCCCTGTATATTTGAGGAAATCTTCGGATGTGACAACCAGACGTTTTATATCTTGATCTTGTGGAAGACCAATCAAACGTTCCGTTTCAGATAATTGTGCTTCACTTAAGCCAGCTCCATAAGTAAAATAATCTTGATCAGTTGAAGCCTTTGCGTTGATACCAAATGGCATCATAAATAAACATAAGAAAACAGCCAAAAATATAGCTAGTATTTTATTATTCTTTTTAAACATATTTTATAAACTCCTTTATCCTTCATTTTAGAAATTATTAATCTATCATCGTATTATTAAACCAACATTATTTCGAATCACTTTTTGTCGAGTTTATTAGTTTTTCATCTTTTATAGAACTATTAGATTGTGAATTTTCAACATCGTTTTTAAGATTATCAAAATGTCCTTCCTGCAGTTTTTCGTTATCTAATAATCTCTTTTTATAAGTTTTTCTATCAACACCTTCTGAAATCAATTGATAAATTATAGATCCTGTTGGAACTGCTAAAAGGGCTCCCAAAAACCCAAATAATCCACCACCCATTGCAACAGAAACTAAAACCCACATTGCTGGTAAACCAACTGCATCTTTTACCCGATGTGGATAAATTAAATTATTTTCTAATACTTGAACGACAACAACTAAAACAAGATAAATGATTAATGATTGAGGTTTTGTAAATAAAACAATAACACCTCCACCTATACCTCCTAGCCATGCACCAACAATTGGAATTAAAACAGATAATCCATTAAAAACGCTTATAATCAAGGCATAAGGAAAACCAAAAACACTCATCATAATAAAGTATAGGAAACCTAAAATTAAACCTTCAGTTAATTGTATATATAAATAATTAGCAAACGTGATCTGAATAACATTGAGAATATGGTTTAATTTAGCATAAATTTTTTCTGGTGTAATAGCTGAAATGACACTCATAAATTGCCTTTTTAATCGTTTTTTATCAGAAAGAATATAAATTGAAATAATCAAACCGAGAAAGAAAGAACTAAAAATAGAAACTGTTTTAGATAAAAAACTACTTAAAATATTAGGTAAAGAATTAATAGCCTTTCCAATAATTTCAAGACCTTTATCACCTAAATTAGATACAATTTCAGGATCAACATTAAATTGTTTTACCCAATCTGAAACAGCATTAATTGTAGAATTAAAACTACTCTTATAATTATCAAATTGAGCAACGAATTCAGTAAAACTATCCATAACTTGTGGAATCATAATTAAAAATAATCCTACAATAACACCCAAAAATAAAATATAAGAAATGATTATTGAAGGTATTTTTGCCTTTTGATTATTAAAATATGGTATTTTTCTAAATTGCCTTTTAAAAAATTCATTTGGACGGTTTAATACTAAAGCGATTGCAATAGCCACAAATAAAGGTGCCAATAAGCTTAAAAAATTTGAAACAAACTTCGCAATTGAATCAATTTTAAGAGCAATAATAATCCCTAAAACAATGAAGATTAAAATTCGTGTAATAAATTTTTTATCTGATTTTTGTAACATGTTTTTTTCTTTTCATATATTATAGTCAAAATAATATCAATTAATATTTACACATTATATGATAATACATATAAATTATGGCATAAAAACAAACTTTTTAAAATTTAAGCTAATTGAGTAACAATTTCTTTGAAATAATTGCCTCTTTCCATGAAATTATTAAAATGATCGAAAGAAGTTCCTGCTGGAGATAATAATACAGAATCCCCTGGTCTGGCAATTTTACACGCTAATTGAACAGCTTGTTCATAATTCTCGACATACTGAATTTGAATATCTTTCTTACTTTTTCCAATTAAATGGGATTCATTTTTGACACTATCTTCAATTAAAGGCGCATTTTCTCCACATAAAATTAATCTATCTGTAGCTGTAGCTACAATTTTTCCTAAACCGCGATAATCTAAATTTTTATCTTTGCCGCCCATAATTAAAACAAGAGGTTTCTGTTGTTCAATAAAAGCAGTAATTGAATTTTTACTTCTTTCAGGTGAACTATCAATAGAACTTTCATAAAATTTAACTTGATCAATTTCACGGATAAATTCTAAACGATGCTCTAATCCTTTAAACTCTTGTAAAGTTTTTTTCATATTTTCAGGCTCAACAAAATTTATGACTGCAGCCATCGCAGCTAAAGCATTTTGCCGATTAAAACTTCCAAGAATATGTAAATCATCAATAGAACAAATTTTAATAAATTCAATTGAATTTCTATCTTCATAACCCATTTCATCAAATTTTTGTAAAAAGACGCAATGACTTGTTGAACCATAACGTTGATTAAACCAAGTGATTTGTCCTTTCATGGAAGAAAAATCCTTGGCAATCTCTTCACAAAACCCATTAATAATAATTTGATTTTCAAAGTTTTGATGTCGATAGATCTGTTTTTTCGCTTCTTCATATTCACTAAAATCTTGATGAACATTTAAATGATTAGGTGTAAGATTCGTCAAAATGGCAATATCAGGGCTGACGGTCATATCAATTAATTGAAAGCTTGATAATTCAAGAACTACCATATCCTTTTCTGTAATTTGGTCTAAATGATCCAATAGAGGATTTCCAATATTGCCGCCTAAAAAAACTTTATACCCTTGTGTTTTTAACATTGCAGCAATGAGAGAAGTCGTCGTTGATTTTCCATCACTTCCTGTAACCGCAAAGATTTTCGCAGGACAAAAATTCATAAACAATTCCATCTCTGATGTGATTAGCGCGCCTCTTGCCTTCTCTTTTAATAAGTATGGATTATGAGGCATAATAATAGGCGTCCTAAAAATAAGATCAAAACCCTTTAATTTTTCTAAATAAGATTTTCCAAAAGCCCAGTTTACATTAAACTTTCTCTTTAGTTCTTTTGCTCTATCTGAATCTTCTGCCATATTGTCAAAAGCTGTAATATCTAAATTATGTTTAATTAAAATATCAAGTAAAGGTTCATTGCTAATACCAAGACCTATGACAGCAATTTTTTTATTCTTATATTGATCTAAAAAACTATGTAAATTATTTTTCATCCTTTTTAATCCTATTCTTATTAATCTGATTTAATTATACAGAATATTTTGTATTTAAAATAAATTTAAGTTTTATTTGTTACCTTCATTCTATTAAAAATATTTGAAATTTAAAATTTTAAACATATGAATCATGATGATTCGCCAATTGGATTATTTTTACTTCAACTAACATTTTTCAATAATGATATAATTATATTTATTTTATTCTAAAAGTGTTTGGAGATGTGAATGTGGACAATAAAGTTACAACATTAAATTTTCGTCAGAGTCTAGTTTTTGGTAGTTTACTATTTGGGCTATTTTTTGGTGCAGGTAATATTATATTTCCGGTAAATATGGGAGAACAAAGCGGTGCCAATTGGTTTATTGCTGCTATCGCCTTTGTTATAACTGCTGTTGGTTTACCTGTTATAGCCGTCATTGCTAGTGCTTTATCAGGGGAAAATAAATTACAATATTTTGCCAAACCCATGGGTAAAAAAATCAGTTTCATTTATGCTCTACTTGTTATGTTAATGATTGGACCCTTATTTGCTATTCCAAGAACAGCAACAGCTTCTTTTGAAGTTGGGCTTAATCCTTTCTTTTTGAATAATCATAATATAAATCTTTATTTATTTATTTTTTCATTTGTTTTTTTCATTTTAGTTTTTATTTTTTCTTATAAACCGCAAAAAATAATTGATATTATTGGACGTTTTCTAACTCCATTATTTCTATTATTAATTTTAGCAATAATCATTCGAACTTTTATAAATCCAATACAAAATCCTGCTTCGTCAAATATTGCTATTAATTATCAAAATAACACTTTTAGCAAAGGCTTATTAGATGGTTTTCAAACAATGGATCTCACTGCTGGAGTGGTATTTGCATCTACCATTATTTCAAATATACAAGCTACTGGTATTAAAGATCGTAAGGAAATTGCAAAATCAAGTGCAAAAGCTGGCTTATTTACTATTATTGCTATGGCATTTATTTATATGGCTTTGGCTTTTTTAGGAGCGACTTCACAGGCTATTCTTCCAACGGATCTAGCATCTGACAATAATAATGGTGGCTTAATATTATCTTTAGTTAGTAAATATTATTTTGGCTCATTTGGTCAAATTCTCTTAGCCGCTATTGTCATTATTGCCTGTTTAAAAACAGCTATTGGTTTAATTGTGTCCATTAGTCAAGCCTTTAAAGATATATTCCCCAAAACATCTTATCGATTTTGGCAAGTCTTATTTGTTATTGTTTCATTCTTAATCTCAATTTTAGGATTAAATAAAATTATCTCATTATCTTTACCTTTCTTAATGTTTCTTTATCCTTTAACCATTGTTTTAACATTTTTATGGATTTTACGTGCTTTTGTTCCAATGAGTGATTTAGTCTTTAAAATAACATTAGGGGTGACAGCGATTTTTTCAATTAATGATTTACTAACATATTCACCTCAATCTATTCAAAACATCAGTTTTATTAAAACATTTTTAAACTGGTCAAAGTCTAATATTCTTTTGGTTGATTTAGGTTTAGCTTGGGTGATTCCTGCTATTATAGCCTTAGTTATTGCTTTAATCCTTTTTAACAAAAAAGAATCCCGCTATAAAATTGGGGAAGAAAAAGCTTTTGAAAAACTATCAATTTAATTAATTATGTGATAATCTATTTTTGTTATTTTTAAGCTATTAATTATATTTAGACTTAATTTATATCTGGGGACGTAGCTCAGCTGGGAGAGCGTGCGGTTCGCATCCGTAAGGTCGAGAGTTCAATCCTCTTCGTCTCCACCATAAACGCCAAGAGTCTTGTACATCAAGGCTTTTTTTATTTTTCAATACTCGTTTGATACTAAAAAGGCTTGTCATTTTCTTATGAGAACAACAAGCCTTTAATCAATTATTAAACTAGAATATGAATTAGTTAAACTCTTATTTAGTATTTACCTTTAGCCTTATTAGATTCAATGATACGTTTCATAGCAATACTCATAGCAGCTTCTCTATAAGTACCTTTTTGCTCTTTTTGCATATTATCTACTGCTTCGAATGAAGATGTCATTTGTGCAACTAATTTCTTATTGACCTCTTCTTCGGTCCAACTATAATGCTGTAAATTTTGAACCCATTCGAAATAAGAACAAATGACGCCACCCGAATTAACTAAAATATCAGGTAATACGGTAATACCTCTTTGAAAAAGAATATCTTCTCCGCCTGCTGTAATAGGAGCATTTGCTGCTTCAACTACAAATTTCGCCTTAACTTTATCAGCATTAGATTCATGTATTTGATTTTCTAAAGCAGCTGGAATTAAAATATCACAATCCATAAATAAGAAATCATCAATAGGATAAACTTCTGAAGCATCTTGATTTAATAATAAATCATAATTCTTTTGATCGCCATTACCAAGATCTAAAATAGAAACATCTAGACCATTTGGATTATGGACAGCACCTGCAATATTTGATATACCAACAATTTTATATCCCATTTCAGCTAATAATTTAGCTGTTATTAAACCAACATTACCTGTTCCTTGAATAATAACCTTAGTATTTTCTGGGATTAAATCTTGTTGTTGGCTCAGTAAATTAGTAATCGTTGAAACGCCTCTACCAGTCGCTTCATTTCTGCCCAAAGAGCCTCCTAAATCAATCGGTTTTCCTGTTACAATTCCTGGTACTTTATAACCAGTTATTTTTGCATATTCATCACTAAACCAACCCATTATTTCTGGATTTGTGTTTACATCCGGTGCTGGAATGTCAATATCAACACCAATTACAGGGTAAATTTTTTCTGCATATTTTCTGGTTAAACGCTCTAATTCGCCTTTAGATAATTCTCTAGGATTAACTGTAATTCCGCCTTTAGCACCACCATATGGAATATTCGCTAATGAACATTTCAAACTCATTAACATGGCAAGAGCTCGAACTTCTTCTATATCAACATTGGGATGATAGCGTACACCACCTTTATAAGGTCCAAGAGCACTATTATCTTGAATTCGATAACCTTGAAACACTTTTATTGAACCATCATCCATCGTAACTGGTAATGAAACAATTAATTCTCTTTCTGGTGAAAGTAAAGTGATATAGTCTGACTCCTCATATCCTAATTTTTCAGAATAATTCTTAATTAATTCGAGAGTTTCTTGATATTGTGATAATTTTTGTGTTCCCATATAACCTCCTGCTACATTTATATTATGTAGTTAATAGTTTATTTTTTAAAATAAACTATATTATATTAGAAAAACATTATAATAGAAATATTTATTTGTAATTATAATGTTTTATCTGTTTTTATTCATTCTTTTTACTATACCTATTTAAATATAAAACGCAAAATTTATAATATTCTATTTTTTAATTAAAGAAAGATTTCCGCCTTATATTCTTTTTGGGAAAAGTTTTCCTCTAGATAAGCTATATGAGACAATAAATTTTGATCATCAAAATATTTAGCGTGAACAGGACAAATATGAATACAAGATTGGCATTTAATACAAATCCCATCTATTAATTTAGGATCGTCTTCGGCAATTGAACCCATAGGACAATGCCTAATGCATTGATGACAGTTGATACAAGAATCATTAGTCAATGGTTTTGCTTTAAGAAAATTAACAGGCTCACCATTTAAACCTAATGGCACATAATATGGGCCTACAAAATCATTACCTGGAATGTTCAATTCTGATACTTTCTCTTGATTCGAATTGATTTTAGCAAAAATATCTAGCGCAAATTGTTTGGCTACCTCGTAATCATAATTTAATGGTCTTGCTTTAGCTAATACATCAGTCATAGCATGTTCTGCTACAAATGCGGCGGCTGCAATTAAATCAAAATTATTTGTTTCAAAAATACTTTTTAATTCGATAAGACTATCTTGAAAAGATCGATTACCATACGTGACTAATGTTACGATAGATGTTTTTTCGCCTTTTATAGATTTCACATAATCAACCATCTTATTGGGAATTCTACCTGCATAAACAGGCATTCCAAAAACAACAAGATCATTTGAAGAAAATCTTATATTTGATTTTCTGGCTTCTGGTAAAGTAAAATCAAAATAACAAAGATCAAGCTGAAATATATCGGCTAATTGTTTTGCCACATATTCAGTAATTTTTTTCGTTGATTTTGTTGGACTAAAGTACACAGCCCATATTTTATTAATTTTTCTATCTTTGATCATTTCAATACTCTGTTATTTTATTATTTTTTATTATTTTAGCTTTTAATTCTTTATTTTTGAATATAAATGTAAAAAGTTTTCAAAAGATAAAATAATAATAATTTAAACCATTAACTTAAAATAAATTAATCCACAAAAATCTATTAAATATTCAATAAATGTGTCGCAGTTTTAAAATAAATTAATAAAGTTACAGCATCAACAATTGTCGTAATTAAAGGACCTGCCATAATTGCGGGATCCATTTTAAATTGTTTAGCAATGATTGGTAAGACACCACCTACAACTTTTGACAAAACCACAGTAATAAATAAAGTAAGTGATACCGTAAAAGAAACTAATAGTCCTGCTTTCGAAACATAATATATTCTTAAAAAATTAACAAATGCCAAAACTATACCAACAATTGATCCGATACATAATTCTTTCCATAAAATTTTCAAAATATCTTTAGGTTTTATATCATTTAAAGCTAAACCTCTAATAATTAGAGTCGATGATTGTGAACCAGCATTACCGCCTGTATCCATGAGCATAGGAATAAAGGAAGCTAATAACACGACAGATTGCAAAGCATTTTCATATCTTTGAATGATACCACCAGTAAAAGTCGCAGATATCATTAAAATTAGAAGCCAAGGGATTCTATGTTTTGCTAAAGACCAATTGCTAGTTTTTAAATAAGCATCTTGCGAGGGCTGTATTGCTGCCATCTTATGAAGATCTTCTGTTGCCTCTTGATCAATAACGTCAATAATATCATCAACTGTAATGATACCGACAAGTCTATTTTCATTATCTAAAACAGGCATTACATTTAAATCATACTTTTTGAAAAAACCTGCAACATATTCTTGGTCATCATGCGTATTTACAGAAAGGACATCTGTTTCCATAATGTCCTTAATTACCGTTGATTCATCACTCAGAATCAGTCTCCTAAGTGATACGACACCTTCAAGAACCCGATCATAATTGATAACATAACAAGTATCAATCGTTGCTTTATCTACTCCAATTTCTTTAATATATTGTAATGCTTGCTTTACAGCTAATTCTTTTTTTAAATCTGCATATTCAATTGTCATTAAACTGCCAGCAGACTCTGGCGGATAATTTAAAAATTGATTAATAACGGTTCGCATTTTTTCATTGGTATTTCTCAAAATCCTTTTCACAACATTAGATGGCATTTCTTCTAAGAAATCAATGGTATCATCCAAAAAAAGATTCTCCAAAACATCAACAGTTTCCTCGTCAGTAATGGAATCTATAACGTATTTTTGAAGATCGCTATCCATATGGGTGAAAACATCAGCTGCTATGTCTTTAGGAAGAATTCTAAAAATTATTAACAGTTTTCTTTGATCAATTTCATCAAATAATCCTGCAGCATCAACTGCATTCATTTTCACTATTTCATTTCTTGCTTGAATATATTTATTTTCATCGATAAGTTTAAGTATTTTTTCTTTCATAAAGAGCTCCTCTATACTAAGAGCCACATCAAAAATAAAGTTATGGCTCTAAATTTAAAGTTAATACAATGATAGGAACTATCCGATTCCATATTAGAATCCATAACAAACACCTCAACTTTCTATATTTGATAATTTAAAAGAATATGATATCCACAATATTTAATTATGACATATACAATGATTATTTAAAAATAATTATTAAATTAATAATATATGTAAACATAATTATACAACAACTGAATATTTTATTTTATTTCAAAGATATAAAACTGATAATTTTGAAAATAAGAACAGAAATAATTTATTAAAAATCAAAAGAGCGAAATAAAAAAAGAGAGCCCTTCGAACAAGAACTCTCTAACTGGCTCCCCCTGCTGGGCTCGAACCAGCGACCCTTCGGTTAACAGCCGAATGCTCTACCACTGAGCTAAGGAGGAATAAATAACCGGCAACACCCATTTTC
>DIRM01000043.1:15059-55232 GCA_002427545.1 Mageeibacillus sp. UBA5436 | reverse complement strand
CTAATTTAACTTGTCAATCATCGTTTCTACAAATTTTTTCGCAAATATCACATAAATGTACAAGTCAAAACTAGAGGGTAACCAGTAATGACCAATGGCTACCATACCAACAAGAGATTTTTCGAAGTTATTCAAATTTGTTGAGCTTGTTTGAAGCTTATCTAGACAAAAGAAAGTATTTAAGTTAAAGAAGTTTCAGACTACTGTGTTTCATTCTCATCTATAAAAGCAACTGTTAATGTATTTGCCGATTGTTTGAGATTTGTTTCAGAATTGTTAATTTGTATTTTTTCATGCGTCAAAAAGATAATAAAAGAAAAATCACAGAAAGTTTTATTCTAATTTATTTATAAGCAAAAACTATTTTCAAACACCTGCGTCTTGGTATAAAGCCAGTACCATTTGTAAAGCATGCAAGCCACTCTCTCCATCAGCAAAAATGGGCGAGTTCTCTACGATAGCATTGGCCAAATCTAAATAAATACCAGTATGTGGATTTCCTATTTGACCTAAAAAAGAAAAACCTTTATCAGAAATACGATTTTTAATTTCTGTCATTAAATAAGAATTTCTTAATTCTTGGCCATCAGCATTGAGAATTGAAAATTTTATTTTACCTGCAAGCAATGAAGCTCTAATTTCACCTTGTGTATAGCGAACAAAAAAAGAGGCTTCAGGTCTTTTAGGATCTGTATTCGTTGTTCCTTCTAAAACAAGCCAAATGTTATTTTCAAATTCAAAAATACCGTAGCCCAGATCTTCAGATTCCATTTGGTGAATTTGTTTAGTCACAGCACCTTTTGTCGAAACCAAATAAGGTTCACCTAAAAGAGCATGCATTAAATCTAAAGCATGAATACTTTGATTCATAATCGCACCACCGTCAAATTTCCTGGTACCGCGCCAAGCTGCTTGATCATAATAAGCTTGATCATGTCCCCAACGAACTTGAACATTACCAAATAATGGTTTGCCAAATTTACCAGATTTTAGATCTTGATATAAATTTTTAATTAAAGGGAAATAGCGATAAATGTGTCCTACTGCAATTTTAAGCTGACTCTTCTCTGCAAGATCTAATAATTCTTTAGCCTGATTTTCTTCTAAAGTAATCGGTTTTTCAATTAGAATATGACAATGATTATTTAAAGCTATTTTAGCTTGTTCATAATGCAAGCCTGATGGTGTAGTAATTGCTAATATATCTACATTCTCTTTAAGGAAAAATTTATTTAAATCTACATAATAAGCAATCTTATTTTTACCTTTATAAAGATTAGCTATTTTTTCTTTTGCTGCTTCTACTGGATCAATTAAAGCTATCAACTCCAAAGTAAATTGAGTGTTTTTACGTTCTTTATTAAAATAATTAATTGCTTTTATATGTTTTCCAGCTACTTTTCCACAGCCGACAATGGCCACTTTTAAATTCTGCATCATATTCTCCATCATTGGTTTGTTTCACATTCATTTTAATTGTAAACTAAAAGACAAAGATTGTTTCATTAATCGTTAAATAGTATATGATAATTTATTTAGAAATAAAAATTTTGATATAAAGAGAAATTTAACGAAATAATTGAATTAATTTAATTAAACGATGAAATATTCGCTAATAATTTATGAGGTGTTTTATGGCAATATTAAATTTAAAAGAAGCTGCTGTTAATGGTAAAGTTTCACAAGGTTCTGTCTTGATCAATACTCCTCCTTTGGTTCGCTCAGGGAAGAAAAATGATTATATGGTTGGACAATTCTTATCCCCTGATGATAGTTATGAATTTAAAATATGGGAAGAAGATATTTTTTCTATTGTTCGTGCAAATGGTACTGGTATCTATGATGTTGAAGTAATAGGTGCTGATTTTAATGGCTTTTATTTTACTGTAAAAAAAATTGAGCCAAGTCATGATAAAAATATTTCAAAGCATGATTTTTTACCTTCGATACCACGTGATTATATTAATAATCAATGGCGCGAAACCGTTAAGCGTTTAAGTTCAAAGGGTGTTTCTGATACCTGTTGGGGTATTGTACAAGAAGTTATTACTGATCCTGAATTAGAGAATCGCTTTACAGTAGAAGGTGCAGCTGTCTTTTATCATGATAATAAAATTGGAGGCTTGGTTAATCACACTACAAAAATGCTTAATATTTTAGCCTCTCTTTTAGATAATAATCGTGAATTAAGAGAATGCTCTGATTTATTAGCTTTTTCAATCACTGTTCACGATATTGGTAAAGTTTTTGAATATCAAGACTTAGCGCCATCAGAATTTTGGTATGCCAATCATCGCGTGCGTGGTATTGAATTTTTAGCCAAATACAAAGAGAAAATCATTGATTTATATGATGAAACTTTTTATCGTCAAGTACAAAGTGTTATTTCAGGCCATCATGGAGATTTTGGTGATAGGCCTACCTCTGTTGCGGCAGGTATTGTCCATTATATTGATACATTAGAAAGTCAAACTACGAGTTTGATTGAAGCCGTCAATACAGCCAAAACCGACCGTATTCGTTATGCAGATTGGGGCTTTTTAGAACCTTTACCTATCGGAAAATTTAAACCTATTCCTGAAGATTCACCCGAAGCTTTAGAATCCTATTTTATTGATCAAAAATAAAAAATATTTATTCTAGATTGAAAAATAAAGCTTAGAATTGTAAAAATATGATGGAAGAAATAATATCAAAACCGATATTTGCACGTTCATTACCTTTATTAGGAACAGAAGGTATTAATAATTTGATTCATGCAAAAGTAGCTATTTTCGGACTGGGTGGAGTCGGCTCTTATGCAGCAGAGGCACTTGCTCGATCAGGTATCGGTCAATTTGAATTAATTGACAAAGATATTGTCGATGCCAGTAATTTAAATCGTCAATTATGTGCTTTAGAAAGTACTATTGGACAAGCAAAAGTAAAAATTATTGCGAATCGTATCAAGGATATTAATCCTTCTGTTATTTGCCATGAGCATCAAATCTTTTATAGTAATGAGATAGGATTCGATTTTTTACCTAAAGATCTTGATTTCATCATTGATGCCATTGATGATGTCAAAGCAAAGATTGATTTAATTGTCAAAGCTAATCAAAACAATATTCCTATTATCTCTGCCTTAGGGGCTGGTAATAAGATGGATCCAACTGCTTTTAAGATTGTGGATATTTATCAAACCTATAATGATCCACTCGCCAAAAAAATGCGCAGTGAATTAAGAAAGATGGGTATCGAAAAACAAGATGTCGTTTTTTCTGATGAAAAACCAATTTTCAAAGATGCTAATTTAATCGCTTCTCTGCCTTTTGTGCCTAGCGTAAGTGGATTGATTTGTGCCTCATATGTTATTAAAAAAATTGCTTTTCAACCTGATGATTAGCTATCACAAAAATAAAAGAATAATTCATATCAAGATGAAGCAAAATTTAGAAAAAGTTATTGATCAAAATATACCTGAGCAAATCAAAAGTGCCATTCAAATATTGAATCAGAATCACTTTGAGGCGTATTTAGTAGGTGGTTCAATTCGTGATTTTTTATTGCAAAAAAAGCCAAAAGATTTCGATATTGCTAGTAATGCTAAACCAGATCAAGTTTTAAATGTTTTTAAAAATTTTACTGTTATCCCAACTGGTGTTCGTTATGGTACCGTGACGGTCATTATGCCAGGCCAAAAGATGGAAATTACTACTTATCGAATTGAATCAGATTATCAAGATTATCGCCGTCCCAGTCAGATTACTTTTACGGAAAGCATTCATGAAGATTTAGCGCGGCGCGACTTTACAATCAATGCCTTAGCTTATCATCCAGAAAAAGGCTTGCTTGATTTTTTCGGTTCACAAAAAGACTTAAAATCTAAAATAATAAGAGCAGTTGGTGAAGCAGATCAAAGATTCCAAGAAGATCCATTACGTATTTTAAGAGCTTTGCGTTTTGCTTCTAGACTTGGTTTTTCCATTGAAGGAAAAACAGCTAAGGCAATGTATGCTAATAAAATTTTGCTCAATCGAATCTCTAAAGAAAGAATTCGGCAAGAATTCACAAGTATTATTACTGCAAATTATGCCAAAGAAATTTTACTTAAATATAAAGATATCTTTGCTGTCTTCATTCCAGATATCATCAACACTTTTGATTTTGATCAACATAATGCATATCATATTTATGATGTTTATCGTCATAGTATTGAAGTTCTAGATAATGTGCCAAATGAACTCGACTTACGCTTAGCAGCTTTTTATCATGATATTGCTAAACCATTAACCTTCAGCAAGGATCAATCAGAAAACGGTCATTTTTATGGACATGCTAGATTTTCTGCAGAAATAGCCAAAAAGAGTTTACTCGAATTAAAATTTGACAGCAAAATGATAGATCAAGTTTATCTATTAGTAAAATACCATGATATTCCTATTCTTCCTGAAAAGAATTTAATAAAAAAACGTTTATCAAAATTTGGTAAAGAAAATTTCTTCAAGATTTTACTTTTACAAAAAGCTGATACTTTAGGAAAAGCAAAAGAAATTATCCCCGAGCGATTAATTATCATTAATCAAATCGAAAATTTAGCAAATGAAATTATCAATGAGAAAACTCCTCTTCATATCAAAGATTTAAAGGTTAATGGTTATGACGCCATGCAATTCGGTTTAAAAGCTTCTCAAATTGGTAAAGCATTACAATTGCTATTAGATGCCATTCTCAATGATGAATTAAAAAATGAGCGACAATCATCTCTAAATTATTTAGAAGAAATCGCCGCTCAAATATTAAAAGATAATTAAATTTTAAAAAAAGATTAAGCCCCTAAATAAGCTACCTTAACATCTGGATCATTCAATAATTGCTTTGCAGTTCCCTCTTTAACAATTTTTCCTGTTTCTAAAACGTAGGCACGATCTGCAACATTTAAAGCAATATTTGCATTTTGTTCTACTAACAAAATAGTAACACCATCATCATGCAAATTTTTAATAACATCAAAAATCTTTTGCACATAAATTGGTGACAATCCCATTGAAGGTTCATCCAATAATAATAGCTTTGGTCGACTCATTAAAGCTCGTCCAATTGCTAACATCTGTTGTTCGCCACCTGATAATGTGCCAGCACGTTGTCCAGAACGCTCTTTCAAAATAGGAAAACGTTGATAAATTCTTTCAATTTCTTTTTGTTTATTTTCAACTGAATCTTGAATAGAATATGAGCCTAAATTCAAATTATCAAGGACAGATAAATTGGTAAAAACACGACGACCTTCAGGTACTTGAGCTATTCCAGCTTGAGTTATTTTATGTCCCTTCATCTGAGTAATATCCTGATCTGTAAAAAAGACTTCACCAGAATGCTTAGGGATCAAGCCAGAAATACTTTGTAGAATTGTTGTTTTACCAGCACCATTTGCACCAATTAAGCAAACGGTTTCACCTTCTTTTACCGAAATCGACAAATCTTTTATAGCATGAATATGACCATAATAAACATTTAGATTTTTTACTTCTAATAGCATCTTATTCTCCTTTGCCTAGATAAGCTTCGATAACTTTTGGGTCATTAACAATTTCATGTGGATTACCTTCAGCTAAAATTTCGCCATAATTTAATACGGTTAATCTCTCACAAATACCAAGCACTAAACGCATATCATGCTCGATTAAAAGTGTTGTAATACCAAACTCATTACGAATCAACATAATCGTATCCATAAGTTCATCCGTCTCTGTTGGGTTCATACCAGCAGCTGGCTCATCTAATAATAATAATTTCGGATTCGTAGCCATCGCTCGAGCTATTTCAAGTTTTCTTCTAGCGCCATAAGGGAGGGAATTAGCTAATTGATTAGCAAATTGAGCCATATCAAATATATCTAAAATCTCAAGTGCCTTTTCTGTAGTTTCTTTCTCTTCTTTCCAATATTGGCCAACCCTAAACATGCCACTAAAAATGGAATAATTCATATCTTTATTTTGAGCGACTTTTAAATTTTCTAAAACAGTTAGATGATCAAATAAGCGAATATTTTGAAAAGTTCTAGCTATTCCTTTATGAACAATTAAATGTGGACTTTCACCATTAATGGGTACGCCTGATAATTTAATAGTACCTTCAGTAGGTGTATAAACTCCAGTAATAAGATTAAATACAGTCGTTTTTCCAGCCCCATTAGGACCAATTAAACCAATCAATTCACCTTCATCAATTGTTAAATTAAAATCATTAACCGCTCTTAAACCACCAAAATTGATACCTACATTTTTGCAAGACAATACATGCTCTTTCATTATGCACCTCTCCCTTTTGAAGAATCATCTGGTGTATTAATTTGATTTCTATCATTTAATTCTGCTTTATCAATATCTTGACCAAGATCTGCAGTTACTAATTTATCTTTTCCAAACTTTTTCTTGAGACTTTGCATAATTTTAGAAATATGAAATTCTTTTCTACCTAATAAGCCTTCAGGTCTAAAAATCATAATGATAATCAATAATAAGGAGTAGACAATCATACGATAATCAGAAAATCCTCTTAACATTTCTGGCAAAATTGTTAAAACGGTTGCTGATAAAATAGCTCCAGTAAATGAACCCATACCACCTAATACAACCATAACTAAAATATCAAAAGAACGATTATAACCAAAGTCCCCTGCACCTATCGTACCAATATTAGCTGCTTGCATCGCACCTGCAACACCAGCAAAAAACGAAGATAAAGTAAAAGCCATTGTTTTATAAAATGTGACATTGATACCTGAACTTTGAGCTGCAATTTCATCTTCGCGAATTGACAAAATTGCTCTACCATGCCTGCTCGTCATCACAGAATACATCAAAGTCACAGAAACAACCGCAACTACAAACATAACACTAAAGTTTTGCATTCTAGGTATGCCATTAAGGCCTTGTGCTCCGCCTGTAAAATCAAAATATTCAATTAGAACACGAATAATTTCACCAAAAGCTAAGGTTACAATTGCCAAATAATCACCATGTAAACGTAAGACTGGAACACCTATTGCTATACCAAAGATACCAGCACATAAACCAGCTAATAATAAGCCGACCAAATACCCACCAGTTCCGCTTAAACCAACATTTTTTGCAAACAATGCCGCTGTATATGCGCCAATAGACATAAAGCCAGCATGACCTAATGTAATTTGACCTAAATTGCCAACTGTAATATTTAAACTTGTTGCTAAGATTACATTAATTGTTACTAAGCGTAAAATGGTCATCGCATAGCCAGTCAATATACCTGCTGCTTCAAGAATAGTTAGAATTGCAAATAAAATGATCAATAAAACGAGGTTAGTTAAATAAATTATTCTTTTTTCTCGAGGCATATGATCACCTTATACTTTCTCTTTGCGGTCTTCGCCTAATAAACCACCTGGTTTAATCAACAAGACCAAAATTAATAAACCGAAAACGATAGCATCGGATAATTTACTTGAAATAAAAGCTTTGGTCAAAGCTTCAACAATGCCCAAAATCAAACCACCAAGAACAGCTCCAGGTATTAAACCAATACCACCAACAACAGCAGCAGTAAAAGCTTTAATTCCAAGCATGGAACCCATCAAAGGAGCGGCTTGTGGATAAGATGAAACATAAAGTAAGGAGGCAACACCAGCTAATGCTGAACCAATGGCAAAAGTCATCGTCAAAGTACTGTCTACATTAATGCCTACCAAAGTAGCTGCACCATAATCCTCACTCGTCGCCACCATCGCTTTCCCATACTTTGTTTTTTTCATAAACAATTGCAATAAAATTGTTAAAACTATAGTAACTGTGATGGTGACTACTGTTGAAATTGAAATGTTTGCTCCAAAGAATTTAATAGGGGCATAATCGAAAATTTTGGAAACTGATCTTGATTGAGCTCCAAAAATCTTCATCATTAGATTTTGTAATAAGAGAGAAACACCAATCGCAGTAATTAAATTGGAAATACGTGGACTATTTCTCAATGGTTTATAAGCTAAACGTTCAATTAAAACGCCAACTAAAGTACAAATAATGATTGTTGGTATAACGGCAAGAACATATGGCAAATTAGAATTAGCAAGTAATAATTGAATAGTAAAAGCCACCGTATATGCGCCGATCATTATGATTTCACCATGAGCAAAATTAATCAATAAGGCAATACCATAAACCATAGTATAACCTAATGCGACCAGAGCATAAATCGAACCGATTTGTAAACCGTTTAATAATTGTAATAGAAAGTTCAAAATATCGCCCCTCAAAATAAAAATTTTAGTAGCAAGTTAAGCATAACCTGCTACTAATAAATTGATTATATCCTAAATTCAGACTTATGTAATTTAAATACAATAAAGATCTTATATAAACATAAAGGATTATTATCAATAATCCTTTACATTTTTTTGAAAATATTAAATTGATTTAATTATAAAATCAAATATTAATCAACAATAACGCTTTCATGGAATTTATAATTTCCATCTTCAATGATAATAATAGATGAAGCCTTGATTGGATTATTATTTTCACCAAAAATTAATTCACCCGTAACACCGACCTGATCAATAGCTTTTAAAGCTTCTATAGTCGCTTCATAATCAGTAGATCCTGCATCTTCCCAAGCTGCTTTCAAGAGATAAACGGTATCATAGGCTAATGCTGCAAAAGCAGATGGTTTTTGACCATAAGCTTCAGTATAATTTTCAACAAAATTCTGAACAATTTCAGATTCATCATCTAAAGAATAATGATTTGCAAAATAAATACCCTCTAAACTATCCAGTGAATCTTTATCAACAACGTCTAAAACGCCATCCCAACCATCTGGCCCAATAATTTGAGCTGTAAGTCCTAAATCTTTTGCTTGTTTAGCAATCAATACGTCTTTTTCATAATACTCTGGAACTAATAAAACTTCAGGATTATGTAATGAAATATTTGTTAATTGAACAGAAAAGTCAACGTCATCTGCGCCATAACCTTCATCTGCCACAATTTCAATACCTAGTTCTTTAGCCTTTTCAATAAAAGCATCAGCCACACCATTAGAATAGTCATCTGATGTATTTCTGATAACAGCAGCCGTTTTTGCATCTAGGCTATCAGCAGCAAATTGAGCTAAGACTTCACCTTGATAAGGATCAATATAGCAAGTACGGAAAACATTAGCTTTACCTTCAGTAATAGAAGCCATTGTTCCAGTTGGAGTAATAATGGGAATTCCATCATCAACTGAGTTTGTTGCTATAGCATCAGTAGGTTTGGAAGTAATGGCACCAATAATTGCAGAAATATTTTCGCCTTTCAATTTATTATAAAGAGTAACCGCTTCACTAGCATCACCTTTATCATCTTCAACGAGAAGTTCTAATTGTTTGCCTAAAACTCCGCCATCAGCATTGACTTCTTCAATCGCTAATTTAATACCATTCAATGCTGTTTTTCCATATACAGCAAGATCGCCAGTCTGAGGACCAATATTGCCAATTTTAATTGTATCCCCTGTTGTAGATCCTCCACTTGAATCGTCGGTCTTTTTGCTACCACAAGCAGCGAGAGTGAAGATCATAACTAAGGCTAAAGCTAGACTTAATAATTTCTTTTTCATAGTAATACCCCTCATAACTGTCAATACGTTATTTTTCTTTTTTTATAGATAATATTTAATAATTATACCATTTTGGCAATTTATGAGAATTGATAATAAACACAATAAATAAGGTATGAAATGTATAGCTATAGATTAATTTCACGAACATTTATGTTTTTTATGTAAAGAAATGTGAATTTTTAGTAACAAGCTTGAAAACTGTTTCATTTATAATATTTAAAAAACACTTAAATCAACGTGGATTAGAAGTATAAGTACTTATTAATTGACCTGGTAAATTTTGTTTTGATAAAATTTGCATAGCTAAATCACGAGCTGTATAACTTGGATAAAAAGCAAATAAAGTTGGACCACTACCAGTAAATCGAACAAAATCTGCATCTGTAGCTTTGAATAAATCAATGACTGATTGTAAGTGAGGATGATCCATTAATAAAAAATCTGTAAAATCATTCTGCCAAGATTGATTCATTATAGAAAAACCTCGATTTAATTGCAGATTATATTGATCAATCAAACTTTGTGAATCAAGTTGTTTAGATGCAAAGAATTTTGCATCTATTTGTTTAAAGGCCTCAGCAGTAAAAACTGGCAAAGCAGAATTATATAAAATCAAAGGTCTAAGCGCAAAAGACTGTAATGGAAAGATTTTTTCGCCTTTCCCTTTACATAAAGCAGTTCCTTGATGTAAACAAAAAGGCACATCTGCGCCTATTTTTTCTGCCATCGGTAATAATTCTTTAAATTTTATACAGCTATCTCTAGAACTTAAAAAAAAATTGTTTTTATTTACAGGATTAATATGCAAATAATTGAATAAAATTAAAAGCCCTTTTAATGTTGCTGCTGCATCAGTACTACCACCTGCCAAGCCAGCTGATATGGGTATTTGTTTTTTTAAAATAATTTTTAGATTAGCTTTGATTTGAAAAAAATCTAAAAAAGATTTAGCCGCTTTATAAATTAAATTTGATTTTATCTCGTTTAAATCATCAAAATTATTGTTTATAGCTGTCCTATTCACTTTATCATCTGCTAAATAAGATTCAAGCAATATTTGAGATCCTAAGTCTTGAGGCAATTGAGATATTGGATTAGCAATTATTTTGATTTGATCATGCAATGCTATACTTTGCATTACTGTCTCAAGCTCATGATAATTATCAGACCTTTTTCCCAAAATATTTAAATTTAAATTTATTTTTGCCTGCGCAATCAGATTTAACTCTACACTTTTACCTGTTTCTTCCACAAAAAGAAGAATTTCATCAAGAAAAATTTGCTGTATGTTTTTCAAAACCTTCTCCCAAAACTTCACGTGCTTCTGTCACAATAACAAAAGCTTTTGGATCAATTTCCTGCACTATCTCTTTTAGCATCGGGACTTGCCTATTTGGTAGAACACAAAAAATCATACCACGTTTCTCTTGGCTGTACATACCTTTTGCAGATAATGAAGTTGCACCACGATCCAATTTTTCGAAAATTTCTTCAGCTATCTGATCTTCATAATCAGAAATGATATAAGCAACTTTTGAAACTTGTAGTCCTTCTATAGCAATATCCGTAAATTGCGATGTTAAAAACATCGCTATAAATGAATACATCGTAATAAGAATCACATTTTCTTGAACCTTAAAATAGAAGAAGAAACTTGAACCAACAATCAATACATCTATCAAAAGAATAACCTTGCCAATTGTTAAATTTGGATGTTTTTTATGGATGATCACAGCCAAAATATCTGTTCCGCCTGTTGTATAGCCAGCACGTAAAATAAGACCTGTAGATATACCAAATAAAATCCCACCAAAAAGGCAAAAAATCAATAAATCAGGTCGGCCATTAATCGTTTCTTGATTAAAATATTTTTCAAACCAATTTGCCATAGGCTTCTCAGTTATAGTTAAAAAGAATGAATAAAAAGCAGAGCCGATAAAACTTTTGTATACAAATTTCCAACCAACTCTTATCCAACCTAAAATTAAAAGTGGCGCATTAAGAATGGCAATTATAACACCTAATGGTAAAAAATCGCCTTGCCCAGTTAATTGATAAATAATTGATGCTACACCACTAATACCACCCGTTGTAAGCATGATTGGCGTAAAGAAAACATTAATTGAAAAGGCTGCCAGGATCGAACCAAATGTTAAAAATAAAAATGATTTCAGAAAACTTTTAAAAGAATGTGTGTTTGTATTGTTCGTATTTGGTTGACTCACGACAAAACCTCCCTAAGAATAATGTTTTATACAAAAGCTGCATAAAATATTATGCGATAATTCCGCCGCCAAGACAACGTTCTTTTTGATAAAAAACAGCAGCTTGACCAGGTGTAATTGCTCTCTGAGGTTCTAGACAATGGACTTCAACCATTTTTTCAGAATCTGTTGCTAAAATCACTTTTGAGTTTTCGATTTTAGCTTTATTAATGCTTTTACTCTCTTTTACCGTTGGCTGAATAATAGCTGGAACACGCTTAGCTTGATAGCGATTTGCTACTTCCACCTGAATAGGTAAATTGGGAAGTTCTTTAGAATTAAAATAGGTATTGGCTACGAGATACTTATTCTCAAAAATTTGTTCTCCCGTTGATACCGTTACTTGATTTTTTATTGGATCAATTTTTGAAACAAAAACTTTTTTACCAAATGCCATTCCCAAATGTTTTCTCTGACCAATTGTATAATGGCCGATACCTAAATGTTGTCCTAAAATATTTCCTTCTGGGTCGACAAAATCTCCCGGCTCGCCCATGGCATTAAATCGTAATAAAAGATCACGATAACTTTTATCTCTGGAAATAAAACAAATATCCTGACTATCACTTAATGAAGTATTATCAAAGCCGATTTTTTCTGCTATTTCACGTATTTCTGTTTTATCATATTCGCCTAATGGTAAGAGAATACGACTTAGTTTTTTTTGAGAAAGATGATATAAAACATAACTCTGATCTTTATTTAAATGCGCTGCTTGCCATAATTGATATTCATCATCGATATTGAAAATTCTGGCATAATGACCTGTTGCAAAAAAATCAAAATTGCCGACTGAGGCTTTTTCCATCAAATCATATTTAAATTTTTGATTGCAAATAACACAAGGATTTGGCGTATAGCCTCTTTGATATTGACGCACAAATTCTTGAACAACTTCTTCAAAGAAAATGTCTTTTAAATCCAATATTTGCAAAGGAATATTTAAGTATTGCGCTGCTTTTTGAACCTTTTCAATGTCTCTTTTATCACGATCAGGATTTTCTGTATCTTTCCATAATTGCATAAAAGCCCCATGTACTTCATAGCCTTGTTGCTGTAAAAGATGGGCTGCCACCGTACTATCCACTCCACCACTCATACCTAATAAAACTTTTTTCATCTATACCTCAAAACTTAACTGCGATTTAAATAAGTGCTTGGGGAAAATAATATCAGAACTGGATAAATTTCTAAACGTCCCGTGATCATTGAAATAGTCAGAACAATTTTTGAAAAGATAGAATAATTAGCAAAACTTGCTGATGCACTTTCTGTTGCAAATCCAGCTCCAATATTATTAACAGTATTCATCATAGCTGAAAATGCCGTACGCAAATCAATATTAGGTTCAAAAGAAACGAGGAAAAAAATAATACCAGCTGTAAAGACATAAAGAATCAAATATTCAACAACGCCTTTTACTTGTTTTTCTGTCATGGCTTTACCATTAAATTTAATAACACTAACTCGACGTGGATTTTTAATCGACTCTACTTCAGCTTTAGCTGCCTTTCTAATGACACCAAATCTAGCAACTTTAAAACCTCCACCAGTCGAACCAGCCATACCGCCTACAAACATCACGAATGCAAGAATCATGATGGAGCTCAATGGCCATTTAGAATAATCAAGAGTCACAAAACCTGAAGTCGTTATATAACTAGAAATAGCAAAGAAACTATGTCTTAAATTTTCAGAAATTGTATAATTACTAGAATATATATTATTTATGAAAAGGATTGCTGTTGATAATCCTACAACCGATAAATATAATCTCAATTCATCATTCTTTAAAACGTTCAAAACTTGCCCAATAATAATCATATAAAACAAATTAAAATTCATACCAAAACAGAGCATTATAATAGCTGTAACCCATTCAATATAAGGACTATTAAAATGCCCTATGCTGTCATTATAAGTACTAAAGCCACCAGTTCCAGCAATACCAAACGCATGACAAGATGCATCAAATAAGTTCATACCACCAAATAATAGTAAAATAATAGTCAATGCTGTCATTACTAAATAGATAGCATAAAGAATCATCGCAGTTTGACGAATTTTAGAAACCAACTTGTCAAAAGATGGACCCGGCACTTCTGCTCGCATTAAATGAACCGTTTCTGATGAGCTTTTTGGCGTGACTGCTAATGCGAAAACCAGCACACCCATACCACCAATTAAATGGGAAAACGAACGCCAAAATAAATGGGCATGACTCAAGGCTTCAACATCCGTAAGTATAGATGCTCCAGTCGTTGTAAAACCACTACTCATTTCAAAAACAGCATCAAAAAAATTAGGGATTTGTCCCGAGATTACAAAAGGCAACCCTCCAAAAATAGCCCATAAAAACCAAGTCGAGGCAACAATAACCATTCCTTCTTTTGTATGCAGCTTTTGCGAATCAATATTTTTTACTTTAATTAAAAAGAAAAAAATAACAATACAGATCATCGTAATTAAAAAACTACTAATCAATTGAAATGATTCTTTGTAAATCAAGCCAATAAAAACAGGTAATATCATCAGAACAGCTTCTAATAATATTAAGCGACTTAAATAATAACGAATAACTTTAAAATTCATATTACCCCAATTTATCTATTAAAATATCATCAATATCATTAAAATTCTTTTCTTGAGAGAAAATAACAATATGATCATCTGGTAAAATCATATCATTGCCTGTTGGAAAAATGATTTCGTTTTGACGCAAAATAAAAACAATCAATATATCTTTCTTTAGCTCTAAATCACGCAACGGAGTATTAATAATTTTACTTTCTTTATTAATCATAAATTCTAAAATTTCTGCTTTATTATCAAAAATTCGATATAAAGCTTCAATTTTAGAGCCAAGTGCATTTTCATAGGCTCTAGCTAAACGGATCAGATAATCAGACACAATACGTTTTGGTGTAATAATCGTTTGTTTGCGATTATCTTTAATAATTGGCAAAATTTCCGTTCGATTAACCTTAGAAATAATTTTTGGTATTCCTGCTTTATCCGCCCTTAAGCCAACCATGATATTTTCTTCATCAATACCCGTTAACGCTACAATGGCATCATATGTATCAAAATTGATATCATTTAAAACATTATATCTTGTACCGTCACCCTCTAAAATTGTAATATCAGGAAATTCTGCAGCTAGACGCCAAGCAACATCGTGATTTTTTTCAATGACTGTAATCTTGGCATTATTTTTTTGTTTCATAAAAATACTGCAAAGATAATCTGTTATTTCACCACCGCCAATGATTAAGATATTTTCAATTTTTTTATTGATTTTTCCTAAAGTTGTATAAAATGCATTGAGATCTTTTGTAAGACCAGTGATTTGTATAATATCACCTTCTTCCAAAATGAAAGAGCCATGAGGAATATAAACTTCATCTCCACGCAAAACAGCGCATACAATCAAAGAAGAAAACTGTTTTCTAAAATCGCTCAATTGCATTCCAATCAATTGACTATTGGATTCAATCATGACCTCATGCATATAAACTCTACCACTAGCAAAGCTTTCAACCGAAATTGAAGATGGTGAATTGATATTATTAACAATTTCTTTGGCCGTTTCGAATTTTGGGTTAATAATACGAGAAATTCCAAAAGCTTGTCGCCAAAAACTCATATGAGCCCCATATTCTATACTATTGACACCTGCAACTGTATATTTAGCTCCCAGCCTATCTGCTAAAATAGCTGACAATAAATTAATCTCATCATTACCTGTAACAGCAATAAACAAATCACTATTTGGCACATCTGCTTCCATTTGAACATCATAATCAACACAGCTACCTGTAATACCAGAAATATCACTACGTTCCATTAAATATTGAATGATTTCACCATCTTTTTCAATCAAGAGGATATCATGGCCTTCATTTGCCAAATCAATACATAATGTTTCGCCTAATTTTCCTGCACCAGCAACAACTATTCGCATAATTAACCTCATTATTCATTATTGATACGAGCTATTATGTACTTTAAAATATTTATTTCAAGTCAAATAAATCTATTTATAATAAATAAACATATTTAATAATAATTCTAGAAATTTCACCATTAATATGCTTTTTTCAGAGCATTTAATAAGCATATTTTTGCTGAAAACAAAATATTAATATGCAGGTCCTTTATCTAAGTAACCTTTACCAATCCACAATCCTAGAAATCCAATCAATATATTAATCATGATAGCAGAAATAGCAAATATTAGACTTTTAAAAATTTCTGACAAATATAAATTATAGATTGAAAAAGCCATTGAAATACCTGTCGGTATTAAAACAATAAATGAAATAGCCATTAAGAGCATTGAGCTTATGGTTGATTTTGTATCACCAAAAATTCTAAATGTAATAATTTGTGCCGTATAGATGGCAAATAAAAGGCTAGCAATTACGATAAAAGCAATCAAAGGCAAAATTGGGTTTAGTTTATAAACAATACTAACTAATAAATAAATTGGAATAATGTCAATTAAACGGATTAAAATATTTAAAATATTCGCATAGAAAACCTTATGAATTGATTTACCCGGTAAAATAAAAAATTGAGGATCATTAAAAGTTTGTATCCCCTGAGAAGCAAATGAAGTAAAGTAAAGTATTAAAACATTGATACCCCAGAGAACATAGGGGATTAAACTTTTTTCTATATTTTCTCCATGTAGAGAGATGGCAATAATACCCAAAAACACAAATTGAAAAATCATATTTGCATTAATAAAATAGGGTTTTGTTCGTCGATATTCACGCCATTGCTTAAAGAAAATTGCTGATTCACCAAAACCCCTTTTAATACCTAGATCACGGACTTTCATCTTTCCCATTTTTTGTCTAGCTGTTTCTGCTGCAATTTCTTGCATATCTTTTTTGTCTGTCGGATTACTTTGAACCATTGTCAAGGCGTCTTCATAAAAATCGATATCTATTCTATATAAATATAAAAGAACAATGACCGGCATAATAAAAAATAAAATTGCAGTTAATAAAGCAATTGGATTAAAGCCAAGCATCAATAAATCCAAAAGACCTTTACTCCAACCAACAATTGGAATCATATATAAAAATTTAGAATTTAAAAAATTAATAAAAGCATCATAAAAACTCTTTGTTTTTAAATAATTAAATAGATATACCAAAACGATTAATATTAAAATTCCATAAGCTAGAGTCGTAATTAAATTCTTTTTCTTTTGCGAATCAAAACTAATGGCATAAACAAAGGTTGAATAGATTTGTAAAGCAAAAACACTTAAAAACCAAATGGAAAATACGATAATAATTTGATTATTTCTTAATCCCAATTGTCTGAAATTATGAATTTGGTACAAAATAAAAATAGAACTTAAAAAAGCTGCCTTTAATTGCCCCAACATACCATATAATAAAATACTTGCTGATTTGATTGGCGCTGAAAATAAAATATGGGCATCTGCTTTAGTAAAAATATTAATTCCTTTTTTTGTGCCATTAATTAATGTTATCGTGGTAATAATACTTGTAAAAATCAAAAATCCGGCTGAGAAAATTAATTCAGAAAAGTTTTTTATATCAATTATTTGAAGGTCCTGATCAAGAACCTCTCCTCTATGCGGCATAAAGACAAGAATTAAAAAACTTAAATAAAAAATCATGCTAATTAATTTGCTAGGTTTTTCTTTCAATTGTTTAAAACTATTGACAAAAGAACGATATTTCAGATAAAACAAAGCTCGCATTTCATGACTCCTCAAAATGATCTGACTTAGTTTTTTCATCTGAAGCCATCAAGTCATTATTTTCCAAATTATCTCTATTTTCAATTATTGCACCATCCGTTTGATGCTCTTTATTAAGAAGAACTTGTGATCTTCCTGTCACATCAAAGAAAAAATGTTCTAAAGTTTTATTTAGAGATTTTAATTCTGCATTTTCTGCCTTGGCTCTCAATTGACCATTTTCTAAAATGAATACTTGATCCCATAATTCATCTACTGTATCTAAAATATGAGTACTTATTAATAAAGAATGTCCAGTCTCAGCCAATTGTCTGAAGATATTTTTTAATTGTTGTATAGCATATGGATCTAATCCAATTAATGGTTCATCAAAGATTAACAATTCTGGTTGAGGCAATAAAGCCGTACAAATGCTTAATTTTTGTTGCATACCCTTAGACAAGGCGCCACCCAATTTATCTTTTTTATCATCAAGTTCAAATGTTTTAAGTAAATAATCTGCCCTTTCATGCCAAGTTTCATCCAGTTTGTGTACTCTAGCTATAAATTCTAAATGTTCATATATGGTTAAAAGAGGATAAAGATGTGGAATTTCTGGAACATAGCCAAGAATTCTTTTTGCTTCTATCGATTTATTAGGATAATCATGAATTGTAATATCGCCATCATAGCGTAATAAACCAATAATGCATTTTAATAATGTAGACTTACCTGCACCATTTGGGCCCACCAAAAGGGCCACTGATTTTTCTGGAATAGATAATGAAATATCATCATTGGCCAAAACTTTGCCATATTTTTTTGTTACATGATTAACTTTTAACATAAGCCCTCTATTTTATTGAATACTTATTTTTTTATTGATATTAATTTCTTGCCAAAATAGTTCTTCTTGTGGAGCATGACCTGTTTCATTATAAATTTGATAATAATGTTCAAAAAATCCTCTGACTCCTTTTGTCACTTTGATGGGAACTAAATGCGAGCCTTTTTCTGATCCGAAAAATTTAGCTTGTTTTGCAATTGGTAAATCTTTGATTCGTTCAAAAAAATCAGCTGAAAAAGTATATGGCACCAATGGATCAGGTTTAGCATGCCAATAAAAAACAAAACGGTTATTATATTTTTCTGGTGTTAAACTTAGATCGTATTTTTCTAAATCAGGTAAAAGGTTATCAATCGCATCCGCTTCTTGATTAAGGATACTTTGTATTACTCTTTCATCAGGAATCGAGATTTCTGGATAAAAATTAGTCGATGCTTCCATCAAATTTTCAATACCTTCTAACATAACCCATTCTGCATAGCGACAAAGACAAGGTGTACCCATCATCGAAGCAGCGATTTTCACATGAGGATGATTTTTAAGAATTGCATTTGTTATGATTCCACCCATGGAGACGCCAGCAACAGCGACAAAATCGGTTAAATTCTGATCAAGAAAATAATGTGCAATTTGCGGGAATTCATCAGCCGTGCGCATAATACTATTAAATAATTTGCCGGCTTCCCACATTCTAGGCTGTTCCTCTGTTCTTTCTCCATGATTAACGCAATCTGGAATAATGACTCGATAACCTGATTTATATAAAATATGACCAAAATCAGCTGCTATCTCTTTACTCGAAGTCCAGCCATGATAAAAAATTAACAAAGGCGCTGGTTGATCTTTAATACAATCTTTACCTAGTTCTAAAATTGGAATCTCACCTATTTTATACTTTTTTGAATACATGATTCCTCCATTTTTAATGTATTAATTAAACATCTAACTCTTATTCTAAACGAAATTTAATTATTCTATAGTCGTATTGTTTAAATTTTTATAAAATTTTATTATTTTCAATTATTCTAATTTCTCAAGACATTATTTAGCTTATAATAGCGATAAGCTTGTGGCAAATATTTTTGAAAGATAGAATGAATTTAAGATATTAAAAATAGAAAGTGATGAAATCAACATGAATAATCATTTAGAAAAGAAAAATACAATCCTTATTTGTGATGATGAAGTTGATATTGTAGCGGCATTAAAAATATATTTTGAGGCAGAAGGCTTTCGTGTTTTAGAAGCTTATAATGGTCAACAAGCTATTGATATCATGAATAAGGAACCTGTTCATATCATTCTTCTAGATTTAATGATGCCAATCATGGATGGTATAGAAACAACCAAAAAAATCCGTGAATTTAGTAATGTGCCAATTATTCATCTCAGTGCTAAAAGCGAAGATCATGATAAAATTCTCGGATTAAATATCGGTGCAGATGATTATATTATTAAACCATTTCAACCTATGGAAGTAGTAGCCAGGGTTCGTTCTCAATTACGTCGCTATCAAGATCTTGGTGGTATCGAGCATACAGATAAAATTTTGAGTTCAGGTGCTTTAAAAATGGATTTAGAAGCAAGGATGGTCACCATTGATAATGAGCCTGTTATCTTAACGCCTATTGAATTTAATATTCTTAAATTATTATTAAAAAATGCGGGTAAAGTTTTTTCTTCTAATGAAATATATGAACAAGTCTGGCAATCGCCTGCTTACGGAGCAGAAGGCACCGTTGCAGTACATATTCGTCATTTACGAGAAAAAATAGAAAATGATCCAGCAGATCCTAAATATATTACTGTCGTATGGGGGCAGGGCTATCGTTTAGAAGTTCATGATTAAATTATTTTTTATAAGAAGAACAGAAATTTAGCCCTATTATAAAATTGCGTGATAAATTAGCTTTAAAAATTATTATCTATGTTATTTCTCTTCTTCTGTTTTTTCACAGTGCTTTTATTGTTCTCAATTATATTAATGCTAGATTTAGTCCTTATCAAAATAAAGAATTAATAACTCAATCGACTGAATCTCCAACTTTTGAAAATCGTTCTAAAGGCAATAATGATAATCAGAATAATAATCTCAAAAATCCACAGAATATTTCAAAAAAGTATAATAGTTTTCAAAATTTACAAGATCAGGGAATAACTATCGCTAAAGAGAGTTTGACTTTCATCAATTCTGCAGCAGGAAGTATTGTATGGACGATTATTAACTTGTTTCTTATTTTAGGAGGTCTGTTTTATTTTAGTGTCAGTTTAGATCGACCGAAAAACGAATTACAAACTAACCTTTCAACTATTCTTAAACTTCCAATTGATCTATTTGGATTCTTTTTAATTGGATGCCTTTATATCAATACTTTTCTTGGTATTCAATTATTACATTTTTTAAGTCAAAAATTTTTGATTGTTTTTCCTGATTTTTTTCTGCTATTTGCTTTAATTTTTACTATTGATTTTGCCTTAATTTATGCTTATTATTTGCTCATTATTACTCAATTTAAGATGCATAGCTTAATTACGAGCAGCTTAATCTATTTGATTTTAGGTGAAATTATTGACGCATCAGAAATTATATTTGATTTTATTAAAAAATTCTTTGATCGCTTACCATTGATTATCAAGGAATTATCTATTATATTATTTTTCCTTTTATCTGAATTCTTCTTGATTTATTATTTCATTTTAAAAAAAGAATATCGTATTATTCTCTTTATTGCTTTGATTTTGCTTAATTTATCTATTATCTATATTTATATACGCTTCAGTTTACAATTTAA
This sequence comes from Mageeibacillus sp. UBA5436, assembly GCA_002427545.1. GTDB lineage: Bacteria > Bacillota > Clostridia > Saccharofermentanales > DTU023 > UBA5436. The sequence goes on along the minus strand of DIRM01000043.1, from coordinate 33,986 downwards.
AAAGACTAAAAAAGCGATTTTCAATTTAGCTAGCGGAAAAAATTCAAAAACAAAAATGGAAGAACATAAAATTTCAAATAATTTCGAAGAGGTATCTAAAGCAATTAGCCAAATAGACGAAAAAATGAATTTAGCCATTTCTGAAAAAGAAAAGAGTGATTTATTTAAGACAGAGCTAATCACTAATGTTTCACATGATATCAAAACGCCGCTTACTTCAATCATTATGTATATTGATTTACTCAGAAGAGAAAATATTGATAATGAAGCTGCTAAAAAATATTTGGCAGTATTAGTAAAACAATCTGATAGATTGAAAAATTTAATAGATGATTTAATTGATGCTTCAAAAATTACTACTAATAATATCAAAGTAAATTTAATACCTTTAGATTTAAATCAATTTTTAGCACAAATTCAAGCTGAATATGAAGATAAATTACGTTCTAAAAAATTAAAATTAATTGTCACTATATCAAGTGATACACAAATCATTGTGGCTGATAGTAAATATTTCATTCGTGTCTTTGACAATTTATTAAATAATATTCAAAGGTATGCTTTACCAGATACGAGAATTTATCTTGATGTGATTACCTATGATCCTGATGTGATCAACATTCGTATTTCTAATGTTTCAGCTGAAAAAATCAATGTTTCGGCCGAACAATTAATGGAACGTTTTGTTCAAGGAGATAGTTCGAGGAATCATGAAGGTAGCGGCATTGGCTTAGCAATTGCCAAGAGTTTAATGGAAGCCCAAAATGGCTCTATGCAAATAAAAGTGAACGATGATTTATTCACGGTTGACCTTAAAATACCCAAATATTTACCTAAATCAATCGATTCAGACGAATTGTATTAATCCTTGTTAATTGTTGATTTAAATATATTTTTCAAAAAACAAAGCCCCAAGATATCCACTATTTAATGTCATCTTAGGGCTTAAAATTAATCTTTTAAAAATTATCTATTATTTTGCTACTTCAATTATTTCTTGATTATTCATATATGGTCTTAAAACTTCTGGAACAATAATACTGCCATCTGCTTGTTGATACTGTTCCATTATAGCTGGAAAAATACGACTCGTTGCTAAGCCCGATGCATTTAAAGTATGGATATATTCATTTTTGCCAGTCTCTAAATTCTTATAACGGATATTACCACGACGAGCTTGATAATCGCCTGCATTAGATGCTGAAGAAACTTCTTTATAATCATTCATGCTTGGTATCCAAACTTCGATATCATAAGTTTCTCTCATTGAAGCCGAACAATCTTCTGCTGCTAATTTAGATACACGATAATGTAAACCTAAACCTTGAACTAATGATTCTGCCTTACCTACTAATTCTTCTAAAGCCTCTGCTGATTTATCAGGTGTTGTATATTGGAACATTTCAACTTTATTAAATTGATGACCACGAATCATACCACGTTCTTCTGCTCGATAGCTACCAGCTTCCATACGATAGCAAGGAGTATAAGCAAAATATTTAAATGGTAATTCAACTTCATTTAGAATTTCATCACGATGCAAATTAACTAAAGCTGTTTCAGCGGTTGGTAATAAAAAGTGTTTGAAGTTATGCTCGTCAGTCTCTTCTTTTTCACCTAATGTATATACATCACCAATAAATTTAGGAAATTGTCCAGCCGTAAAACCACATTCATAATTTAACATATGAGGCGGTAAAATCATTTGATAGCCATCCGCTAAATGAGTTTGAATAAAATAATTAAGTAATGCCCACTCTAATCTTGCGCCATCACCACGATAAATCCAATTACCAGCACCAGCAAGTTTTGCACCTCGCGCATAATCAATGATGCCCAAATGTTCAACTAAATCAACATGATGCTGTGGCTCAAAATCAAAGGATGGTTTTTCACCATAAATACGAATCACTTCATTATTTTCTTTACCACCACCTACTACCGAGTCAGCAGGCAAGTTAGGTAATCCAATTAAAAATTCATCTTGTTCTTGATTAATATCGGCCAATAATTGATCATTACTTTTAATGGTATCACCGATTTCACGCATTCTTAATAATATTTCAGAGACATCTTTTCCCTCTTTTTTTAATTTAGGAATTTCTGCTGATGTTTTATTTCTTTCAGCCTTTAATTGCTCTGTAGTATGAATTAAATCACGACGTTGTTTATCTTTTGCCAAAAAATCTGAAAAATCAACTTGCACACCACGCAAAGCTAATTTTTCACTAACAAAATCAGGATTTTGACGAATCAAATTAATGTCTAACATATTGCCTCCGTAATAAAAAATAGAATCTATTTAAGAAAATAATTCTCTAATTTGTTGTCTTTTTATTCATTATAACCGATTTTACTTAATTGAACATCTCACCCAATCTTAGAATGGTTAAATATAATCTACGTTCAATTAAACAAAAAATCTCTATGCAAGAAATACAAGCATAGAGACTTTTAAAGTTAAAATAATTTAATTATTTCGAAGTGAAATTATTTAATTTCTACTTCAGCACCAGCTTCTTCTAATTTTGCAACAGCAGCATCAGCTTCTTCTTTAGAAACATTTTCTTTAACTGCTTTTGGAGCTTCGTCGACAACAGCTTTTGCTTCTTTTAAGCCAAGGCCTGTCAATTCACGTACAGCTTTGATAACTTGAATTTTTGCAGCACCAGCAGATTTGAGCATAACAGTAAATTCTGTTTGTTCTTCTTCTTCAGCAGCGGCACCTGCACCAGCTCCAGCGCTAACAGTCATCATAGCAGCTGCGGATACGCCAAATTCTTCTTCAATTAATTTTACTAAATCATTTAATTCGATAATACTCAAAGATTTAACATCTTCTAAAATTTGAGTAATTTTTTCATTAGCCATATAAATATTCCTCCGTTTATAACTAATCATGTCGGCCTTTTGGCCTTATTTAAAATCTTAATCCAGCATTATTAAAAATTGCTGTTTTCACTTTTATTATTCTTCTGTTTTTGTTTCTTCAGCTTCTGCAACTTCAGCAGTTTCATCAGATTCAGTTTTCTCTACAACAACATCTGCAACATTTTCTTTACCTTGTTCAGCTGCTTTTTCAGCTAAAGCATTTAAAGTCATTGCTAATGATGTAATAGGGAACATTAAACCAAAAGCCAATTGACCATAAAGTGTCTGTTGATCAGGAATGCTTGCAAGTTGAAGAATCTCATCGAGATTAGCTTTTGCACCATCTACTACACCGCCTTTGATCTCAAAGCTTTTGATCTTATCAGCAGCTTCTTTGCTCAATTTTGGTGCTAAGACAATGTTTTCACTAAATGCAACCGCTGTAGGTCCTTTGAGTTCTTCTTCAAAACCAGTAAGACCCAATTGTTCAAAAGCACGTAAAAGAACTGTGTTTTTGACAACGCGATAAGTTACACCTGCTTTGCGAAAATCAGCACGTAATGCAGTATCTTGAGCAACAGAGAGACCCATATAGTCATTCAGAATAATAGACTGAGCGCCTTTTAATTCATCTGCTAAGCTATTGACTACTTGCTTTTTACTTTCCAAAATTTTTGGACTTGGCATTGAAATACCTCCTTCTTATATTTAAGTACCCCTCAACTAGAACGGAGGGGGTAGGAAGTCTTTCAATCTCGTGAAAAGATTTTAAACCTACATTCCACCTCGGCTGGAAATTATTATGCAAAACGCTCCAGCTGTCTTAAGTATTGAGGTAATATTTACATTTTAGATTATGCCTTAATCGACATAATAGGTTTTATCATTTATCAACTTAAACGTTATATTCTTAAGCTAATTTAGGATCAACTTTAATGCTAGGGCCCATTGTCGTTGAAATATGACAAGCTTTGATATAAGTTCCCTTTGCACCTGATGGCTTTGATTTATAAACTGCATCTAATAACGTATTGAAGTTTTGTTCTATTTGTTCTTCTGTGAAAGAAGCTTTACCAATTGGTACATGGATAATATTTTGACGATCTAAACGATATTCAATTTTACCAGATTTAGCATCACGAACAGCTTGTCCAATATCCATTGTAACTGTGCCAGCTTTAGGGTTTGGCATTAAACCATGAGGTCCCAAAATTCTACCTAAAGGACCAACTTTACCCATCATATCAGGGCTAGCAATAACAACATCAAAATCTAACCAATTGTCATTTTTGATTTTATTAATGGTTTCTTCATCAGCAATATATTCTGCTCCAGCTTCTTTAGCCTCATCAGCCTTTGGTCCTTGAGCAAAAACTAAAACTTTTACTTCACGACCAGTACCGTTAGGTAAGACAACAGCGCCTCTAACTTGTTGATCAGCACGTCTAGAGTCAACGCCCATACGTAGATGAACTTCTACGGTTTCGTCAAATTTTGCAGTTGCTGTTTCTTTTAGGAGAGCCATTGCTTCAGTAGGTTCATAGATTTTTGTCTTATCTATTTTTTCTACAATTTCTTGATATCTTTTTCCTCTTTTAGCCATGTTCCACTCCTTTACTTATCCATATCGATAACGATACCCATTGAACGAGCAGTACCCGCTACCATTCTGGCACCGCTTTCTACACTGGATGCATTTAAGTCTTGCATTTTTGTTTCGGCGATTTTCAAGCATTCAGACCAAGGTAAAGTCGCAACTTTTTTGCGATTTGGTTCTCCTGAAGCCAAACTTAAATTTGCAGCTTTTTTGAGTAAAACTGCTGCCGGTGGAGTCTTGGTAATAAAAGAGAATGAACGATCAGCATAAACTGTAATTTCAACAGGGATTATTAAACCCATGTCTTTTTGTGTTCTTTCATTGAACTCTTTTACGAATTGAGAAATATTCAATCCATGTTGTCCAAGAGCTGGTCCAACCGGTGGTGCTGGCGTTGCTTGTCCTGCAGGAATCTGCAATTTAACCATTGTTAAAACTTTTTTAGCCATTCTGGCCACCTCCCAATTTCTTGTGTATATATCTTGATCAGAAAATTTATTTGCAGTTTTGCTTTGAGCAAAAATAAAGCTTATAAATTTTTTGAAACAATCCGTATTCTATATTTTTATTTAGACCCAATCAAGTTTTTATTCAATTATTGTCTAAATAAATAAAAGCATTAAGAACTATATTCTTAATATTTGTGTTAAATCCAATTCAATAGGTGTCTCACGACCAAATAAAGAAACTAAAACCGTTGCTTTTTTCTTTTCTGTATTGATTTCTTCTACTGTACCAACAAAGCCATCAAATGGTCCATGTATAATGTTTACCGAATCACCAACACCATAATCGACAATAGGTTCCCAATCAGATTCGAGACCCATAATCATTAATTCTTCATCGGTTAATGGCACTGGTTTTGTGCTGGATGGTCCAACAAATCCAGTTACACCTCTGGTATTTCTAACGATATACCAAATATCATCAGTTAAAATCATCTTAATCAATACATAGCCTGGGTATAATTTCTTTTCCGAAACTTTTTTCTTGCCTTCTTTAATTTCGACAACTTGTTCAGTCGGTATTGAAATTTCTTGTATAAAGTTTTGTAATTCACGATTTTCAACTACTTTTTCCAAGGTAATTTTCACCTTGTTCTCATAGCCTGAATACGTATGAATAACATACCATTTAGCTTCTTGTTCTTGATTAACGCTCATCTCATCACCACTCATTCAGTCTCAGTTATGTCTGCAACAGATGATTCCGTAGCGTTTTCATTATTAGTTTCTTCAGCTTGAGATTCTGTAATCGTTTCTGTTGTTTCTGTATTCGATTTTGACTTGTAGTCATAGAAGCCAGTAGCATTAAATATTGAAGTAATTGCTGTATCAAAGATAAATATCATCACGATTGAAATAACAACAATAACAAGAACAATTCCTGTATTGGATTTTAAGCGTTTTTTATCTGGCCAAGTTACGCGTTTTAATTCCGCCTTAATATCAGAAAAGAATTTCTTGAATCTTTTCCATAAGCTTTTGGATCCATCTTTTTTCTTTTTGTTTTTATCGCCTTTTTTATCCGCAGCCATAATAAAACCTTCCTGTAACTTTAGCTATTATTTTAGTATAATTTCTTATTTTGTTTCTACATGAAGTGTATGTTTTTTGCAGAAAGGACAATATTTAAGAAGCTCAATTTTATCCGGTGTATTTTTTTTATTTTTCTTTGTATCGTAATTACGTTGTTTACATTCTTTACATGCTAATGTGATTTTATCTCTTGGTCCTTGACTGGCCATAATTCTACCTCCGATGTTATTAACAATCGCTTACCTAGATTAATTTTAAGCAATTAAAAAAAGCCTTGTCCAGGCAGCTAAATCATTGTAGCGTTCGTTTTTTCTGATGTCAAGTGATTTCTCATTTTAATAATATTTTTTCTACCCAGCTTTGATCAATAACAAGATCATCCATTAGATTCTTTTCCCTTACTAAGTCAATAATTTGATTTTTGGTTTGATCATAAAAAGGAATTTCAATTGTACGAATAAAAGCTTTATCACCTTCACAATAAATATTCATACCTATAATATCATCTGTAATATTCCCTTTTGATTGCATTATTTCTTTTGGTAAATAACGAATATCTAATATTTTTTCATCTTTAAGAAGATCTTCTTCTTTGGCATTATCTAAAATTAACAATTTGCATAATTCAATGACTCGATCATCCAGTTCAGCTTCAAATAAGTAAATTTTTTCAAATAAATCATTTATGTTTTTAACTGATCTCACCCGATATTCTTGCATAAATTGTTTCAAATCAAAATCTTCTTCACTCAACTCTGACTGTAAATTTTGTATTAATTCTTCTACATGTTCTGCTTCATCACCAAAAGAAATGAGTATTTTATTCACCATATCATGATAGATAAAACTATACATCACTTGACTTTTAGCTTGACAATAAGGGCATTCATGCACGAATAGCTCACCTGAAAATAATTTTTCTTTTAATTCGGGGTTCAAGGTCACATTGATATTTGAAAACGCTTCTACTTCAACTTCTTTTTTACAGGCTGGACAAGTATATTTTATTTTTTCCGGATTCATTTTTACTCCAATATTTTTCATCTAATTAATTTTTCTTTTATTTTAACTTATTCATGTTTATCTTGCACATTTGTTTAACCTTCTGTTTTTAGCAAGTATAAACAGAATAATTATCATTCGATTTTCCAAAGAAATTCCGCTTTTAATGGCGATTCAGACAAAATTTTAAAGCAAGCCATGTCGCCAGTGCTAAATGAAATATAATTGTCACTCCATTCCCTTGCCCAAAAACTTAATGTAGGCTGATGACCGACAATCAAAAGCGTATCATTATTTTCAAAATTATATAGTTCATTTTCAACCAATGTAAAATCACCATGATAAATTCCTAAATCTTCAATTTTTTCTATTTGAAAAGATTGCTGTTCTAATTCTTCGATGATAATTTCGGCTGTTTGTCTAGCACGATTAGCAGAACTTGAAAAACAATATAATTTATTTTCTTTTTCAAGTTTTTCGGTTAATCTTTGGGCTTTTTTGCGAATATCTTTTTTCCCGTTTGGATTTAAATCTCTCTGAATATCTGGTTTACTGAAACTCTGTTCAGCCTTGGCATGTCTTACTAATATAATATTCATAAATTCTCCATTTCTTATTGTTAAGAGATGTCTTGATTTATAATAATACTAAATTTCTTAATTAAATAGTAATTCTATAATTTTTTACAAATAAAAAGGAGCTGCCTTATTTAAAAACAACTCCTTAATATTCTTATATAAAATAAATTTATTTAATCAAAGTAAATCTGCTAATGATTGGAGCTAAAACATTCGCTACTGTAGACATTGTTTTAATAAAGATATCTAAAGCAACTCCAACAACGTCTTTTCTTGTATCACCAACCGTGTCACCTATAACAGAAGCTTTATGAGCAGGTGATCCTATTCCTTGGCCAGGAATACTCCCAGCTTCGATATATTTTTTAGCATTGTCAAATGCGCCACCAGAATTGCCCATGAAAATAGCACGTGTAATAGCAACAATGGTTGCACCAATTAAAATACCACCAACAAATTCAACGCCAAATAAAAAGCCTCCAACAACAGGAATTACAACAGCCAAAAGTGAGGGCATTAACATTTTACGTAAAGCTTGTTTAGCTGCTGTATGGATTGCTTTATTATAATCAGGCTTAACGGTTCCTTCCAAAACGCCAGGTACTGACATTTGAGCATCACCTTCATCAGCCATCATGCGTGCAGATTCTATGGTGTTATCTGTCAAAATAGCAGCAAAGTATTCAATCAAAGCGCCACCAATAATTCCACCAGCAATTACCACAAAAGAAGCGATATTTAAAACCGGTTCTTCGCCTACCGCAGTATAGTTACCAACATAAGCAACAATTAATGAAACGGTTGCAAATGCAGCTGAACCAATTGCAAAACCTTTACCTATAGCTGCCGTTGTATTGCCAACCGCATCCAGTTTATCTGTAATGGTTCGAACTTCTTCTTGCAAATGACAAGATTCTGCAATACCACCAGCATTATCTGCAATAGGACCAAAAGCATCAATTGAAACAGTCACACCCACAAAGGAGAGCATACCTAATGAAGATAAAGCTACACCATAGGTGCCAGTTAATTTACCTGAAATAAATAATGAAATACCTATAATTAAAATTGGCAATAAGGTTGATCTCGAGCCAATAGCATCACCCTTTGTAACGATAAATGCCTCACCTTCATGAGCAATCTCTGCCAATTCTCTCGTTGGTTTATAATCTGTACTTGTATAATATTCTGTAATAATACCAATTGCGATTCCACTAATAATTCCCATAACTGAAGACAGCCAAGGACTTACCCAACCCAATTTGAAATTATCATATAGAGCGACATCTTTAAATAAGAAATAAGCAATGCCACAACTCAAAATAACAGTTAAGCCTGCTGCAAGCCAATTTGAAAAATCAAGTGCTCTTGATGGATTATTAGAAGGTTTCATTCTTAGTGATATTGCAATACCAAAGAAACAACTTAATAAGCCAGCACCAGCTAATAGGATTGGATATAAAGTTGTCGCTTGAAAAGTTGCTTCCGTTATGATCGAAGAAGCACCACCATAAATGGTTACCGCAATCATTATCGTAGCTGAAATCGTTGCAACAAAACTTTCCAATAGGTCTGAGCAATTACCAGCAATATCATTAACATTATCACCAATAAAATCGGCTACCACATTTGGAATACGGCTATCATCTTCAGGTAAATCATGACGAATTTTAGCCAAAATATCAGAAGAAATATCTGCTGCTTTCGTATAATTCCCGCCTGCTACACGATTAAACATAGCAACAACTGAACAACCAAGTGAATAGGTTGAAATACGCATAACATCAGGATTACATGTTAAATTTGCTAAAAAGCCTGTGCCAGTCACATTAGGGTCAACCCCACCAATCATGACAATAAGTACAACGCCTAAAACACCAAAAGCCTGAACTGAAAGTCCGCTGATGCTTCCCCCACGCAATGCAACACGTACTGTTTCACCAACCGATAAAGTTTTTTTGGCGGTATTAGCCGTACGAACATTTGCATAAGTTGCACTTTTCATACCGATAATACAGGCACTACTACTCATCGCAGCCCCAATTAGAAGCGTCAATCCACTTGATTTTTCCACAAATAGTGACAAAATTAAAGCCAATAATAGAACAACAACGACAATAGCTTTATATTCCGTCTTCAAAAATGTATTTGACCCATCACGAATGATTTGAGCCATTTCTTGCATTTCTTCATTGCCTTCTTCTAGTCTTTTTATTTTGTAATAATTGAAAAAAATATAAGTCATGGTGATAAGAACAACACCAAGAACAATGTAAACTCCCATTTTTGCCTCCCTATCTCTAATCTCTCGATTGCAAAAAAAAATTAACAATTATTACTATCATATTCTCATCTATGTTTTTATTCAATGTCATGAAAATCATCTTAAATAAATCTCTCATTAATTTTCAGAACAATTTAAATTAATAGGAATTCTAGTAAAACTTCTATTTAAAAACAAATTGCCTTTGACCTGCTCAGCTATTATGATTTATCATATGAAAAAGAAAAAATATTTGCCTCAATGGTCTAATGGATATGACAGTAGTTTCCGGAGCTGCTGATACGGGTTCGATTCCTGTTTGAGGCGCCAAACACAAATAATCCAAGCCATTCTAAATAGAACGAATCTGTTATTGAAAGGTTTGGATTTTTGTTTTTTATTAAATTATTAATACTTCAATTTCCAATCGATCATAGAATCTCTAAAAACCCCAAAATCTTATTGGGAAAAACTAGCCATAACATTATTTTACAATTGCATTTCTCACTTCATTTAACATCGTAAAATTACTAATAAAATAATTTTGATAAGAATTTTGTTTTTCAGTTTTGATTATATCTTCAACATGTTCAATCATTACAATTTTATTTTTATCAAAATTTAAATCAGAAAAAACTTTTGCCATTTCATCTTTTAAATCACCAGCTAAATATATTTTATGGACAGATTGTTTCTTAAGTAAATTAAAATTACTTTGTTTTATCCAGGAGGTATCAAGACCATCAGCTGGCTTATTATTAAAAGCAATAAAAATATTGGCAGACATATCTTCCAATTTAATTAATTCACGATCTAAAAAATCTAAAGATTGATTGAGGCCAGCAGGATTTTTTACCAAATTGAGCCAAGCTTGTTTTTCATTAAAATCTAAATATTCAAAACGTCCTGCTATATTTATTTTCTGGCTTAGAGATTCTGAAATCTGTTTTGTCTTGATACCATTTTCTGAGGCATAAGCAATAACAGCCAACATATTGTAAATTAAATAAATTTGTTGATATGGCATATGATAAATTTGTTCATTAACATTAAAAGAACCATTTTCTAAGTCAATATCCTTTGCTTCATAATCCAATTCATGTGATTTAAAACCACAATCACAGGAAAATTTTCCTATGCTATCATAAAAATTTTTTTCATAATGAAGTTCTCTTTGACATCGTGGACAGATTTCTTGATTAGAGGAGCTGTCTATTTTATTTTTTTGCAGCTCAGTTTTTCTTAATCCGAAATAAATGACTTTTCTTGGCTTTAATTGTTGGCAAAGCCAAATCAAAGTCGGATCATCGCCATTGATATACAAAGTAATGTCTTTTGGTAATTGTTCACTTAGTGTTTTTGCCAAGGCCCATTTACCGCCATATCGATCAATCTGATCATCAAACAAATTTGTAATAATTAAAGATTTTGGTGATACATATTTAAAGACAAGAGGCATCGTTAATTCATCAATTTCTATAATGAGATGATCACTTTTGATTTGATATTTGGAATTTGCCTTTTGAAAAAAAGTAGTTGTAATCCCCTGCAGCATATTAGCCCCTTCTGCATTATGGGTTATTTTTCGACCTGTTTGTTCAAATAATTTAGCTAAAGAATTCGCTGTGCTCGTTTTGCCATTTGTACCACTGATAAAAACGCGATTATCAGGTAAAGTAAAATTTGCTAGAACGTCTGGCTTTCTACTTAAAGCAAATTTACCAGGAAAACTGGTTCCGCCTTTTCCCAATTTTTGTATATTAATGATTAATTTGACTATATAATATAAGCCTTTGCTCATGGTATCTCTCATACTTTCATATTTTCAATATAATAATCTATCTTCATATTTAATTTTTAATCACTTAATCTCATTAAAATCATTTTTAATTAAATAACAATCACATATTTTTATATTAAAAAATAATCTTAATTTTATAATTATGTAATAGACAAGCTAACTTTTACTAGTTTATACTAAGTTTATATTGTTTTTAGCCAATTTAAATTTATCAGGAGATTCTATGACTAAAAAAAGTTCAACTAAATATTATATCAGTTTAGCCATTTTTGTAATTATATTCTGGTTAATCGATTTAACACCAATTAATTTACATGATAAAGGATTTTTTCTCCGTTTAATTGTCCTTATTTGTTTAATTATTTTACCTGCTTTTTTAAAAATGCCAAAGGTTACAAAAGAGAAAAGACAAATACCTTTTAATAATATTCAAATAAATATTGAATCAATTAAAGAATTATTTAAAAAAGGTTCTGGCAATGGTTTAATCTGGATTCCGATTATCCTGCTCATCCTCTTCTTTATTTTCAATTTAACTTCAACTGAATTTTTTCGTTCGCGAGACTATGCTAAATTATTAGAAGTCAATGATGCTGATTTTTCTGGAGATATCGCTGAATTAGATTTTACGGAAATCCCTACTGTCGATCATGATACAGCGCAACGCTTGGGCAGTAAAAAAATGGGTGAAATTTCGGAGCTTGTTTCACAATTTGAGGTTGAGCCTGATTATGTTCAAATTAATTTTCAAAACCGGCCTGTACGTGTAACACCATTGAGATATGGAAATGCTATTAAATGGCTTTATAATCGATCTGAAGGCTTGCCTCGTCTTATACGCGTAGATATGATCGATAGTAGCGTTGAATTACAGGCTTTACCTTCTGGTATGAAATATTCAAATGCTGAACCATTTTTCCGAAATATAGAAAGATATTTACGCTTAAAATACCCATTTAAGATAATGGAAAAACCTTTGATGGAAATTGATGAAGAAGGTATCCCTTATTGGGTAACACCTGTGGTCAAACCTCAAATTGGTTGGTTTGGTGGAAAAGATGTTGTTGAAGTGATTCTTTGTAATGCTTTAACTGGTGAAACAGTTACATATAAAAGAGGTGAAATTCCAACTTGGATTGATCGTGTCTTTCCTGCAAATTTAGTCTTGAGCCATATTAATTATTATGGCCAATATCAAGATGGCTTTATCAATGCTTATTTCGGTCAAAAAGGCGTCTTGAAAGCAACAGCTCTTTATAATTATATTGCACTCAATGATGATGTTTATCTTTATACTGGCATCTCATCCGTCTCAACGGAAGACAATTCGAATTTAGGTTTTGTTTTAGTTAATCTACGTACCAAAGAAACCAATTATTACAAAATTGCCTCAGCGGATGAAACTTCAGCCATGCGGTCCGCAGAAGGCGCTGTACAGGAGAAAGGTTATCAAGCAACTGTACCTATTTTATTAAATATTTCTGGTAGACCTACTTATTGTATGGCTTTAAAAGATCAAGCCTCCTTGGTCAAAATGTATGCTTTGGTTGATGCTCAAAATTATCAAACAACCGGTGTTGGTTCTTCTATTAAAGAAGCCATGCAAAATTATGAGATAAGTCAAAATTCACGTTTAAAAAACGAACCTGATTCTGATGAAATAGCTCTTCGGAACATTAATTTATCAGGTAAAATCAAAGATATTCAATCTGTTACTATTAATGGTTATTCTTATTATTACTTTATGTTAGACTATTCTGAATCAGATGAATTAACAAAAGAACAGGCCTTTTTTGAGAATCAAGTCTTTTCAGCACCTATCTCTTTAAATGCAAGCTTAGCCTTTTTAGAACAAGATGATTTTATAAAATTTGATTTTTCTACTTCTTTATCCGAAGAAGATATGACAAATGAAAATGCTAAAATCGTAAATCAACAGGCTCTTGAAATAACAAATATTGATATTCAGTAATCGTATCAACTTAAAAAATAAATTAACGCAAATAATTTAAAAGAAATAAAAAAGAGAATCTTGATTATAATTGTAAAAATAAAATTCTCTTTAAATTAAATATTAAAAGTTAATGCGAATTGTCAATACAATTCGCATTTATCTTTTCTATATCAATTTATTCTTGATATAAGATTGTATTGACATCGGCCATATATGGAAAACAAACGCCTGGTAAATCCGATAATGGCAATACTTCTTCTGGTAAATCGATATTAAGAATTTCTCTCATAAATTTCTGTCTGGCTTCAATACGTTCAAAACATGAAGGAGAAATATCTTTGATCTCATTACGCAATTCTTCATTGGCAACTACAAAACCATCTTCAACATGAACTGTTAAATATGGATCTTGATTCATTGCTGTATAATCACATTGCACACCCATGCCTGAACGAATCGGTGTTTTCGAATCTTTATTGAATGGTGAATTTGTCCATTCATCAGTATGAATTAAATGACCTGGATTTAATGTGATGCCAAACTTTTCAATACCACCTGATTCGCCTTCTCCTAAAGTTTTATCTACTTTGTCATAGATATCTCCACAGGTATTGCCAATTTTAAAATTTTCATAATAGGCAACAATTGATGCAAAATAGGTATGAAAAAAATCTTCTCTGATTTTTTGTTGTTCCATTGTCAAATCTTCTGATTTGCCGATATAGACACCTGCTTTATGGACCAGACTTCCTCTATAAGCCATACCAATTCCTGCTGTATCACCCAGTTTTAGTTTTTTATCATAAGTAGGACTTGATACACCATATGAGGTATTGATATCTCCAAAATTGACATTTGAATGAATGCCAAGTGGTTCTCCATCAATATTGAGAAGTTCTGAAGCTTCTATTTCACTCATACCTTCTCTTAGATTTTTAATAACATGATAAACTTTCCTAGAAGCTTTCGTTCCGTTTAATTCATGTCTTACAATTTCTTTTGCAGACCAATTATTTCTTAAACCAAAATCATTATCTGCAAAAATATCTGTTGCATTAACAATGTTTTTTCGGTCCACTATTTGACATAAGGTCTCAACAATATAATTAGGTACATCCAATATACTGTTTTCTAAAGAATGCTTTTCACTGTTATAGTATTTCCAACCAACCAAACCTATTTTTGAATCTTTGTTTATTCCGGAATCTTTAAATATATCAATTAGCATCCTAGGATCATGATCTGGTTGACCCATTAAACCAAAAGGATGGTATAAAATTCTTTCAATATCAATATTAATCTTTTTTGCATAAACATAACATTCATTTCCTAATATGAACTTAGGAGTCTTATCTTTTTCTAATATAAGAAGCGCTTCTTCAAATCTTGGATCTAAGCCTGTTAAATAATGGACATTAGAAAAATGTTCTCGATCACCATAAATGATGGTATGACTATAGCCTCGTTCATCTGCAAATTTTTGAACATTTCTAATCCGTTCTTCATAATCTTCTTTTGTATATTCTGGTACTTCTGAATATTTTATAGGAAGTGGGTTTTCTACTAAATCAATTTTAACTTTTTTCTCTTTAATCCTTTTTGTCATCTAATCATCTCCTGAATATTTTATATATTATATTGGGTATCGTTTAAAAACAGACTGTATGTACAAAATGCTTTTATCAAATATCATATGGAAATATAAATTTTAGAAGAGTGATTTTTAGCCCACTCTATGACCAGCCCATTATATTATGTCTTTTGCAAATAATATTATTTTTTCAAATCTTTAAATATATTCTGTCCCTTCCAAACGAGCTAAATAATTTCGAACGGAATTAGAAGCAATTGCCCCATCAGATGCGGCCGTAATCACTTGACGGAAATTCTTTTTACGCAAATCACCAGCAGCAAAAACACCAGGTATATTGGTTTTCATATCTTCATCCGTCAGAATATAACCATTCTCCATATCAATTTGTCCTTCAAATAAATTTGTATTTGGAATAAAACCAACAAAAACAAAAAGGCCCATTAATTTATCATCAGGATTCTTTGTAATCACCGTAATTTCATTGCTTTTGACATTTCTAACTTTAATTTCTTCTAAAATGCCATCTCCGTCAATTTCTTCAACGACTGAATCTAACATATAATGCAGATTTTTAACTTTTTTAGCTCTGTTTTGTACACTTTCAACCGCTCTCAAACGATCACGTCTATGAATAATCGTAACATTTCTAGCAAGTTTTGCTAAATGCATTGCCTCTTCAACAGCAGCTTCACCTCCACCAACAACATAAACATCAAAATTTTTGAAGAAATTCCCATCACAAGTAGCACAATATGAAACGCCACCACCTATATAATTATCTTCATTCTTGAAACCACCTTTTCTCGGACTGGCACCAGTTGCGATAATTACGCTACGTGCTTTATAAGTACCCATCATTCCTTTAATGACTTTAATATCTGATTCTAATTCAACACTTTGTACAGAATCTTGTGCTCTTTCTACTCCAAAAAGTTCTGCTTGTTTTGTAAATCGTTCTATTAAACTGGTACCTGATTCTCCTTCAGGTATTTGTCCTGGATAATTTTCAATGCTTGCTGTTTGAGCAATTTGTCCACCATCTAAAGCTTGTTCAATGATCAAAGTATCTAAATCTGCTCTACCTGCATAAATGCCTGCTGATAAACCAGCAGGTCCAGCTCCTAAAATAATAACATCATAAATTTTTTCACTCATTTTTTTACCTCGAATCCATTATTTAAAAATAAAGTTTTATCTTCTTTCTCAATGTGTTTTATTTTAGTATAGAAAGTCCAGCAACTCAAAAATATGAGATTTTAGTCACATAAATTACATTTGGAAATTTAAACAAGATAATCTATATTATTTTCATACAAAAATATTCAGATTAAGTACGATTTATCATTTAATAAGATTGGAATGCTTAATCCGCCAGATAAGAGTAATCTATAATCACTTATAAAAGAAAGAGAACAAAATGACAAATATTAAATCTTTACCTATTAGAAAAGAAGTGCCAATTAATGAAACATGGGATTTATCGGCAATTTTTAAAGATGAAAAGGCTTTAAAAGAATCTCAAGCAGAATTAACTGAAAAAACGAAAGTTTTCAAAGAACTTTATCAAGGAAAATTAAAACAATCAAAAGATAGTGATTTTATTTTGCAAGCAATTCAAGATTATGAAAAACTCTATTTCATCGCAATACATATTAATGCTTATGCTTCTTTAGATTTTTCGACTGATATGCGCAATGCAAAATTAGGAAAATTAAATCAGGAAGTTAATCTATTATTAGCTGACTTTTTTGCAAATACATCATTTGTTGATTCTGAATTGGCTTTAATTGATGATCAAATTATAGAAGAAGCCATTAAAAAAACGTCACATTATAAGCATTATTTAAAAAATAAACTGGAAGACAAAAAGTATTTGTTATCAGCTGAAACAGAAGAAGTTCTTGCTGCCTTGTCACCAACTCTAAATTTACCAGAAAATTTATATGAAACAATCAAGGCACAAGATATGGTATTTCCAGATTTCGATGTAAATGGCAATACTTATCCTTTAAGTTATGTTGCCTATGAAAACAATTATGCTTTTGATAAAAATCCTGAAATTCGTCGTAAATCTTTTTCTGCTTTTTCAGAAACTTTAGAAAAATATCATCATGTTAATGCCGAATTGATGCTCGGTGAATTCACCAAAAAACACATACTGTCGAAATTACGTGGATTTAAAAATGCCACCGAAGCTGATTTATATACTCAAAAAAGTAATCGTGAATTGTATGATCGTCAAATAGATATACTCATGAACGAATTAGCTCCTCATATGCAACGCTATGCTAAACTCATTCAAAAAGTTCATGGCTTAGAAGAAATGCATTATGCGGACTTATTAACTCCAATTGATCCAGATTATGAACCTGATGCCAGTATTGAATCCGCCAAGAAATATATTTCTGATGCCATGCAATTTATGGGCCAAGATTATCATGACATGGTCATGGCAAGTTTTCCTGAACGTTGGATTGATTTTGCCCAAAATCAAGGGAAATCAACAGGTGGCTTTTGCGCGAGCGTCCCTGGTATTCATCCTTATATTCTCTTAAATTGGTCTGGAAAATTGAGCGAAGTCTTTACTTTAGCTCATGAACTTGGACATGCCTGCCAAAGTATTTTGGTTGGAAAAAATAATCGTCCACTTGAGCAAGAAATGCCTTTCTATTTAATCGAATCTCCTTCTACAGCTCATGAATTATTATTGGTCAGAAGTCTTTTAGAACAAAATTCAGATCCACGTTTTAAACGTTTTGTTTTATCTTCTATGATTGGTAAAACTTATTTTCATAATGCAGTTACCCATTTATTAGAAGGTGCCTTTCAAAGAGACGTTTATGATTGTATTGCAAATAACGAGCAATTATCTGCTGATGATTTAGATTCGATTTTCTATCACAATCTGAAAAAATTCTGGGGAGATGCTGTTATTCTAGACAAAGGCTGTGAAAAAACTTGGATGCGTCAATCACATTATTATCGAAATTTATATTCTTATACTTATAGTGCCAGCTTAGTTGTCTCTACCGATTTTTATTTGAGTTTAGAAAAAGATAGTGAAAAACAAATCAAAAATTGGATGAAGTATTTAAAAACAGGTGGACCATTATCAGTAATTGAACAGGCCAAAATAATCGGTGTTGATTTAACCACTGAAAAACCTTTACGTAATATGATTGCTTTCATTGGAAAATCCATTGATGAAATGGAAGAATTAAGTAGGATTATTCTCTAGAACAAAAACAGAATTCATGAAAAAAGATACTTTTTCTTTAATAGAAAAGTATCTCTTTTTTATGAAATGAATGAAAATAAAATAATTTCAATTAGCAGATTCTTCGGTTGAATATTCTTCTAATAATTGTAATTGCTCTTCTACGCTTTTCATCTGAAAGAAACTAACAAAAATACCAACCGTTAAAGCAACAGCTAATACCAAACAAAAAATTTGGACTATTAATCTTTTCTTGCGATTATTCAATATTTTCTCCTATATTGCCAATTTTTTTATGGAATTCTTCATCTTCACTAACAACAAGAATAGGTTCTGCAAAATTTAAACCAAACAAACCAATAAAACTCTTGGCATCAACAATAATTTTTCCATCTTCTGAATGAAAGCCAACATCTTCTGGTGATAATGTTGCATAATATTGCACTAATTGTAATTCATCAATTGAACGAAATAATTTTTTTGTAATCATAAGCACTCCTTTGCTCAATATC
>DIRM01000043.1:0-14656 GCA_002427545.1 Mageeibacillus sp. UBA5436 | reverse complement strand
AAGATAATCATATGGAACAACTGATACGCCCAGGCCATTTTTAACAGCTTCAACCACTCCATTAACATTTTGCATAGATACAAAGACATTTAGATTTCGTCTTTCAAGACCCAATTCGGCTATATAGCGCATTGTATTTTGATATAAAACAGAACCATCTTCACATAATATAAAACGAGAATTTTCAAAAATATCTTTAATACTTGTTTTTTCGGCTTTTAATTTTCGATAATGCTCTGTATTAGGTGTGATAATCACACAATGAATATCATGAATTTTTTCAAAGACTAAATTACGCTTTTCTATACTAGATTCAGTGATACCCACTTCTGCCTGATTGTTTAAAATGGCTTCCCCAACATCAGTTGCCGAAAAATTTGTAATACGGAAGGACAAATCTTGATATTTTCTCGAAAAATCTTTAAGGAAATCCGGTAAGAAATATTGTGATGGGTAATCCGAAATAGCTATTTGTAATGTACCACTAATTTCAGAAATTTCCTGTTTTAAATCAACAATCGCACGTTCACGTAATTTTAAAATTTCTTTTGCATATTCATATAAAACTTTGCCTGCATGGGACGGATATATTTCTTTAGTTGAACGGATGACAAGTTTTGTACCAACTTCTCTCTCCAAGGTTCTTATATGTGAACTGATTGTCGGCTGTGATAAATAGGAAGCCTCAGCAGCTTTACTGAAGCTTCCAAAATCAATAACATTGACTAAAGCCTCTAATTGTTTTATTTGCATTCTCTCTACCTCAATTCATTTCATTCTGAAAAATGCACCTAATTTAATAATATAATACTTTATTGTATAAAATCAAGATTATTATGTTAAATATTCATGAACCTTTATTAAGATTTGTGAAGTCTTTTATTCATAATTTAACATTTTGATGGATAATACTGATTTTTTTATACTGTGAATAAGTTATGTATATTTTTAGATATTATTTCCAATTATTCAAAGAAAATTTATTAGGTTAATACTTTTAAAATTTTAGAAATTATTTGATTATTGGGACTTGCTCCTTTTGGTAGTAAAAGGTAAGGTTTGACACCAGCATTAAAGATAATTTTATTATGATCTTGATCCATTATATCAGATAATCTTTGTATATCGGGTTGATTTTCACCAAAAGAAAAAATAATATCTTCCTTTTGCGGATAGATGCGTTCAATTCCCATCTCACCTGCTAAACTTCTGATCAAAGCGATATGACATAGATTTTCAACTGATTTTGGAGGATCGCCAAAGCGATCAATTAATTCATCTAATAAATCACGATAATCTTCGATTGTTCTAATATAAGAGATGCGTCGGTAAAGATCTAATCTTGGCCCTTCTGTCTGTACGTAGCTTTGAGGAATATGAGCATCAAGTGTAATTTCAACTTGTGCTTCTTTGATTAGTTTAGGCTGTATGGCTTCGCCTTTCAACTCCTTTACATTTTCTTCTAGCATTTTACAATAGAGTTCATAACCTATAGACTCCATATGTCCATGTTGTTCAGCACCCAGAAGATTTCCTGCACCGCGAACCTCTAAGTCTCTTAAAGCAATTTTAAATCCTGAGCCAAGTTCTGTATAATCTCGAATCGCAGCTAAACGTTTGCTGGCTTCTTCATTTAAAATATGATCTGGTCTATATGTAATATAGGCATAAGCTTGCCTTTCAGAACGTCCCACTCGACCTCTAATTTGATATAATTGTGCCAGACCTAAGCGATCAGCATTTTCAACAATAATGGTATTGACTCGAGGCATATCGACACCTGATTCGATAATTGTTGTACAAACGAGAACATCAAATTCTCCTTTTATAAATCTTTCAATAACATCTTCTAATTCTTTTTCAGACATTTGACCATGCGCATATTCAACTTTTAGACCCGGCATGGCTTCTCGTATTTTTTGTGCTTTTTCCGCAATTTTATGTGTATTGTTAAATAAATAAAAAACTTGTCCATGTCGAGAAACTTCTCTTAAAATTGCCTCTTCTAAAATAGGCTTTTCAAATTCCATGACAAAAGTTTGTACTGGACGTCGATCTGAAGGCGCTTCTTCTAAAATAGAAATGTCTCGAATTCCTGAAATTGACATATGTAAAGTTCTTGGGATAGGCGTTGCCGTCATTGATAAAACATCAACCGTAGGATATTTTTCCTTGATGCCTTCTTTATGATCCACACCGAAACGCTGTTCTTCATCTATAACTAGAAGGCCAAGATTTGCAAATTTTATATCATTTGACAAAATCCGATGTGTCCCAATTACTAAATCAATTTCACCTGCTGCTATTTTTCGAATTGTTTTCTTTCTTTCTTTTAATGGTACAAAGCGGCTTAATAAGGCAACACGTATTGGAAATTCCGCGACTCTTTCCTTGAGATTTTCGAAATGTTGCTGTGCTAAAACAGTTGTTGGTACGAGCATAGCTGCTTGCTTGCTATCCATAACTGCCTTAAACATTGCTCTAAATGCAATTTCTGTTTTACCAAAACCTACATCACCGCATAAAAGACGATCCATGACTTGATCTTTTTCCATATCTGATTTGACTTCATCTGCAGCTACTAATTGATCATCTGTTTCTTGAAAAGGAAAGCCTTCTTCAAATTGTTCTTGCCAAACCGTGTCAGGCGAAAAGACAAAGCCTTTTAATTCCATCCGTTCTGCATACAATTTTATTAAATTTGTCGCCAATTTTTTGATAGAATCTTGAGCTCGGCTTTTTAAGTTTTGCCAGCTCTGCCCATCAAGTTTTGATAATTTAGGTTTGCCTCCACCTGCTGAAACATATTTTTGGATTTGATTCAATTGATCAACTGGAATATATAATTGATCTTTACCTGCATAAGAAATTTGTAAATAATCACTTTTTTGACCAGACATTTCAAGCGTCTTTAATCCATTATAAATGCCGATACCATTATCTTCATGTACAACATATTCACCAGGTTTTAAATCAGACAAAAAATCAATCGTAATACCTTGTTTTTTGCGTTTATGTCTTTTCTTCTCAGCGCCAAATAAATCTTGTGTACCAATTACAATTAGCCCAACTGAATCCCAAATAAAGCCATTGGACAAGCTTTCTTCAGAGATATTGGCAGTCAATTGATGTTCTACTTTGAGTTTTTTTAACTTTTCGACTCGATTTAGATTACCTGCAAAAATAAAAACTTCTGTAAAAGTTTCGGACCAATTTCGCCAGTCAAATAAAAATTCATTTTCTCTTGAACGATAAGAATCAACTGGCGTCAGAGAAAATGTAATCTTTTCTGCTCCAGAAATACCATTACCTGAAGAATCTATTTGAGCAAAAGCAATCGTTGGAATTTCAGTGATTCCTTGCCAAGCTTCATTCGAGCTCAAGCGTGCCTTTTCTGATCCCTTAACCACTTGGCATTTTTCTAAATAAGATTGCATTTGTTGATAAAAGTCAGCATTTGCTGCATCTAATCTTTTTTGAATTTGTAATACTTCTGATAGAACAATAGGAATTTTAGCAATTTTTGCCAAATCAATTAAACGTTTTTTGGGATTGTCTAATAGGAAAAGCCAACGATCTAAAGCCGCCAAATTCATACCTTGTTCAATTCTAGCAGCATCTCTTTTCCCTAATCTCTCAAAAGCATTTGCAGTTTCTAATTCTGCACCTTGTCTTAAAGCTTCTTTTCCTTGTTCTTCCGTTACTTTTTTAATTTTTTCTGCCAAGGTTATCGCTTCGTCTGCTGTTATGAGCCATTCTTTAGCAGGGGGAACAGCAATTTTACTTAAATTATCAATTGATCTTTGCGTGTCTGGATCAAAAGTTCTAATTGATTCTAATTCATCATCAAAAAAGGAAAGTCTGATACCTTGTACCTCAGAAATTGAATCTGCCACAGAAATACCAATATCAATTAAATCTCCACGGATTGCATATTGGCCAGCTGATTCAATTTGAGAAATACGCTCATAACCAATCTCTAATAGTTTAGTTTGAATGCTTTTGAAATTGTATGTCTTGCCATATTCAAAAATTAAAGTATTATCATTAAAAAAACTTTGATCTGGATAATAATCCAGCATACTATTTGCAGTAATGATAAATAAACCAGGCTCATTTGAAAATAATTTTTGCAAAATGGCCATACGTTGTAGTTCAATATCGCGGCTCACAGCAACAACATCTGTGAATATCAATTCCCGTGAGGCTAAATTATAAACTGGCAATTTACTAAAGGCTTGCCAGATATTTTGATATTCTCTTGCTTTTAATTCATCTGGTACAATAAATAAAAGCGATTGATTTTGTGCATATACGCTAAGTAAAGCCATTTCAGAAGATTCATTTAAGCCTGTTATTTGAAAAGACTTCGTTTTTTTATTGTTGATGATATATTGAATTGATTTATCTTTTAGTAATTTATCTGCGATTATTTTTTGCAATTTAGTTATCCCCAATAATTTGCAATTTAACTTTTATTATTGCCTTCATTACGATTCAAAAAAAGTCTTCATTATTTTCCATTTAAACGATTCATAGCCAAGTCTAAATCATTTTTCAAAAATATTTCAACCGCATCAGCTGCTTTATTTAAAGCTTCGTATAATTCTTCTTGTTTATTCTGCGGAATATTTTGCATGACATAGTCAATCATATCCATATAAGGAGGATGCGGACCAATGCCTATTCTAATCCTTGGAAAACGATCTGAATTTAAATATTTAATAATCGAGCGCATGCCATTATGAGTCCCAGCGCTTCCCCATTGCCTAATTCGAATTTTTCCTATTTCAATATCGATATCATCATAGATAACTAAGCAATTTTGTATAGGGATCTTATAGTAATCTAAAACAGCTTTAACACTTTCGCCACTATTATTCATATAAGTTTGCGGTTCTAGAAAAATTACTTTTTTATCAAAAAAATTAACTTGTTCATAGAGCCCTTTAAATTTAATTTTCCGCAGATTAAAATGATGTCTTTGACTTAAAATTTCTAAAGTCATAAAGCCACAATTATGCCAAGTTCGACTATATTTAGAGCCAGGATTGCCAAGCCCTACAATTAAATATTGATCTTCATTCATATTTGCATCCAATTTGAAACTTGATACCTTTTAGCAACTTGAATCAAATAATCTTTATCTTTTCGAGCTTCAATTTCTTCTAATGCCTGTACTGAAGTTAATTCAGCAAGTGCCGGTAGATTATTTTCTTGACTTAAATGAGCTAAAGTAATTTGTTCTGTACCAGAATCAACAAGATGGCATAAAGTATCACTGCATTGACCATTTGATAAATGACCGCCACCATTTTTAATTCTCTCTTTGAGATAATATGGATAAGGCCCATTTGTCAGCATCTCAAGATCATAATTTGATTCTAAAAAAATCAAACGAGATTGTTCTATTTGCGTTAATGTAGACTCTTTTACGATACCAATGTCGGTACAAACAGAAATATCACCACTTGAGGTCAAAAAACGATAAGCAAGTGTTTCTGGTGCATCATGAGGTACCAAAAAAGATTTTATTTGTTGATCTTTAATCATAAATTTGCCTTCTGGAGCAATAATATGAATTAATGATTCTTCAAATTTACCTAATTTGGGTAAAATGGCATTAAAAGTTTTTTCTGTTAAATATACAGGTATTTTAAAACGACGTAATATAACGCCAAGACCAGAAACATGATCACTATGTTCATGTGTAATAACGATACCATCAATATTGGCAGGCGTTTCACCTATTTCTGCTAACGAATTATTAAAATTTTTACCATTAATTCCACAATCAACAATAACACGATTTTCTTGATTGCGAATTAAAGTACAATTTCCACTGCTACCAGACCTAAGAGCAATACCACCGATCATTTTACACCATTATTCCGCTGTAATATCAGCGCCAACTCCTTTTAATTTAGCAACAAAATCTTCATAACCACGTTCAATAGCATAAACATTAGTCACAGTTGTTTCGCCATCCGCGGCAAGACTTGCCGTAACAAGAGCAGCTCCAGCCCTTAAATCTCTTGCAAAAACTGTAGATCCATGTAATTTTGAATTTTGGACAACAGCTAATTTGCCAGAAGTCACAATGTTAGCACCCATCAATTGCAATTCTTTAATGTATTGAAAACGATTCTCCCAAACACTTTCAATCATGCGACCCGTTCCTGCCGCATTTAAAAGTAAAGTCGTTGCTTGTGGCTGCAGATCTGTAGGAAATCCAGGATAAGGCATCGTTTTAAAACTAACCGATTTTAATTTTTCACCTTCAAACAAAGCAACTCGAATTGAGTCATCACCCTCTTCGACCAAGGCACCCATCTCCATTAATTTAGCAGTTAAAGGCTCCATATGTTTAGGAATTATATTATGGCAAGTAATATCGCCATTCGTCATCGCTGCCATAATCATAAAGGTTCCTGCTTCAATTTGATCAGGAATAATTGTATAAGAGCGCTTGGCAGGCAAATAAGGTTTGCCAATTATTTTGATAACATCTGTACCTGCACCTCTGATATCTGCACCCATTGTATTCAAAAAGTTTGCGACATCAACGATATGTGGTTCTTTTGCTGCATTATTAATAACCGTGACACCTTCTGCTTTGGTTGCTGCCAGCATAATATTAATGGTAGCCCCAACGCTCACCATATCTAAGAACACACCTGCACCTTTTAAGATTTTCGCTTCTAAGGAAATAACACCATTTTCTTCGATTAAATCCCCACATCCTAATGCTTGAAAGCCCTTGATATGAAGGTCTATAGGTCTTGACCCAAAATCGCAACCACCAGGCATAAGAAGCGTAACTTGTTTAAAACGTGCTATAAAAGCTCCTAATAAATAATAAGAGCCTCGAATTTTTGAAACCTTTTCAGAAGTAGCCGCATAGCTATTTACTCCTTTCGGGTCAAAACTAATTGTATTATCTGAAAGCCATTCAATCTTAGCTCCCAGTTCTTCACATATTTCTAATAAAATTCTGATATCTTCGATATGCGGTAAATTTTCAATTATGCAAGAATCGTCTAAAAGCATAGCTGCTGCTATGATTCCCAATGCTGCGTTTTTCGAACCGCTTATTTGAATATCTCCCCTTAAAGGGTTCCCACCATTTACAATATATTTATCGGCCAATTTTCTTCACCTTGGTTTTATCATATTTCAATTATTATACATATCATTTATTTACTAATTATGACATAAGATTCATTTGCTTAAAATTAATAATTCATTTCAATTTCTTTTAATATAAGTTTAATTTCATCTTGTTGTAAACTTTTCCATTGTGCCACAATATTTAAACTTTTAGCAAGTTCAATCAATTCAGGCTCAGCTGCCTTTGTGACAACATTTGTAGTTTGGCCATTTTCATTCAGCTGATATAGGGCATTTCGTAAAGTTTTCTTGATACTTGGTAGGAGAATCATAAACTCACTACCTTTTCCTGTCTGACTCTTTAAATCAATTTGACCGTTATGAAGGTCCACCAATTCTTTAACAATCGAAAGTCCTAAACCTGTGCCACCGTGTTCTCTGGAGCCAGTGGAATCGACTCGATAAAATCGTTTGTAAATATTTTTTTGCAATTCATCCGGAATACCAATACCATTATCTACTATTTTTATATAAACATCTTCAACTAGACTGCCAACATAAACCTTAACTTCTCCAAATTCTGGCGTATATTTAATGGCATTGCTAATTAAATTCAGAATAATTCTTTCGAAAGACATTTTATCAATATAAGCAAAAACCCGTCCTGACACAGCATAAGAAGAAATATCAATATGTTTTTGATCTGCTTGTGATAAAATTCTCTCGATGCAATTTCTGATAACTGGCATCAATTCACGTTTTTCAATATTTGTATAAATTGCCTTGCCATCAATACGCGATAAAAGCAATAAATCGTTTATCAATTGCTCCATACGAATGGAGCCCGTATATAATTTTGACAT
Source organism: Mageeibacillus sp. UBA5436 (assembly GCA_002427545.1). Classification (GTDB taxonomy): domain Bacteria; phylum Bacillota; class Clostridia; order Saccharofermentanales; family DTU023; genus UBA5436. Next base: position 6,683 of record DIRM01000043.1, on the reverse strand, counting down.
ATCTTTTTTAATCGAATCCTTACTTTTTTCATCGATTCCCCAATCAAGCAAAGATTCGCTATATGTCTTTATCGTTGTCAATGGTGTTTTTAATTCATGCGAAACATTAGCCACAAATTCTTTTCTTTGTTGATCTTCCATAACTTGGGCTGTGATATTTTGGATAATAATAATATAAGCAGGTCGTTTTTTATTTCCTAAAATACGTTTTTCTAAAGTTAAATTATATGTCTGTTCATTAATAATTTTTGTAATTTCAGATTTATTTTTTTCTAAAATTAAATCTGATCGCAATTTTTGATCTTGATCATAGCTATCAATAAAATCACGAATATGATGTGGAATTTCCGGAAAGATTTCTGAGGCCGCCTGATTACTTAATAGCAAAATACCATCAAAACTATAAGCAATAACACCCATATTAAGAGAAGCTAAAATCATTTGAGATTCATTTTGCTTATTGGCAACATGCTCTAATACTTTATGTAATTCTTTATCTTCGGCTTTTCTTTTCTTCAAAAAATAAGACCGTGCTATAAAAACACAGCCCAAAGTCGTTAAGAAAAAAGTAATGATAACAGCTAAAGCAATATCCAAAACTACCTCGTGTTTAATTATAAATTATTAAAATCCTATCTGGTTAAGCTTAAGTAAATCTAATGTCACTTTGTAATCTTTAATCAATCTCTCGATTAAAGTAATAACCAATCCCTCGTTTCGTTAATATATATTGATAATTATTTTGATCAGGCTCTAATTTTTCACGAGTACGACGAATGGTCACATCAACCGTTCGGACATCACCAAAGTATTCATAACCCCAAACTTTTTCTAATAAAGTTTCTCTGGAAAAAACCTGCCCTGCATTTTTAGCTAGAAATAACACTAATTCATATTCTCTTAAAGTCAAATTGATTGGTTCATTTTTTAATGACACCTCATATGCTTTTTGATCTATGCTTAAATCACCAAAATTCAGAATATTTGAATCCTCTATTGGCTGATTTTCAGAAACATGCGTTCTGCGTAAAAGAGCTTTTACTCTAGCAATAACTTCCCGCATACTAAAAGGTTTAACAATATAATCATCTGCACCTAACTCTAAGCCCAGAACTTTATCTATTTCTTCTGATTTTGCTGTGAGCATAATAATTGGTACATTTGTTTCTTTCCTTAAATTACGGCAAACATCAAATCCATCCATTTTAGGCAACATGCAATCTAATAATATTAAATCGGGATTTTCACTGAGTGCTATTTCTATCGCCTTTTCTCCATCATAGGCTTCAATGGTCTCATAACCTTCTCGCAATAGATTTTCACGCAAGATATCGACGATACTCTGTTCATCATCTACTATTAAAATTTTTGACGCCATAATATCTCTCACTTCCCATATAATTATTTAATTATAACATAACAGAAATTTGTGAAACAGGCTTAAAAATATAGGGATTCTCTTTTTTTAAAAAAATTGCGTATAATGCGTATAATTAGATAGGCAATATCGTTTTTACTAAATATAATCTCATCAAAAACTTTAAAGAGTTAAAAAATCATGGTTCAATCATTTCGCTGTCAGTTTCTTTGGCTATTATTAAATCTAAAGTTCGCCAAGCTAAAACAGCGCATCTCACCCTTTGTGGCATCGTTGAAATATTTTTCAAAGCTACCGCATCACCTAAATTTTCTTCTAACATTTCGTCATCGGTTATTTCACCTTTGATCATGCCTAAAAAAACTTCTATGGTGTTTCTCGCTTCAGCGATTGTTTTACCTTTGATTAAACCACATAATAAAGAAGTAGAAGCCTGCGAAATGGCACAGCCAGAACCTTCAAAAGCAATATCTACAATTTTATCAGCTTCGATTTTAACTGAGAGATGTATATCATCTCCACAACTTGGATTAAAACCGCGTTCTGTAGCTGTCGCATCCTCTAAAGTATGTTTATGACGATGCGAATTTGATTGTTCCATGATAATTTGCGAATAAATTTGTCTTAAGTCCATTTCATTCCTCTGCGATTAATCTAAATGCATAATATTAAGGACATTCTTTAGAGCATCAATAAAGAGATCAACCTCTTCTTTTGTATTATAAAAAGCAAAACTTGCTCTATTTGTAGAGTTGAGACCAAGCCTACGATGCAAGGGTTGTGCGCAATGATGTCCTGCCCTAACTGCTACTCCATAATAATCCAAAATACTTGCTACGTCATGTGGATGAGCATTTTTAACATTAAAAGCTAAAACTGGTGCTGTATTGTTTTGTTTGGCATGATAAATATCGACAAAATCTAATTGCTTCATTTGTTCATAGGCATAAGAAGTTAAAGCATGTTCATAAGCAGCAATATTATTCATACCAATTTTTTCAATATATTTAATGGCAGCTGCTAGCCCAACCATGCCACCTACATCTTGCGTTCCAGCTTCGTATTTATAAGGCAAGCCTGTAAAACTAGATGAATAGTCATCAACATATTCAATCATCTCTCCACCATATAAAAAAGGCGGCATCTCATTTAACAATTCTTGTTTGCCATATAAAACACCAATGCCAAATGGAGCCAGCATTTTATGACCGGAAAATACCAAAAAGTCGCAATCTAAATCTTTTACGTCTACTTTGGCATGTGGAATAAATTGAGCTGCATCAACAACTGTAATGGCATTAACAGATTTTGCCATAGAAATTATTTTTTTACTATCTGGAATACAGCCTAAAACATTAGAAGCCGCTGTAAAAGCGACAATTTTTGTTTTATCCGATAATTTCGCCTCATAATCTGCCATATCTAAAGTATAGTCATGATCATTTATATCAATATAAATTAATTCAGCACCTGTCTTTTCAGCAACAAATTGCCAATTGACACAATTCGAATGATGTTCCATGCGTGTGATTAAAATTTGATCCTTAGGCTTAAGATTATTTAAAGCCCAAACATAGGATATTAAATTAAGAGATTCTGATGCGTTTTTCGTGAAAATAATTTCTTTTTCTTTAGCATTAATAAAATTTGCAACTGTTTTACGGCTTTCAAACATAGCCTCAGTTGCCAAATTACCTAACCGATGAGCCCCTCTTAAAGGATTGCCATTTTCAGAACGATAAAAATTAACCACGCTTTTCAGTACAGGCTCTGGTCTTTGTGTTGTCGCTGCATTATCAAAATAGATAATCGGATCACCTGGCAACTTGAGATAAGAAAAATCATCTCTTATCTCCGCCAATGGGAAACCAGGGTTTTCTAAACGTTCTAAAATTGAATTCATCGATTTATAATCCTTTCGTGAATTTCTGTTTTTAGATCTTGACGCAATTCTGCATCAGGTATTTGATCAAAAGCAGCCGTCATTCTAGATTCAACAATTAATCCTTCTGCCTCTTTACGGCTCAAACCACGTGCCATCAAATAGAATAATTGATTTTCATCAATTTTACCTGCACTAGCAGCATGATTACCAACGATATCATCTTCGCCTGCTAAAAGAATTGGGACAGCAATGGCATGAACGGTATCATCTAAAAGCACACAAAATTCTTCTTCATTACCATCAGAACCAGAACAACCTTTTACAAAATCAATCGTACCACGGAATTTTTTAATTGATTTATCCATTAAAGCGCCATTGATTTGCAAATTAGAAATACATTCTTCACCAATATGATGAATATGATAAAACAGATCAAGTTTTTCTTCGCCTTGACCTAAATAAGCCGTTTGCACATGAGATTCAGAAGCAAAACCTTCTAAATCAACCATATAATGAAAAACGGTATTGGCTGAACCAAGCTCAATACTTGCTGTGTTTAATTTTGAACCATCCCCAACTCTTGCCATAATGGCAACATTAGATGACGATTTATTGTTAAGGCGTTGAATCACAACCAAATTTAATTCTGCATCATTAGCAATATCTATAATAATTGTGCTATTTCGCTCTGCTCTACTGTCGTCCTCAGAATAATTATAAAGAACAACCGTACCACTTTGTAAAGCTGGCACAATAATTTGTTGTTGATCAACCAATAAAGGATTTGATTTTGACATTGGTAAATTTAAAAATATTTCTTGATTAGAATTAATCACAAAATGATTTTTTAAATTACTCTGATTTTTATTCATTTCCAAAACTTCATCTGAAATGCCATGATCTAATTTTAAAAACTCTGTTCTTAAATCTTGATCAATTTCACCCTCGCCTTGAGCAGCTGTAAAAGCCACTTGATTTTCATTTTGTAAATCTATTTCTGTATCATTAACATCGAGCCAATTCCAAGTTAATGCTGGTAAAAAATTTCCTCTCAATTGTTTTTTCATTAGCCAATCGCTCCTTTCAATTCAAGATTGATTAACTCATTCATCTCAACCGCATATTCTAATGGCAATTCTTTAGCTACAGGTTCCGCAAAGCCTCTAACAATCATGGCTTTTGCTTCTTCTTCAGATAAACCACGACTCATTAAATAGAAAATAGCTTGATCATCAATACGACCGATTTTAGCTTCATGTCCAAAATCAACCTCATCATTATAAAGACGAATAGATGGAATCGTGTCACCGCGGCTTTCACTATCTAACATCAGAGATTGGCAGTCCGTATTTGACTTGCAACCATAGGCTTCAGGATCAATTTGAACCAAACTACGCCATATTGCTTTACCGCCACCTTTAGAAATAGATTTTGTTTCAACTGTAGAATAAGTATGGGGTGCTTTGTGAACAACTTGGGCACCAGTATCCAATTCTTGTCCTTTACCAGCAAAACTTATTCCAGTAAATTCACTTCTGGCATTCTCGCCAATTAAAATACTGGCTGGATAAAGCATTGATACTTTTGAGCCAAAAGAACCAGAAATCCATTCAATGGTGCCATCTTTTTCTACTAAAGCTCTTTTTGAATTGAGATTGTACATATTACGCGACCAATTCTCAATCGTTGAATAGCGTAACTTTGCACCTTCTTTAACAAATAATTCAACTCCACCAGCATGCATATTGATTGTATTGTAGCGCGGTGCAGAACAACCTTCGATAAAGTGTAAACTGGCTCCTTTTTCTACAATAATTAAAGTATGTTCAAATTGACCAGCTCCAGGCGCATTCATCCTGAAATAGCTTTGTAATGGGATATCGACATGAACACCTTCTGGTACATAAACAAAAGAGCCACCAGACCAAACGGCATAATGCAATGCTGAATAACGATGTAAACTTGGTTTCAACAAAGTTCCAAAATATTTTTTTACAATTTCAGGATATTCTTCAACACCCGATTCAAAGTCTGTATAAATAACGCCTTGCAAAGCAAAATAGTCTTTCATATTATGATAGACCACTTCAGAATCGTATTGAGCTCCAACTCCAGATAGATATTCCATTTCCGCTTCAGGAATACCAAGCAAATCAAAAGTATTGCGAATTTCATCTGGGACATTTTGCCAATCGCTCTCCATCTGAGCTTTAGGTCGAATATAAGTTGCAATTTCATCCATATTTAAGCCAGACAAATCCGGACCCCAATTAGGATTTTCAGAATTATTGTAAATTTCCAAAGCCTCTAAACGCTTTTGTAGCATCCAATCTGGTTCATCTTTAATTTCAGAAATTTCACGTACGATTTTTTCATTTAACCCTTTATCTAACATAACTGAAAATTTATTAGGGTTTTTAATATCATAAACACCACGATCAAATTCTTCGACATCTGTTCTGTCTTTTAATTTTTCCGCTCTTTCTTGGCGTCTTTTTTCTTTAAGAACATCTCTGGCTTCAGCTTTTTCTCGCAGAATCTGTTCATTACTTTCTTTTTTTATATTTGTTGACATTTAAGATTCTCCTTTTTAAGACCACTTAAAATGTTTCTATTATTCTTCATCTTCAACTTTTTCAATTCCAAGTTCTTCGCGAATCCAGTTATAACCTTGCGCATTAATTTTATCAATTAATTCTGGTCCACCTTCTTTAACGATTTTTCCATCAATTAGAACATGTGCAAAATCAGGTTTAACTTTTTCAAGAATAACGCTGTGATGGGTAATAATAATGGCGCTTTTATTCTTGTCTTTTAAGAATTCAGCTACTTGCTCTGAAACAATACGAACCGCATCAACATCAAGACCAGAGTCTGGCTCGTCTAGCATGATAAAAGTTGGATCAAGTACTGTCATTTGCAAAATTTCACCTTTTTTCTTTTCACCACCAGAAAATCCGACATTCAAATAACGGTCGGCATAACTTTCATCAAGTTGCAAATTTTGCATATGTTGTTTTAATTCTTTTTTAAATCCTAAAGCGGGGATCTCTTGATCCTTTACTTCCATTTTGGTTGTTCTTAAGAAGTCTTCAATTGAAATACCAGCAACTTCTAAAGGATTTTGGAAGCTAAGGAAAATTCCCATCTTTGCTCTCTCATCCGGTGATGTGTCCGTAATATCTTCATCTTTAAAAAAGATTTCACCTTCACAATCCTCAAATTGTGGATCAGCCATAACGGTTCTTGCTAAGGTTGATTTGCCAGCCCCATTTGGTCCCATCAGAACATGAACTTCACCAGGTTTTATAGTTAAATTAATTCCTTTAAGAATCTGATTATCATCAATCGTTACCTTTAGATCTTTGACTTCTAATAAATTCGACATTATTTTCTCCTTATATTTTTAATCAGATATCT
>DIRM01000007.1 GCA_002427545.1 Mageeibacillus sp. UBA5436 | reverse complement strand
GCTTGTTCGCCAAATAAATCGGTTTCTGTTTCTTCTTTAAATGTAGTTTCTAAGATACCTGCTCTACCTGCACCAATAGCTGAAGCATAGGCTAAAGCTGTTTCTTTTGCTTTTCCGGTTGCATCTTGATAAATCGCTATTAATGATGGTACACCAAAGCCTCTCAAATATTCACTTCTAACGGTATGGCCTGGGCCTTTTGGAGCAACCATAATGACATCAATGTCTTCGGAAGGAATGACCAAATTATAATGGATATTAAAACCATGTGCATACATCAAAGTATTACCTTTTTCTAAATTAGGTGCTACTTTTTGATTGAATAAATCTGCAGATATTTCATCAGGAACAAGCATCATAACAATATCTGCTTCTTTAGCTGCTGACTCGACATTTAAAACCTTAAAACCAAAATCTTCAGCTTTCTTTATGCTCTTTGAATTTTCAGATAAGCCTATGCGTACATCCATACCGCTTTCTTTTAAGTTCAATGCATGCGCATGTCCTTGTGAGCCAAAGCCAATAATTGCTATTTTTTTGCCTTTTAGTACATCTAAATTACAATCTTTGTCATAATACTTATTAATCATTTTCATTCTCCTTTTTTGATTTAAATATCATTTTTATTTGATTAAGCTAATTATTAATCAGCAAAATTTCTTAGTTTTATGGATATGATAATTTTACAGAAAATCACACTCTAATCATACCTGTTACACCAGTTCTACAGTAATTAATAATATTAAAAGCCGATAGCACTTTTATGAAAGCATCAATTTTACCTGGCTTACCTGTTAATTCAATAATGAGGCTTTCTGAAGACAAATCGACTACAACGCCATTATAAACAGTCGCTACTTCCATAATTTGGCTACGATTTTCGCTATTTACAGCAAGTTTGATCAGTAATAATTCTCTTAAAACAGAGCTATTTTCATGTAATTCTTGAATTTTAATAACTTCTTGTAATTTAGCAGTCTGAGCCATCAATTGTTGAAGTTCAAGTTCTTCTAAATCTGCAGTTAATGTAATAGTCGAATAATGTTCATCTTCCGTTGATGAAACGGTTAGGCTGTCAATATTATAACCACGTCTTGAAAACAATGAAGAAATTCGCGCTAAAGAGCCAGCATTGTTTTCTACTAAAATACTTATTATTCTCATGTCACTCTCCTAATCTATAATAATATCATTAACTGTGCCACCAGCAGGAATCATGGGAAAAACCATAGTATCTTTATCTATAATGGCTTCAATAATGCAAGGTTTTTCTTGTTTTAAAGCATCTTGAAAGGCATCTTCAAAATCCTGAATAGTTTCGCAATGATAACCTTTAGCCCCCATAGCATCCGCATATTTTACATAATCGACGGAATGATCAATATTGGTTTCACTAAAGCGTTTTTGATAAAGTAAGTTTTGCCATTGACGTACCATGCCCAAAGTATGATTGTTGACAATAACACTAATTGTTTTGATATTATAATCAACTGCTGTTTTTATCTCTACCATATTCATCATGAAAGAACCATCGCCAGAAATATGAATGACTGTTTTATCCGGATTGCCTGTTTTGGCACCAATCGTAGCACCCATGCCAAAGCCCATTGTTCCAAGTCCACCAGAAGTTAAAAAAGTTCTTGGTTTTGTTCGTTCACAACATTGAGCAGTCCACATTTGATGTTGGCCAACATCCGTAACAAAAATTGCATCATCCTCCACATTATCAACAATATATTTTATTAATTGATGTGGTTTAATTTCGGTATCCTCATCTTTTGGTCTATAATCATTTGTCTTAAATTCGGCAATTTTTTTAATCCAATCTTTTCTTGGATTTTCTTCTATATATGGCAATACAGCCTCTAAAACCTTTTTGGCATGACCGACAATATTAAAATCAGCTAATATATTTTTATTAATCTCTGAATTATCTATATCAATATGAACAATTTTGGCATTAGGGGCAAAATGTTTTGTATTTAAAGCGACACGATCAGAAAATCTTGTCCCAATAGCAATCAATAAATCTGAGTCTTCAATTGCTAAATTAGAACTATTTCTACCATGCATTCCTACCATACCAAGATTCAAAACGTCATGCTCACCGAGGCAACCAATAGCCATAATTGTATTTACGGCAGGAATCGAAGCTTTATTCATTAATTTTCTTAATGCTTCATGAGCATTAGCTGAAATAATACCACCACCAGCATAAATAATGGGTCTTTTCGATTCATTAATGATGTTTGCAAATTCCTTTACGGCTTCTTGCTCTGGCTCAAGGATACTATCTATTTCTAATTTTTCTTTATGATTAAATTCAGTAAATTGCTGCGTTATATCTTTTGGTATATCTATTAACACAGGGCCTTTTCTACCAGAATTAGCAATCATAAAAGCACGACGAATGGTGTCCTGAAGCATAGCAACATCTCGCACCATAAAATTATGCTTTGTTACAGCCATGGTTGCACCAAAGATATCTATTTCTTGAAAGGCATCTTTGCCTATTAAATGACTAGCCGCGTTACCAGTAATACAAACTAAAGGAATGCTGTCCATATAAGCAGTAGCAATACCAGTAATCAAATTCGTTGCACCAGGACCACTGGTAGCAATGACAACACCTGTTTTCCCTGTACTTCTGGAATAACCATCGGCTGCATGAACTCCACCTTGTTCATGAACTGGTCTAATATGACGAACCTGATCTTCATAATCATAAAGTGCATTATAAATATCTAATACTGCGCCACCTGGGTAACCAAAAACGGTGTCAACGCCTTCATCTAATAAGGTTTTGATTATAATTTCCGCTCCATTGTATTGCATAGACTTTCTCCTCTTCCCCTTCGTTATTTTTATATTTTATAAATCAGATTTTAATTGATTTGTTCGATTACTTTTTTTGTTATTTCTTTTGTGCCTAAATAATTTTCTGTATTTATATCTTTACTATAAAAGCCTTGTGATAATACTTTTTCGACTGCATTTTCAATTTTTAAAGCAGCTGCTTCTAAACCAAAAGAATAGCGTAATAACATTGCTAAAGACAAGATGGTACCTATCGGATTAGCAATATTCTGGCCTGCTATATCTGGTGCTGAGCCATGAATTGGTTCATATAGCCCGATTTTTTCACCAAGTGATGCCGATGGCAATAAACCAATTGAACCAATAACTTGGCTGGCTTCATCAGATAAAATATCTCCAAAAATATTATTCGTTAAAATGATATCAAATTGAGCTGGATTCTTGATTAATTGCATAGCAGCATTATCAACATATAGGAAATCCAATTTAACATTTGAATACTGCTCGGCAACTTCTTTAACTATAACACGCCATAATTTAGAAGAATCCAATACATTCGCTTTATCAACTAAAGTGACATGTTTTTTACGCTTTTCAGCCATTTGAAAAGCATAATCAGCTATTCGTTTTATTTCATTTTCATTATAACGTTCCTCATCAAAGGAAACACGTATGCCATCCTCGATAAAGGTATCTCGTTTGCCAAAATATATACCACCAATTAATTCTCTAACAACAATAAAATCAACATTTTCTAAATATTCAGCCTTAAGTGGCGATTGATTCATTAAGCTTGAATAAGTTTTACAGGGTCTCAAATTCGCATAAACCCCTAATTTTTTTCGTAAAGCTAAAAGGCCTTTTTCAGGGCGAATATCTGGATCAATTTGATCCCATTTAGGTCCTCCAACAGCACCTAATAAAACAGCATTTGTATTTTCTAATGCGGATTCAGTTTCTTTTGGAAAAGGATTGCCAAATTGATCAATAGCAGCTCCACCAATACTTGCTTCTTCTAAATCAAATGTAATATTTTCTATAGATTCAATTTTACGCAAGACAGAAATGGCTGAATCAATTATTTCTGGACCAATGCCATCACCTTTTAATAGGACAATTTTATTATTTTGCATATTTATCCTCATATTCTTTAATTAAATCTTCATATAATAGAATTTCTGCAATATTATCTCTTCCATTTAACAACTTTTCACGAAAATCATTTTCTATCTTAAAATGGAATTCTAAATCATCTGATTTGACTGTTCTAGCTTCTAGATCAACTGTAATTGGAGAACCCATTTCAATTAAAGCTAATCTTTCTTCTTTCTTTAAAATAATTGGTAATTTTAAATTGTTAATATAATTCATATAAAAGATTGGTGAATAACCACCCGCAATAACGACTTCAATGCCATAATCTTGCAATGCCCAAGCAGCGTGTTCTCTAGAAGAACCACAACCAAAGTTCTCACCTACGATTAAAATCTTTTTATCCTTATTCTCCTCTTGATTTAAAACAAAATCCTTAATGGGTTGACCATCAGAGTCATAACGCCAAGGAGCAAATAATGCATCTTCAAAACCTGTGCGTTTTGTCGATTTTAAATAATTTTTTGGAATTAAGATATCCGTGTCTATATTATCTTTAAAAATGACAATTGCCTCAGAAGTAATTGTATTTATTGCCTTATTCATCACTGATCCTCCCATTAATTGCTGTTTTGGCCGCCATATAAGGACTCATTAAATGCGTTCTAGAATTTTCGCCTTGTCTACCTTCAAAGTTTCGATTTGAGGTAGAAGCACAATGAGTACCTGCTTCTATACGATCTTCATTCATAGCTAAACAATATGAGCATCCAGGAAAACGCATTTCACAACCTGCCTCCTCAAATATTTTAACTAGACCTTCTTTTTCAGCTTGTTTAAGTACTTGCATTGAACCAGGAACCACAATGCAGTTTATATTATCTGCAACTTTTTGATTTTCCATAATTTTTGCAGCAATACGTAAGTCATTAATTCGTCCATTTGTACAAGAACCGATGAATACATATTTGACAGGAATATCTGAAAATTTCATACCAGGTTTTAAATCCATATACTGATATGCTCTTTCATCTTCTGAACTTTCAATGGCTGGAAATAATTCATCAATAGCAAGAGTCATAGCAGGATTTGTTCCATAAGATACTTGTGGTTTTAATTCACTAATATCTAAAGAAATAATTTTATCAAAGTCACTTTCATCATCTGTATAAAGATCTTTAATTTCATCTTTATAGATTTCAAAATCTTTGCCTTTTGGTGTATAAGGTTTATCTGCAATATAGTCGATTGTTTTACTATCTGGCTTTATTATGCCAAATTTTGCTCCTGCTTCAATTGACATATTGCAAATCGTCATTCTTTCTTCCATATTCAAATCTTCAATGGCTTCGCCATAATACTCAACGGCATAACCATTGCCAAAGGCGATTCCATTTTCCGCAATCAATTTAAGAATAATGTCTTTTGCAAATACATTTTCGGGTTTTTTACCAATGACCTTGACTCCCATATTTTTGGGTTTGGTTTGCCAAATACATTGTGTCGCAAAAACGCTTTCAACTTCACTCGTTCCAATGCCAAAAGCGATGGCGCCAAGTGCACCATGAGTTGCGGTATGAGAATCACCACATACAATCGTTTTTCCAGGTAAGCTCAGGCCTAATTCTGGGCCAATCATATGAACGATACCATTAAAATCTGATTCCATATCAAATAATTGAATATCAAAATCACGACAATTTTCTGCTAAGCTATTTAATTGTTCTGCCGATAAAGGGTCTTTAATATTTTGACGATGATTTGGTATCGTTGGTGTATTATGATCCATTGTAGCAAAAGTTAAATCAGGCCTTCTGAGCTTTCTGTTATTTATTCTGAGGCCATCAAAAGCTTGTGGTGATGTCACTTCATGTATTAAATGTAAATCAATATAAAGTAAGTCTTTCGAATCTTGATGAACTATTCTATGTTTTTCCCAAATTTTATCAAAAAGTGTTTTCATACTTCCCTCAATTTCTGTTTTGGCTTAATTTTTTTTATAAAAATCTATATCTAAAAAAAGTTAGATGAATAATATCTGACATTTTTCAAATTGAAGATCCATATTAAATTTTTTATTTAAAAAGAGATTTTTAGGCTTCTATTTGTTTGTTAACGGCATTAATATAAGCTAAAATACCTGATTTAATAATATCATTGCTTAATCCACGACCATTATAAAGTTCTGATTCATGTCGCAAGCTTAATTTTGTTTCACCTAAAGCATCTTGACCAGCAGTTATAGAGTTAATGGCAAAATCTTGCAAACTAAATTGATCATTTAAAATATTTTTCATACAATCAAAAGCGGCATCAATTGGGCCTGCACCAGAACCGACTCTTTCGATAATTTCTGAACCATTACTTAATTTGATGATGGTCTTACTTTCTTTACCATTAGATGTAAAAGATGAATAATCAATTAATTGATAAGGGCCAGAGCCTTTATTTAATTGACCTAACATTAAGGCTTGAATATCACTATCATAAATATTTTTCTTATTATCTGCCATATTTTTAAATTTGACAAAGATTTCTTCTAAATTATGTTCATCAATTTCAAAACCTAATTCTAGTATTCTAGACCGCAATGCATGTTTGCCAGAATGTTTACCCAGCACAATATTTTCTTGATTTTGAATACCGACCATACTTGGATCCATAATTTCATAGGTGCTTTTATTTTGTAATACACCATGTTGATGAATACCAGATTCATGAGCAAAGACATTTCTACCGACAATTGGTTTAGTTGGGCTAACTTTAGTCGCTGTTATTTGTTCTAAAAGATTTGAGGTGCGCATAATCTCTTTAGTATTGATATTGGTATCCTTATGGTAATAATCATGGCGTGTTTTTAAGGCCATTACAAGTTCTTCACAAGCAGCATTACCTGCTCTTTCGCCGATTCCATTAATCGTGCATTCTATCTGTTCTGCGCCTACTTCAACGGCTGCTAGAGAATTTGCTACAGCCATCCCTAAATCATTATGGCAATGCACAGATAAAGTGATATTTTCAATACCTTTCACATTCTCTTTAACTGTTTTAATCATATGAGCATATTCTGCTGGCATGGCATAACCTACTGTATCAGGTAGATTAATGGTTGTCGCACCAGCTTGAATGGCTTTTTCTACGGCTTCACAAAGAAAATTTAAATCTGTGCGAGAAGCATCTTCGGCAGAGAATTCAATATCATCGGTCAAAGATTTTGCATAACTTACGTATTTTTCAATATCAGCTAAAACTTGTTCACGTGTTTTATGCAATTTATATTCCAAATGTATATCTGAGGTTGCAATAAAAACATGAATACGCTTATTTTTTGCATCTTCAATTGCTTGATAAGCTTTATCAATATCCTGTTTTGTACATCTGGCTAAACCAGTAACAATTGGCTTTTTTAAAACTTTTGAAATTGCTTTTACCGCTTCAAAATCACCTGTTGAGGCTGCTGGAAAACCAGCTTCAATAATATCAACGCCTAGACGTTCTAATTGTTTAGCCATTTGTAATTTTTCATTGAGATTCATCGAACATCCTGGTGATTGTTCACCATCTCTCAAAGTCGTATCAAAAATTTTAATCATAATAGCCTCCAATTTTCTTTCCAAACAGTTATTTTAAATAAAAAAAATCCCAGAGAATTAGATTCTCTGGGACGAAAAATTCCGCGGTACCACCCAAATTAATGAATTTATATTCATTCACTTTGTATAATAAAAATGGTTATTTGTTTTACTCTAATTGAGCCAAAGAACTGAGTCGCAATAAGCCTCCATCAGCAGTTCCCTCCATCGTGCCTCTCAAATGACTTCTTCAGATTGCCGGTTTCTTCAACAAATATAAGTTTCAGTTATTAATAATTTGGTAGAAATAATTAATAGTTTTAAAGAATCTACTAATTTTCACCGAATAAGTAAAGCAGTATATTTATTTTTGACAATTTATATAAAGAGAAGAATAAATTTTTTTATTAATTCTATAAATCGACATATTTTTCAGGACGGCTTAAAGCCCTTTTGCTGTATTTACAAATCATCTGTAATTTCATCACAAAAGTTATATGCTATTGCCTTTTTAATTTGCTCCATGTCCTTTGTTCTAGCAAGTAACCACATCAATTTTACAATAGCTATTTCTGTCGTCATGTCATTACCAGAAATAACTCCTGCTTTTGCCGCTTGATCACCAACGCCATATACTGCTAGATTAACACCTTCATACATGCATTGGGAGATCATAATAATTGGTATATTGCACTTTGAAATAATATGTTCGATTTCATCTAACATACCATGATTAAGATTAGAAATACCGCCCGTACCAAATCCTTCTATCACGATACCTTGATAGCCACTTTTTCCAATAAAGGACAAAAATTCAGGTTTTGTCGCAGGTGTTACTTTTAACAATGCTACTTCTGGACACAATTCAAATTGGCCAACATCTTGATTGGGAATATTTTTTGAATTTAAAATTTTAGGATATGTTAAGATTTCTATCTTTTCATCTTTCACGTAACCCACATATGGATAATTTCGACTGATATATGCATCGAAATTTTGGGTATACATTTTATAGGCACGGCTACCTAAGATAATCTTATGATTAAAAACGATATAGACCCCTTTTAACTTAGAATTAGCAACACAAAAGGCATCTTTCATGTTTTGTGGTCCATCACTATCAGATAATACGGCTGGTTTTTGCGAGCCGGTTAATATAATTGGAATTTTTAAATCAGGCAGAAGAAAAGACAAAGCAGATGCCGTATAGCACATTGTATCGGTGCCATGCGTAATAATAATTGCAGAATATTTTTGTTCTATGGCATCTTGGCAAGCACGAGCAATTTTCTGCCAATCTGAAACCTGCATATCCGAACTATCAATATTCATTAATTGATTGACATCAACCCTAGTTTGATTAGCTATTTCTGGAATCAGTTGCAATAATTCGATCCCACTAATTTGTGGTACAAAACCCTTATCAGTAGATTTGCTAGCTATCGTTCCACCAGTCGCCAAAATTAAAATTTTAGGATTCCTATTAAGAGACATCTTAGACATCTTTCAGGTATTTTAATCTAGAAAAAAAGGAGATGCCTTAGCATCTCCTAAAAAATATCTTATTAATTTTATTAAGCTTTATGATCGCTACCTAAAACATCTGTAATTTTATGAGCAACTAAGCCTTTGATTGCTTCACGGCCAGGTCCTAAATATTTTCTTGGATCAAATTCTGCAGGTTTTTCATCAAATACTCTGCGGATTGAAGCAGTCATTGCTAAGCGTAAGTCAGAATCAATATTGATTTTGCAAACAGCTCTTCTGCCAGCTTCTCTGAGCATTGGTTCTGGACAGCCTAAAGCATCTTCCATCGCACCACCATGAGCATTGATCATTTCAACAAATTCTGGAATAACTGAGCTAGCACCATGTAAAACGATTGGGAATCCAGGTAATCTCTTAGCAACTTCATCTAAGATATCAAAACGTAATTGAATATCTGTGCCTGGTTTAAATTTATAAGCACCATGACTTGTACCAATTGCAATTGCTAAAGAATCACAGCCTGTACGTGTTACAAAGTCTTCAACTTGTGCTGGATCTGTATAACTAGAATCTTCGCTAGATACATTGATTTCGTCTTCGATACCAGCTAAACGACCTAATTCAGCCTCAACTACAACACCTTTGGAGTGTGCATATTCAACGACTTGTTTTGTTAATGCAACGTTTTCTTCATAATCTAAATGAGATCCATCGATCATTACAGAAGTAAAACCATCATCAATACAAGATTTACATAATTCAAAGGAATCACCATGATCCAAATGCAAAGCGATAGGAATATCTGTTTCGATAACTGCTGCTTCGACTAATTTCATTAAATAAGTACGATTTGCATATTCTCTAGCACCTTTTGAAACTTGTAAAATCAAAGGTGATTTTAATTCGTTAGCTGCTTCAACAATACCTTGGATGATTTCCATATTGTTTACATTAAAAGCACCTATTGCATATCCACCTTCATAAGCATCTTTGAACATTTTTTCTGTTGTTACTAATGGCATAATAATTCTCCTTATCTCAACTATGATTAGTTTTAATATACCTATACTTTATTGCTAAATGATAACTTAGTCAATTCTTAATTAGTAAATGATAACTTCATCAATTCTTAATTCATTTAAGAATGTTTTTTTGTGAATAAAGAAGTTTTTCTTATAAATAATAAACTAATTTTTTACTTTTATTTATGAAAGTTCTTGCAAGCGTAATCGTGCTTGTTCTCTAGTTTTTTGGTATTCAGCCAATTTTTCCTTTTCCTTTTCAACAACTTCACTTGGAGCTTTTTTAACAAAGTTTGCATTTGTTAATTTTTTTTCAGCTCTTAAAATTTCATTATCGTAATTTGCGATTTCTTTAGCTAAGCGTTTTTTTTCTGCTTCAAGATCAATTAAATCTTCAGATGGTAAATAAGCTGTACCAGAACTAAAAGGAATAGCAATTGCTGTTTCAGGAATATCTTTATTTTCATTTTTAATTTCAAGATGCGAAATCATAGCCAAATTAGCTAATCCAGCCTCAGATTCCATAAAGATCTGACCAATTTCTTCTGTATCGACAACGATAATCAATCTTGATTTCTTTTTATTGGGTACATTCATTTGAGAACGAATATTTCGAATGGAATGAATCATTTCAATCAAAAGATTCATTTTCATCGCTTCTTTTTCAAAAATAAGATTTTCATCTTTTAAAGGCCAATTAGTTTTAATCAACATACCATCATCATGCATTAAGGATTTGTATATTTCTTCAGTAAAAAAGGGCATAAACGGATGAAGTAAAATCATACATTTATTTAAAACTTCATTCAGAACGGCTTGTGCAATTAAACGAGATTCTTGATCTGTACCATTTAAACGAGGCTTAATCATCTCTATATACCAATCACAGAAATTTTCCCATAAGAAATTATAAATTTTAGTTAAAGCAATGCCAAAATCATATTGCTCCATATTATAGGTCACTTCTTCAATTAAAATTTGTAAATTATAAAAAATCCATTTATCTTCATTAGCAAGATTTGCTTCAGCAAAGTTGATATTCAAATCTTCATAAGTTAATTCATCTTCGATATTCATCATTGCAAAGCGGAAAGCATTCCAAACTTTATTGATGAAATTTCTACCATTTTCAACACGATCTTCTTTATAGCGTAAATCATTCCCGGCAGAAACACCTGCTACCAAAGCATAACGTAAAGCATCTGCACCATATTTATCAATGACTTCCAGAGGATCAATACCATTGCCGAGAGATTTAGACATTTTTCTGCCCTGTTCATCACGTACAATGCCATGAATCAAAACATCCTTAAATGGTTCTTGCCCCGTATAATGTAAGCCTGAGAAAATCATGCGCGAGACCCAGAAAGTAATAATATCATAACCTGTAACTAAAACATCTGTCGGATAGAAAGTCTCATAATCTTCCGTTTTTTCAGGCCAACCCAAAGTTGAAAAAGGCCAAAGTGCAGAAGAAAACCATGTATCTAAGGTATCTTCTTCTTGTCTTAAATTTAAGGAACCGCAATGCTCGCATTTTTGTGGAATTTCACCTACTTCTTTTGCAACTGTAAATTGACCACAATCATCACAGAACCAAGCAGGAATACGATGTCCCCACCATAATTGCCGTGAAATATTCCAATCTCTAATATTTTCCATCCAATGAAAATAATTTTTAGAAAAACGATCTGGCACAAATCTTATATCTTGATTTTGAACTGCTTTAATCGCTGGTTCTGCTAATTTTTGCATCGCCACAAACCATTGTTTGGATAATCTTGGTTCAATTTCTGAATGACAGCGATAACAAGTGCTAACGGAGTGAACTATATCTTCAATGCGAATTAGATAGCCTTGTTCTTCTAGATCCTTAACAATCTGTTTACGCGCTTCTTTATTAGACAGGCCTTCATACTTACCACCATTTTCATTGATGCTGGCATCTTCATTAAAAACATTAATTCGCTCTAAATTGTGTCGCTCACCGACTTCAAAGTCATTTGGATCATGGGCCGGTGTAATTTTAACAACACCACTACCAAATTCAGGATCAACATATCTATCTGCAACAACAGGAATTTCACGATTAACTAAAGGTAAAATTAAGGTTCTACCAATATATTGTTGATAACGTTCATCATCAGGATGAACGGCAACTGCCGTATCGCCTAATAAAGTTTCTGGTCGAGTCGTCGCAATTTCTAGATAGCCATCGCCATCTACAAAAGGATAACGGATATGCCAAAAGTGGCCTGATTTTTCCTCATATTCAACTTCTGCATCAGAAATAGAAGTCATACAACTAGGACACCAATTGATAATTCTTTCACCACGATATATTAGTTTTTCTTTATATAAATCAATAAAGACTTTTTCAACCGCTTTTGATAATCCTTCGTCCATGGTAAAACGCAGACGACTCCAATCACAAGAGGAACCCATATGTTTGATCTGATCGATAATACGATCACCATAAGTTTTTTTCCATTGCCAAGCACGTTCTAAAAACTTTTCTCGTCCAAGGTCATCTTTGCTTAAACCTTCCTCACGCATTGATGCTACAATCTTGGCCTCGGTTGCAATAGCAGCATGATCTGTTCCAGGAAGCCAAAGTACTTCATAATTTTGCATTCTTTTTAGCCGAATCAAAATATCTTGTAATGTGACATCCAAAGCATGTCCCATATGTAAAACACCGGTGATATTTGGTGGGGGCATGACTATGGTAAAAGGTTTTTTTTCTGAATGATTATTGGCCTTAAAGCAGCCTGAATCTTGCCAAGTTTGATAAATTTCTTGTTCATGATCTTGGGGTACAAAGTTTTTTTCTATTTTATCAATTCTACTCATTTTTTCCTCTTCTTAACATCTTTTTATTCATTCTAACATTATATTAATTTAATTATTCTATTCAAAATCTTCTGCATTAGATTCAATAATACTGCTACACTTAACTGAGTCAATTGTTAATTCACCTTTATTGTCTCTTGAACCAAAAATGAATTGTAATTGTTTAATTTGTTTTAAGTTAACATCTAAACTCAATAAATCAAAAGTAATTTTTTGCCAAATTAAAATATCTTCAATTAAAACTTTTTCAGTTTGATCTGCATTGTCTTGAATATCAACTATTCTTAAAGCAATGGTTTTTGTTTTATGATCCGCATTAAATAATTCAATTGTTAAGTTTTTCCAATAGCTAAAATTTAATGGTGGATACAATGAAGCATAATGTAATATGGGTTCTAAAATGATTTGTTCATTGGCCGCTTTATTAAATTTTAAAAAAATACTTGCGGCCCCGCTAATTTTATTGTTTTTTTCTAATTGTAAGGTAGAATTACCGCCAGTAATTTTCCAAAGAGGAAAATTACCCGGTTTTCGCTCATTGGGTAAATTGAAACGATATTTTTCTGGTGTTGGTACAATCCAACCAGTTAAACGATCACAAGACATCCAATCATTGCTCAATGAATAATTGGGTCTTTCATTAGCCAGCCTAAAAGGTACTAATGGAATATCATGTTGACCTTTTAAATTAGCACTTTGATTAAAGCTTGAAAAAGCATAAGCACATGAATTAGGTATTTTAATTTCATCATGCCAAATTAAAGTTCGAATACCATATAATTTATTGGCTGATGCCGTCACATATGGTGTATTTTCAGAGCTAATATAAAAACCTTTTAATGTTAAATCGCCTTTAGGTATATCTAAGCCTTCACCAACATGAGCAAAGGATAGTATCAACTTATTTTCAATCCATTCAGCGTATTTTACTTCAGGCGCAGACTTAGGCGAATTAGCTTGATAAACAAGACCTTTTGCTAATTCATACATACGATCACCTATGGTCTCTTTGGCTATGGGATTAAGTGGATTCGCATATTGATGTTTTTCATCTTTTATATAATCCAAAGGTAAATCATAAACAGTTGTCATACCTGCAGGTAAAGCTAATTGTCGTCTAGCAACAGTTAACATTTCATTAAAGTAAGGTAATAATTTATCATCACGATTCGTATAATAGAAGGGTGCTAATTGGCTATATATTAAGTATGGACCACGTTTAAAGCTATGAAAAGATTCTTTTAATAATTCAGTAAACTTTTTAAAAGCTTCAAGATAATACTGCGGATATTGTGCATCCGATTCACCATGAGCCAGTAGAATCCCTCGGATAGAAATTCCCGTAAAAGGTGCAATTTTATGATTATACATAGCTGCAGGTTGATTCTTTTTGTTAAATTTCGAAATTTGATTAAAGGATTGATCCAAATAATCTTCTGGTAAATTGGCTAAAGAGGACAAACGTAAATTTATCTCTGAATCTGACAATCCTTGATTCCAATTGCTTTCATCACGATAATGATTAATTTTTTCTATATGTTCTTTAATTTTGACATTTGACTCAATGATATCTCGCGATAACCAGCTATGTAGCATGGTATCAGGGCAACCTAAATCATAAATAGCCACAGGCACATTAAGATTTTTGGTTAAACGGGCAGCAAATGCTAATGCGATGGCAGACAAATCGGAAACGGTATCTTTGTTGACTCGCAGCCATTTTCCAGCCGCAATCTTAGCGGTTGGTTTATAAGAATAATCATTTTGTTCTGATAGACCATTACGCTGCATACTAAAGAATCGTAAATCAGAAAATTGTAAATAAGATTTTAATTTTCCAGCAAGATCTGAATATTTGACTGGCATAGTCATATTACTTTCACCTAAAGCAAGCCAAACTTCGCCAAAATAAATATCTTTAAAAATGCAGCTTTGATTTTCAACTGTTAATGTCATTTGATACGGATCTTTTGAGGCCTCAAAAGCCGGTAAATAAAAGTCAAAGAATCCTTTGGTATTTGTAAGTATTTTATTAGTATAAATTAAGCCAAAATTATTTTTGTTTTTTTTCTTAGATTTTTTTTGATGATTCTTTTTATTCTGATTAGCAGGAAAACGCTCTAAAGTAATCATCAATTCCGCATTTGCTTTCGTTAAACCAAAAATACGATTTGTCACTCCTTGTTGCAAAATCATATCATCTTGAAAATAGGCTGGTAATTTAAATCCTATCTCACCCACAAATTTTCTCCTCTGTTAAATAAACATTTTTTCTGATTATTATAGCATTTAATGCTGTTTCTTCCGAAATTTGTTTCGCTGCTATAAAGGCTTGTAAAAATAAATCTGGTCTTAAATTTTCAGCACTGCCAGCTTTTGAAATATAAGTAACCGTATTATTATCAATTATTTTTAATTTTATAATATAATCTCTTATCTGATATTCACGAATTTTACCTTTTCTTTCACGACTAGCAAATAAAGGATTTGAATTATCAAAATAATAATTTTTAACGACCGTTCCTAGGCCATCCGCAGAAATTTGGTATTCTGCTGCATTAACAAGGCTCATCAAATTTTTAACATCAGAAGATAAACTTTCAACTCGGACAATTTCTAAGCCATTTGGTAATTTTGCATTCAAGTTATTTTTGATATCTTCTATATTCATTTTTTGACTTAGAAGAAAATCAAAAGGTTCATTTCTTGTTTCTATACCAACACCAATTGGCAAAGCAAATTCCATAATGGGCCTAGGGTTAAATCCTTGTGTATAAACTAATGGTAAATCAGCCCTTTTAGACGCACGTTGAAAGACTCGCATCAAATCTAAATGCGCTATCCAGGCGGCTATTTCAAATCGCGCATAATAAACTCTATAACGATAATTATCTTTGTTTCCCGACATGAGATAAACATACTCCTGTTTGATAAATTAATGCACCACAATGCTGACAATCTGCTCTGCATTCACTCGTAATTAAACCTTGTTTGGCTCTTTGATATTCATTAATTAAAAATTGTTTGTTGACGCCTGATCCAATGTGATCCCATGGAAACATTTCATCTAATTGACGTGTTCGACTTGTATAAAACTCAATAGATAAATTATACTTCTGCATAGCTTTTTGCCAGCGTTCATATGAAAATTCTTCATTCCAAGATTCTAACCAGCCACCATTCTGCCAAACTTCTTCTATCACCTTGCCAATTCTTCTATCGCCACGTGAAATAATACCCTGCACTATACTATTTTCAGAATCATGCCAGATATATTTGACACCACCATAACGCAAATGATTTGCTAGAAGGCTCTGCTTTTCTTGCATTTCAGATTCTGTAATTTGCGCTTGCCATTGAAACGGTGTCCAAGCTTTGGGAATAAAAAAAGAAGTACTAATATTAATTTGAGGTTTTCTAATACGTTTTTTCGTATTTTCTTCTTTATGGATTTTTAATACTTTTTCGACCAAATCGCTTATACCTAAAACATCTTCTTCTGTCTCAAAAGGTAAGCCAAGCATAAAATAAAGTTTCATGGTGTGCCAACCACCTGAAAAAGCAATTCTAGCAGCATTGAGAAGATCATCTTCTTGAATGTCTTTATTGATAATATCTCTCAATCTTTGGCTACCCGCTTCGGGTGCAAAAGTTAATCCTGATTTTCTCGTTTTAGAAACTTTTTCCATTAAATTAAAGCTAAAAGAATCAAGTCGCAAAGAAGGTAATGAAAGATTGACATGTTTACTTTCACAAAATTCTAATAGTTGCTCACTTAAATACTCTAAATCAGAATAATCTCCAGTCGATAAAGATAAGAGTCCTAATTGTTCATAACCTGTT
This sequence comes from Mageeibacillus sp. UBA5436, assembly GCA_002427545.1. GTDB lineage: Bacteria > Bacillota > Clostridia > Saccharofermentanales > DTU023 > UBA5436. The sequence goes on along the minus strand of DIRM01000007.1, from coordinate 13,443 downwards.
GAATTGATAATTTGTCTAGCTTGTTCAACTAAAAGATCGGAATCCCTTTCACGAACAGGTCGATAAATCATACCAGCTTGGCAAAATCGGCAACCTCTCGGGCAGCCTCGAAACAGTTCTAAATAGGCTCGATCATGGACAATTGAAGTATTTGGGACGATTGGATTTAAAGGAAATCCGATTTTATTTATATCTTTAACAATGCGCTTTTGAATAAAATCAGGGACGTCTTTATGAAGTTTTTTGATTTGTTTAAATCTGCCATCCGTATGATATTCTGCTTGGTAAAAGCGAGGCACATAAACCCCTTCAATTTGTGCACAACGTAAAAGAAACGATTCTCGGCTTTCTTTTTCTCTATCCCAAGTTTGATATAATTCAATAATTTCATGTACCACTTCTTCACCATCGCCAATATGAAAGATATCAAAGAAGTCACTTAAAGGCTCAGGATTATAGACAATTGGTCCACCAGCAAGTACGATAGGATCTTTTTCATCACGATCCCACCAATGTAATTTAACATTGCCTAAATGTAGCATGTCCAAAATAGTTGGAAAACTCATCTCATACTGTAAAGTAAAGGCAATAAAATCGTAGTCAAATAACGGTGTTTTTGATTCTATTGAGCGTAAAGGCAGATTTTCTTTTAAAAGCCAAGAACGCATATCTGCTTGTGGTTCAAAAAATCTCTCACACCAAGTATCTTCTCTTTGATTAATCACATCATAAAGAATACGCAAAGCGATATTCGACATACCTATTTCATAAATATCTGGAAAACAAAAGCCAAAACGGATCATTGGCTGTTTTTTTGTCCAATGATCCATTTGCTCTGTCTTATCTATACTATTCCATTCATTACCCAAATATTGAGCTGGTTTTTCAACAGTTCTTAAAATGGATCTAGGATATTGATATTTTTTTTGATTATTACTCATTAATTCTTGCTTCTAAAGCTTGAGTATATTCTTCATAACCTGGTTTACCTAAAAGAGCAAACATATTGCGTTTATAGGCTTCAACTCCTGGTTGGTCAAATGGATTGACACCTAAGACATGTCCACTGATACCACAAGCAAATTCAAAGAAATAAATTAAAGCTCCAATATTCTTTGTATCTAAGGAATCAACTTCTAAACGAATGGTTGGTGTACCACCATCTTCATGCGCTAACATGGTGCCTTGCAGAGCTGTTCTATTGACTTCTTGCATAGTCTTACCAACCAAGTAATTTAAGCCATCCAGATCTTGTTCATCTGCAGGGATTTGCATTTCAGTTCTTGTTTTCACAAAATCAAGAACTGTTTCAAACATAATACGTGAACCATCTTGTATGAATTGACCCATTGAATGTAAATCAGATGTAAAATTAACTCCAGCTGGGAATAAGCCTTTATTATCTTTGCCTTCGCTTTCGCCATAAAGCTGTTTCCACCATTCATTAAAGAACATTAATCCAGGTTCATAATTAACTAAAATCTCTGTTTTATAGCCACGTCTTAATAAAACATTTCTCAAACCTGCATAACGCAATGCTTGATTTTTTTCTAAATCAAATTGAATGGCTTCTTCTCTTTGTTCCGCTGCACCTTGCATTAAGTCTTCAATTGAAATGCCGGCTACAGCAATAGGTAAAAGGCCAACTGCTGTTAAAACTGAATATCTTCCACCAATATCATCTGGTACGACAAAAGTTTGATAGCCAACTTGATTGGCTAATTCCTTTAAAGCTCCTCTGGCTTTATCTGTTGTGACAAAAATTCTTTCTTTACTAGATTCGCCATAACGTTGAATCAGATAATCTCTTAGTATTCTAAAAGCAATCGCTGGTTCCGTTGTCGTTCCAGATTTTGAAATTACATTTAAGGAAACTTCTTTATTATCTAGATATTTTAATAAATCATTTAAATAATCTCCACTGATTTGATGACCTACAAAAATAATTTCTGTATCATTATCAATTGGGAAAGCTGGTTTTAATGCTTCGATGACTGCTCTTGCACCTAAATAAGAGCCACCGATTCCAACAACTAAAAGTACATCGCTTTGTTTTTGAATTTTTTCAGCAGCTAATTTTATGGCTTGAAATTCCTCTTTATCATAATTAATTGGTAAATCAACCCAACCTAAAAAGTCGTTACCAGGGCCGGTCTTCTCTTTCAAATTAGAAAAAGCTTGTTCTAATTGTGGTTCTAAATAATCTAATTCATGTGATTGAATAAAAGGATTTAAATGATTTTCTGAAATACGGATCATAATTGATTCTCCTTATCGTTATTGCTTATTTTTTTAACTTTCTCTATTATATGCAACCTTAAATTCTAGCTCAAGCTTTCCGGCAAATAAGGTAACTTTTCATCTATTAAACAAATAATTATCTTTGATTGTCTTAATTTAAACTTTTTTACAGTACTTTTTTATTTATATGAGAATTAATTTTCTTTTCAGCCAAAATATAAAATGAAGGATTAGAAAGCTGGAAAGCAACTAAATATTTTTGATTTTTTAAAATTTCTTTTGTTAAATAATGAATCAAACGTTGTCTTGTAATTTGCACTTCGCCAGCGCCTTGAAAACTTAATGATTTCTCATTATCTAATTCAGTTTTGTTAAAAGCAATCAAATTTTCTAAACCAGGTAATTCTTGTAATGGAAAAGAAAATACTTCATAACGAATTCGCTGACGAACATTAGCTTTCTGAAGATTTTCTTGTATTTCTTCTTGTAATTGATTTAAAGATTCATCTTTATTTTGTTTGAAGCTTAAAAACCAGTCGGGAAAGCTTTTCATACCTTGTTTGAAATAATCGATTTTTAATAAATCAATGGCAACGGTTTCAAACAAATCCGGTTTTTGTGAAAAAAGTTTACCAAAAGAACTGAGTTTGAGATTATTAATTGTATCGATATCTGAAACAAAATATTGTTTTATTTGGGCATTAATGAAATTAGCCAAGACAGAATAGCGTTCATTTTGCGAAATTTTTCGATATCCATATTCCCTTTCAATAAAATCTGACAGTTCCAAAAGAATTTGAAAAGGCTGTTCTTTTAATCCTAAAAGCATATTCATTATATAAAAATATTGCCCCGAATTATAATAGATATCAACAACACTTTCGACTTGTCGCCAAGCCATCAATTCTTTTGCTGATATTTGATCAGATTGTAAAATCTCATAAGGCGGAAAAGATTGATACACCATCTGCCTTTTATCACATTCTAATTTAATCGGAGTATTGGGTAAAATTTTCAAAAAACCCATTTGTAACATATTGGGATCTAAATTCAAGAGATAATCCGCCGATTCCATTTGTGATTTCAGGGTTTCACCAGGTAAACCAGCAATCAGATCAAGATGAATATGGATATTCTCAAAAGATCTTAATCTAGAAACAATGCTTTTAAATTTTTCCGGATGAAAAGGTCTTCTTATCAGCTTTAAGACATCTGGATTAATTGTTTGTGCTCCTATTTCGAATTGAAAAAGGCCAGGTTTAGCTGTTGCCAATAAATCAAGTTGTTCATCAGTTAACAATTCCGCTGCAATTTCAAAATGAAAATTTGTTCTAAAATTTAACTCTTCTGACTTATTAATCAAAAATTGCCAGATTAGAAATGCACGTTCTGGATCGGAATTAAAGGTTCGATCTATAAATTTTAATTGTCTAGGATTAAAAGAGATAATATGGATCAATTCAGCTAAAACTTCATTTAATGGCTTATGTCGAGCTGTAAAAGTATTTCCAGAAAGGCAATAGGTACATTTAAAAGCACAGCCGCGGCTGCCCTCATAATAAAGGATACGATCATTTAATTCCTGTAATTCAGAATCCGTATAAGGGAATGCCCAGTTAAGTTCTTCGCTATCAGCGTATAATCTTGTGTTTGGATTCAAAGTATTTGGTGCATCAAAAGCTTTCTCGAGAAACAAATTTGAGATTATCCAATTCGTTGAGACAGAATCGCCCTCACCAGAAATAATAGCATCGACTTGTGGATTTTTTTCTAATAGAAATTGCGCTTGAGAAGACGCATCGGGTCCACCCCATAAAATCTTTGTTTCTGGATAAATCCGTTTCAGGTTTATACTTAAGGTTTCGATTAATTCACGATTCCAAATATAACAAGAAAAAGCATAAATATCTGCCTGTTCTTTTAATAAAGAATCAAATAACATTAACCATGGTTCATTGATTGTTTTTTCAATAAAAACAATTTCTAAATTTTCTATTTCGGTATTTTTTAATTTCTCACGAATATAACGCAAACCTAAATTCGTATGACTATAACTTGAATTTAAAGCTAGTAAAACGACTTTTTTCATTTACGCACCTTGCAAATCTAATCTTAGATATAAATAATAATACCTAAAAATCATTGTTGATTTGATTGATAGAAATCAGTTGCAGATTGATAAGATTCATTTTGATTTGCTGTCTCTTTTACAAACCCCAATTCTTCTGGAGTAATCAGATGATCCGCAATCGCCTGGCTTCTTAAGTCAGCATACAGTTCAGCATGAGCAGCTTTAATATAAGATTGCAATAAAGGTTTTAAGAAAAAAGAAAAAGCAATTAAAATTCCATATAAAATTTTCCAACCAATAAAAGATAAATCAAGTAAAAACCACTTAAATTTATTACCATGCATCATTTTTTTAGATAAATTTAAAGCTTGGCGATGATTAAGATGTGGATTATCTGCTAAAAGCCATTCAGTTGCTTTGTAACTATATTTTTTTACAATGGCAAGAATACTAAAAACAATCATGACAATAGCCGCAACAAAAAACAGAATAGCATGAAAATAAGCAGCATGATCAATTGCAAAATACGTATTAAATATTTTTTCTAATTCGGATTGGCTCATACTAAATAAAGGATATTGTAAAATAGTCTTTGTTAATCTAATACTATAAATCCCAATAATAAAAGATAAAATAGAGGCAGGTAAGCGCCATATAAAAAGCCATAAATCACGCCATGCCATCCCTTTCATAGTTGAAAAATATCGGCCATCATTAAATTGATAAAACAAAAAAGAATAGGGCGGCGTCATTGTGCCTTCCCGATTTCTTGAAAACCACAAATCAATGCCGGTAGTCAAATGATTAAAGAGCATAATGGTTGTTACAGCTGTTAGAAAATAGATTACAATTTGTAAAATTAAAACCACATTGATTTGATCAAATAAATATCTTAACAATATTAATAAATCATTCTCAGAATAATATAATTGGTTTTCTAATTTTCGAATAAAGGTTGAAGTAATCATACTAAGACTACTAATCATAAAAATACTACTGAAAACTTTGATGATAATATTTTGTATCGTATTTGATGTAATTATCATCAAATAACTTGTACCTAATCCTTTTTGTAAGCTATGTTTAGCTCTAGATTTTATATTACCAATTGAATTTTGCTCTTGCATACTGTCCTCTTATAACGCAATTAATGAATGAGTTCATTAGCCGAAGATTATTCCTCTTCGGCTTTTTTATCAAAAGTAAATTTATTTTCTTCATTCCAATCGACAAAAATAGCTTTCGCATCATCTAAAGCGCCATCTAATAATAAATCAGCTAATTTATCTTCTATTTGTCTTTGAATAACTTTTCTTAATGGTCTTGCACCATATTTAGGATTATAACCTTCTTTAGCTAATTGATCTTTTGCTTGGTCAGATAATGAGATAGACATGCCATGCTTGGCTACATCTTTTTGAATTTCAACCAACATAAGATCTACAATTTGTCTGATTTCATCTGCTTTTAATTCTTGGAAAATGACAACTTCATCAATTCTATTTAAGAATTCTGGTCTAAAGATTTCTTCCATGACGGACTTAATACGAGTTTCCATCGCAATTTTGCCATCTGAACCAAATCCAATCGTATTACCTTTTAATGTAGTACCAGCATTTGAAGTCATTATTAAAATTGTATTAGCAAAGTTAATGACTCGCCCTTGGCTATCTGTTAAGCGACCATCATCTAAAATTTGTAAAAGAATATTGTAAACATCTGAATGTGCTTTTTCAATTTCATCAAATAAAACCACACTATAAGGTCGTCTTCTTACCTTTTCTGTCAATTGCCCGCCATCATCATAGCCAACATAGCCTGGAGGAGAACCAATTAATTTGCTGACAGTATGAGGTTCCATAAACTCTGACATATCTAAACGAATTAAGGCATCTTTCTCTTCGAATAAAACTTCTGAAAGAACTTTAACTAATTCTGTTTTACCAACGCCTGTTGGACCAACAAAGAAAAACGAAGGTGGTTTTTGAGCTGAACCAAAGCCTGCACGTTTTCTACGAATCGCTCTAGATACAGCATTAACTGCCTCTTTTTGGCCTATAATACGTTCATGCAAGCGCTCTTCTAAATGCATTAATTTTTCTGTTTCAGCTTCTGTAATTTGTTGAACTGGAATACCTGTCCACATTTCGACAACTTCTGCTATTTGAGGTACATCAATAATGACAGGCTTGTTAATCTCTAAAATTTCATCCAATTGTTTTTTAATCTTTAATTGTTCTTCTCTTAAATTTGCATCTTGCTCATAAAGGCTTAAAGATTTTTCTTCATCTGTGTTCTCTGTAATTCTTTTATAAGAATCAGCAATTTCATCATCTAATTCTTTAGAACGATTCTCTAGCTCTTTTTGTTTGGTTAAAAGTTTATTGTCTAAATTAACGCGAGATCCCGCTTCATCAATAATATCGATTGCTTTATCTGGCAAATAACGTTCGTGAATATAACGGTCAGATAACTGTACAGCTGCTCGAATAGCATTTTTTGTATATGTGACAAAATGATGTTTCTCATAATAATCTTTAACACCATTTAAAATTTCAATACTATCATGTTCATTTGGTTCATCAACAATAACCTTTTGAAAACGACGCTCTAAAGCCGAATCTTTTTCTATAAAGCGGCGATATTCATCTAAAGTGGTTGAGCCAATAACAGAAACATCCCCTTTAGCCAAAGCTGGTTTTAAAATATTGGCCGCATTCATGGCACCTTCAGCATCTCCAGCACCCATAATATTATGTAATTCATCAATCACTAAAATGACATTGCCGTCTTGTCTGGCATCTTCGACTACGCCTTTCATCCGGCTTTCAAATTGGCCTCTAAATTGGGTTCCAGCAACCATTGTCGTCATATCTAATTGATATATTTGTTTATCTAATAATTTTGCAGGCACTTCTTTTTTAACAATTTTCAAAGCTAAGCCTTCTGCGATTGCTGTTTTACCTACGCCAGGCTCACCTAATAAAGCTGGGTTATTCTTATTCCGACGATTAAGGATTTGAATAACACGACGCAATTCTTTATCACGACCAATAATACGATCAATCTCACCATTTTTGGCCTTTTCAGTTAAATTTGTACCAAATTGATCCAAAAATTTATTTTTTCGCATTTTTCTACTTCTACGATTTCTTTCGGTTTTTCTTTCCTCTTGCGGAACCATGGCTTTATCGTCTTTCTCAATCGTTGCAGCTATCAAACTACTAGATTTATTGTCAGATGAGTCATCTTCATCATCCTCATATTCATCATCATTACCCATACCTAATGAAGATAAGTCCCCTAAATTTAAATTAGAAAAATCTAAATTAGCACCATTTTCATCCATGAAGCTTTTCAAAAAATCAAAAGGATTCGTATCACCCATTTCATTCATGACTATGTTCATCTGTTCTTGTACTTGATCAACATTTTCCTCGGTTACGCCTGATTTTTCTAATAATTGTTTCAGGCCTCCGATATTTTTTTCCAAGGCACATTTTAAACAGATTCCTTCATTTACAGGTTTATTATCTACCATCCGGGTTGTATAGACAACCGCGACATTTTTATTACATATTTGACATTTAGCCATATTAGTTTTTCCTATCTATTTATTAATTATCATTATATAGTTCAATTTTTTATTATCTCATTATAAAGTAAGAATTTAATATATTCTAATTTATCTGATTAATTTACAAAATAGAGTTATTCTCACCTAAACTATTTAATTAAACTATAAAAATAATGATGGAATGTGAACATGATTCTAATCATTTTGAACTTAAAGCCTGTCGATTGAGAAAGGCATTTAAATATTTTCCTGTATAAGATTTATTGTTTTCCGCTACTTCTTCTGGCGCCCCAGTTGCGATTAATTGGCCTCCACCACTACCACCATCTGGGCCCAAATCAATAATATAATCAGCCATTTTAATAACATCTAAATTATGTTCAATCACTAAAACACTATTACCTCTATCAGTTAGTTTTTGCAATATATCAATCAAACGATGAACATCAGCTATATGTAAACCCGTGGTAGGCTCATCTAAAATATAAAAAGTTTTACCAGTGTTGATTTTTGACAATTCAGTTGCCAATTTAACTCTTTGTGCTTCTCCTCCTGACAATTGAGTCGAAGGTTGTCCAAGTTTAATATAACCAAGACCCACATCCAATAAAGTTTGTAATTTTCTTTGAATTCTTGGAACATTCTCAAAAAATACAATGGCTTCTTCAACAGTCATATTCAAAACATCAGAAATATTTTTATCTTTATATTTAACTTCTAAAGTTTCACGATTATATCTTTTACCATGACATACTTCACAAGTCACATAAACATCTGGTAAAAAATGCATTTCAATTTGATTGACACCATCACCTTTACAAGCCTCACAACGTCCACCTTTTATATTAAAGCTAAAACGGCCAGGTTTATAGCCTCTAGCTTTAGCAAGTTTTGTTTCAGCAAATAAGCTTCTTATGTCTGTAAAAACACCTGTATAAGTAGCAGGATTTGAACGTGGTGTTCGTCCAATAGGAGATTGATCTATAGCAATCACTTTATCCAAATACTCAAGGCCAGAAATGCTCTTTAAAGGCACATTTATTTTTCTTGCTCCATTTAATTTTTCAGCTAATTTTTTTAATAAAATACCATTAACCAAAGAGCTTTTACCTGAACCCGAAACACCAGTCACACAGGTAAAAACACCGAGTGGTATTTCGACATCAATATTTTGTAGATTATTTTCATGGCAGCCTTGCAAGATAAGGCTATGACCATTTGATTCTCTTCGTTTTTCAGGTAATTCTATTCGTTTTTTACCTGAAAGATATTGTCCAGTAATCGAGTTTTCATTTTTTAAAATATCTTCTGGTCTGCCGACTGCTATGACTTCGCCACCATATTCGCCTGCCTTAGGCCCAATGTCAACAACATAATCTGCTTCCCAAATGGTTTCTTCATCATGCTCTACTACAATTACTGTATTGCCAAGATCTCTCAAATGTTTCAGCGTCATCAATAATTTATAATTATCTCTTTGATGTAAACCTATGCTTGGTTCATCTAATACATATAAAACGCCCGTTAAGCCAGAGCCAATTTGTGTTGCTAATCTAATTCTTTGCGCTTCACCACCAGACAAAGTTGCCGATGCTCTAGCTAAGGTTAAATAAGATAAACCTACTTCTAAAAGAAAGTTTAAACGGGCTTTTAATTCTCTTAAAATTGGTTCAGCAATTTTCGATTGATAAGACTCAAGTTGAATATTATCTAAATACTTTTTGCATTGATCAATAGGCAATTTTGTTAATTCAAAAATATTCAAATCGCCTATACGAACCGAAAGGCTTTCTTTATTTAATCTCGCACCATGGCAACTTGGACATGGCGTAACAGAAACATATTGTTCATAGTATTCTCGAGAATCACCAGCGGCATCTTGATAGCGTTTTGTCATGCTAGGAATAACACCAATCCAATCTCGATAATAATCTTCTCCGCGATAATATTTGCTATTACTGGTATCTATTTTCATGACTTCGCCATCATTACCAAATAAGATGATATCTTTGATTTTTTTCGGTAAATCCTGCCAAGCTGTATTTAATGAAAAATCGTATCGTTCTGCTAAAGCTTCAATAAAACCTCTTGCCCAACTTTTTTTATCAGAAAAATTCCAACCTATAGATTGAATGGCACCCTCATTCAAGGATAATTTGGGATCAAAAATCACCAAATCCGGATCAATCTCAGTCATTTGACCTAAACCATTACAATGTGGACAGGCTCCTAGAGGATTATTAAAAGAGAATGTTCTAGGCGTAATTTCAGCAATACTGATGCCGCAATTTGGACAAGAAAAATGCTGAGAGAAAATTTGATTTTCTTCTTTATACTCGCCTTCATGTTCAAGGTCTGGTATTTGAAATTCTATTAATACCAGGCCATCTGTCAAATTCAGACTAGTTTCTAATGAGTCTGCTAAGCGACTTTTGATTCCCTCTTTCAGAATGAGACGATCAACCATAATTTCAATAGTATGTTTTTTATTTTTTTCTAATTTGTAATTTTCTGGTAAATCATCAAGATAAAGAATTTCGCCATCAACACGAACGCGAACAAAACCTTCTTTACGTAAAGTATCAAATTGATTTTTAAATTCACCTTTTCTTTCTTTAACGATTGGCGCATAAAGAATAATTCTCGTACTTTCAGGACGTATCATGATTTGATCAATCATTTGATCGACCGATTGTCTTTCAATAATTCGGTCACAATTTGGACAATGCACAGTTCCAGCTCGTGCGTATAGCAAACGCAAATAATCATATATTTCAGTTACTGTGCCTACCGTTGATCTTGGATTATTAGAAGTGCTCTTTTGATCAATAGCGATTGCTGGTGACAAGCCCTCTATAACATCAACATCTGGTTTTTCCATTTGGCCTAAAAATTGTCTTGCATAAGAAGATAAAGATTCAACATATCTTCTTTGTCCTTCTGCATAAATTGTATCAAAAGCTAAAGATGATTTTCCGCTACCTGATAAACCTGTAATAACAATTAATTTATTTTTAGGTAAATCTAAAGAGATATTTTTTAGATTATGCTCTCTTGCACCTCGAATGATAATTTTATCATCGTTTAAATTCATATATTAATTTTTGTCCTTTTTGTATTCTTTCATTTCATTGAAGTATTTAAAATTTTATTTGTTTATTATTTTAATTCTTTCTGCTTATCTTACTGTTCCAATTGATACGCCATGATGGCAAAAGCAATGGCAGCATTTAACGATTCTGTATTTCCTGACATGGGGATACTAATAATATCATCAGCCATATCTTTTAATGATTCGTCTATGCCATGCGCTTCATTACCAATTGCAAGAATATGTCCATTTTCTATTTGTGAAGTTTCATATTGAGGTAAAGCAATTCCATTCATATCTGAAATTAATAATTTTAAATTGCAATTATTTTTAAATTCATTTAATTCTTGATAATTTTTTATTTCTATTAAATCGAGGGCAAATAATGAACCCATTGTCGATCTCAAAACTTTTGGAATATATGGATCAACTGAGCCTTGTTTTAATATTAATCCATTATAATTAAAAGCATTGGCAGTTCTGATAATCGTACCTAAGTTTCCTGGATCTGCTATCTTATCCAACAAAGCCAATTTGATTGTTTTTTTATTTTTATTATTTTCTAACCAATCTGTTAATGACCATAGATTTGGTTTTTTTGCAATAAAGATAACGCCTTGAGCTTGTCTAGCATTTGCTATGCTTTGAAATAATTCTTCACCAATTCGAAAGCTATTTTCATAAAAATCATCTAATTGTGTTGGTAATTGTTTTTTAATTAATTGTTGAAAATTATTAAACAATTGATCACCAACAGCATTATCAACAAAAAGATAATTTTCGATTTCAGCTCCATTTAGCAAAGTCGTTAAGCAAAATCTTATACCTTCAATTAAGATTAAATTCTGTTTTTTTACGCCTTGTGAAGTATTTAACTTTAACCAAGCTTTCGCTTTATTATTTTGGCGTGAAAGAATTTGTGTTAATTCATCAAATTGCATATTACCCTCATTATCAATCTATTTTAAAATTTTGCTTTTATTCTTATTGTTCAATTTAATTTTTTTATTCATTTGAAATTATACAGATTAAAAAAAGAGCATCCTATGGATGCTCTATAATTATAACATGTTTATTAAAAGCAATTATAAATTGTTAATTATAGTGCAGCCTTCGCTGTATCACATAATTGAGCAAATGCTTCTTTATCATTAACTGCTAATTCTGCTAAAATTTTTCTATCTAAACCAATATTAGCTAATTTTAAGCCATGCATGAAACGACTATAAGTAATATCATTGGCTCTTGCTTCAGCATTAATTCTAGCAATCCATAATTTTCTAAAGTCACGTTTTTTCTGGCGACGATCACGATAAGCATAAACCCCAGATTTCATAACCTGTTGATTTGCTACACGGTATGTTTTACTTTTACGACCAAAATAGCCTTTAGATGCTTTTAACACTCTATTATGGCGATTTCTTAATTTATAGCCTCTTTTTACTCTTGGCATAGGTAACCTCCGTTAATTTTATTTATATGGGATCAGGCGTTTAATACGTTTGGTATCAGGTTCACTGGCCACAACGATTTGACGTAATTTACGTTTACGTTTTGTTGGTTTCTTATTTAAGATATGCTTTTTATATGCCTGTCCACGTTTAACTTTTCCAGTTCCGGTTACTTTAAATCTTTTCTTTGAAGAGCTATGTGTTTTTTGCTTAGCCATTTAAGCCTCCTTATTTATTCTAGTGATTTAAAACAGCTTATTCTTTTTCTTTATTAGCTGAAAGGTACATTACCATATGTCTACCTTCCATACTTGGTGCGCGATCTAATTTGGCAGCATCACCCAATCTATCCAGAAAATCATGCATGACTTCATATCCTTGATTTTGAAAAGCCATCTCTCTACCACGAAAACGAATAACAACTCTTACTCTGTCTCCATTTTCTAAAAAGCGAAGAGCATTCTTTGCTTTTACATTTGTATCATGTTCTTCTGTTGTCAGCTTAATTTGTACTTCTTTAAGTGAAGTAATTTGTTGATTTTTTCTTGCTTCACGTTCACGCTTAGACTGTTCATAAATAAATTTTCCATAATTCATCATTTTAGCAACAGCATTTTTAGGATCATTGCTAAGTAATACTAAGTCTAGATCTTTTTCATAAGCCATATCTAAGGCTTTATCTGTAGAAACAATACCAAGTTGTTCCCCATTTTCATTAATTAAGCGAACTTCGTCCACAGTAATCATTTCGTTGATTATGTGTTTTTGTTTTGATTTAGCGATAAGACACCTCCTAATATAATCGCATAAAAAAAGCGGATTGATTCCGCTCCCATAATAAAACACCATAAATTAATATGTTATTTTTTATTAACCTTGTCACTTGCGCTAAAGGCGAGATGGAATCTACTTTTTGTTACTAAGAAAAGATAACTCATATAATAATGATTGTCAAGTATTTGTTGTTATAAACCAGCAGAAACAAGGTTTTAAGTAATTGCCAAAGTAAATT
>DIRM01000044.1 GCA_002427545.1 Mageeibacillus sp. UBA5436 | reverse complement strand
TACCAGAGGCATTTCAGATCTCTTTTTTTAAGTTAAGTTAACAGAGCAAAAGAAAATTTAAGGAGGTTGTGCGATTAAATTAATCGCCTTCAACACAATATCCATATGTATAAATTTATTACTGATCTTTCGCCAGAAAAACTTGATGCTTTTGTAGAAGGACACCCAGCTTGTCATCTATTACAATCGGCAGCTTGGGGAAAAGTTAAAGAAAATTGGCAGCCTTATTATACAGGAGTCGAAAAAGATGGAGAATTAGTAGCAACTGCCTTGATTTTATCTAGACCATTAATTTTTGGTAGCCATTTTTGGTACATACCAAGAGGCCCAGTCATGGACTATCATGATACCGAATTGCTGAAATTCTATTTAAAGGAATTAGTTGAATACAGTAAAAAACACTCATGTGCTTTTTTACGCATAGATTCTGGTTATGAAAGAAGTGTTCATTATATGGGAGAATCTGAATCTTTGTTTCCTATAAATGATCAGACCATTCTCGAAACTTTTAAGGAAGCAAAGTTTACCCATAAAGGCTTTACGATGGAAATGCATGATACGATTCAGCCTAGATTTGTGGCATCAGTCTATGAGGAAGATATCAAAAAAGGCTACCCAAAGCGTATACGTCGATTTTTAAAAGAGTCGAATAAAAATTATGTGGAAATAACAAAAGAAGGTCCAGAAGCTTTACCGGATTTTATGTTTGTTTTGTCTTGTACAGAAGAAGAAAAAGATATTAAATTGAGAAATCAAGAATATTTTGAACGCTTATTTGAATTATATGGTGATAAAGTTCAATTTTATATGGCAAGATTACCATTAAAAAAAGCCGTAGAAGCAGAATCTGAAAAATTAAAGAAATTAGAAGAAAATTTAGCAAATTTGCCAGACTCTGCCCCAAGAAGAAAAATTCAATTAGAAGAACAGATGTCGTCTGTTCGACGCTTTTTAGAATTTTTTAAAGAATGTCAAAAAGAAGATGATGATGAGGCTTTGCTTGCTGGTTGTTTTGCCATAAATTATGGGAATAATTCTGAAATTCTTTATGCTGGAATGAATCGCACTTATAGCAAAATTACAGCTCAGGTACCAGTCTTTGTAGAGACGATGAATGAAGCTTTTTCAAAAGGTGCTGAAAAAGTGAGTATGGGCGGTATACCAGGAACAGAGGATGACGGTTTAAGTCGATTTAAAGGTTTTTTCTCTCCTAGGGTTATTGAATATTTGGGTGAATTTGATTATGTTCATAGACCATTGATTTATACAGCAGTGGAAAAAATGTTACCTGTTTATTCAAAAATAAGAAAAAAACTTAGTCGTCATAAATAAGCTCATAATATTCGAAACAATATTTTGAGAATTATCCATTTTTCTTAAACCATTCAAATTTTGTATTGATTATTAATCAGTCTTTTGTTATATTTGTTTGTAAATTAAATAAAAAAAGCAATGATGAGGATAAAGTTTTACGGATGTTTAATTGAAAACACCATATGAAACGAGCCACCTCTGAGCTGCGGACAGAACGGAATACTAATAATCAAAGGTATTCTCAGTAAGCTTCGCTGTTAGTCCTGACAGTATAGGACAAAGGTATTTTACCTATAGAGTGCGATTTGATCGAAAGATAAATCGAATTTAGGTGGTAACACGGAATATATTATTTCGCCCTAAGCAGAATGTTCTGCTTAGGGTATTTTTTATTTTAATGAAGATAAATGGAGGAATTGAAATGAAAATAATTCAGAAATCTTCGAAATTATTTAATGTAGCTTATGATGTAAGAGGTCCCGTTGTAGATGAAGCAATGCGAATGGAAAAAGAAGGGACTCAAATATTAAAGTTAAATATTGGAAATCCGGGTTCTTTTGGCTTTAAAGCTCCTCAAGAAGTTCTTGATGCGGTTGAAAACGGATTAGTAGAATCAGAAGGTTATTCTGATTCTAAGGGCTTACTCGAAACAAGAGAAGCCATTGCGGCGTATCATCGAGATAAGGGAATAGAAAAAGTAACGGCGGATGATATTTATACAGGTAATGGTGTTTCTGAATTAATCCAAATATGTATGATGGCTTTGCTTGATCATGATGATGAAATTTTGATTCCAGCACCAGATTATCCTTTGTGGACAGCGATGGCAACTTTAGCTGGTGGTAATGTTCGTCATTATTTATGTGATGAAAAATCAAATTGGAATCCGGATATTGCTGATATAAAGAAAAAGATTACATCTAAAACTAAAGCCATAGTGATTATCAATCCAAATAATCCAACAGGCGTGGTGTATAGTGAAGATATTTTAAAAGAAATTGTGAAAATTGCCAGAGAACATGAATTAATTATCTTTAGTGATGAAATATATGATCGCATTTGTATGGATGATGTCAAACATACTTCCATTGCATCTTTAGCACCAGATCTTTTTTGTATTACATTAAATGGTTTATCTAAATCACATTTAATTGCAGGTTATCGTATTGCTTGGATGTGCTTATCAGGACCTAAAATTTCAGTTAGAGGATATATTGAAGGTTTAAATATGATGTCTTCAATGCGATTATGCTCAAATGTTCTAGCTCAACATACCGTGCCTGCCGCTTTAAAACATACAGAAGAAATGAAAAAGTTAATTATGCCAGGAGGCAGAATCTATGAACAGAGGGAAGCGGTTTGCCGAGCCATGGACAAAATTGATGGTCTTACTTATGTAAAACCACAAGCGGCATTTTATGTATTCCCCAAATTAGATGCACAGCGATTTGGTATAGTCAGTGATGAAAAATTCGTTTATGACTTTTTGAAAAAAGAACATGTTCTATTAGTACGTGGTGGAGGATTTCATTGGCCAGAGCCAGATCATTTTAGAATTGTTTATTTGCCAGAAATTCCAGTATTGGAAGAAGCCATTGCTAAATTAGGTAATTTTTTGCAAGATTATCGCCAAGATGAATCAGATCAACAATATATTTTTAAACATCAATTATAAATCTTTGATGGTAAAGGGACATAAGCAAGCTTAAGCTTATCTTTCCAAGTGTAATCATAATAAAATAAACATCTGCCTTAGAGAAAATGAGAATAGCTCTTCATTATTTATTCATTACGAATGGCTTCTAAGGCAGATAATTTCATGGCACGACGTGCAGGTAAAACGCCAGCTATAATGCCGATTAGCATAGCAAATAAAACGGCTCCAATCATTAACCAAATAGGGATAATAGATATTTTAGTACTACCCATACCCATCATCATATTATCTGAAAATGCATTTAATATATAAGAAATGATTTCACTTAAACCAATACCAATAATGCCTCCGAATAAACCGATTAAAGCAGCCTCGGTTAAAAACATATTTCTGATACTTGCTAAATCACAACCCAATACTTTAAAGATACCTATTTCTTTTGTTCTTTCATAAACTGACATCATCATCGTATTGGCAATACCGATGGCAGCAACAAATAAAGCAATACCACCAATACCACCCAAAACCAGTTCTTGAGTAACTGATTGTTTACGCATGCTATCAATATATTCAATATTAGAATCAACCGAAAAGCCTTGGTCACGTAGCTGATTTAAAATATCTTTGGTATATTTTATATCTTCGGTGCCGATAATAGCACTATTATAGATAATTTCACCCATAGGTTTACCTGTTTTGGTAGACGCTTGCCCAGGCCAAGCTTTGCCTCTGTAATTCATATTAAGAAAATTTTCTAAATGGCCAATTTCTGTATAGGCAGAATAGAGATCAGACGTCCAAGAATATTCATCCTCTGTTCCCATGATTCCCGCTACTTTTATTAAATATTTTTTAGGCTTTTCCAGATTTGAATCTGACAGATTATAATTTTCGATAGTCATAAAAGAATTTTGATTAATTAAATCAACTTCAGCAGGGGAATAATTTTGGCTATTTGGATTCCAAAAATTATTTGCAAGATCACGTCCAATTAGCATAGGAATGTCGCTTCCCGTTTTGGTGAAATCAGGCATCTCACCATCGACAATAAACAAATCTTTAGCTTCTAAAGCCTCGACCGTGAGACCTTGCAATTCAACGTAATTTTCATAAACACCTTGTTGTAAATGGAGCGAAAGATTCAAAACAGGTGAAACATATTGAACATGGGGAATGGATTTAAAATATTTTATAGTTTCTGCGTTTAATTTTAAGCTCTCATCTTGACTGGTTTGATTATATTGATTCGAATCATAATACATGGCGTAATCATTATTGCTCCAAACATTAATCGTGGTTAATTCCGCTGATTCATCAATCATATCCATCATGGCTTTTGATTGCCCCAAAGCAATCGAAAGCATGGTCACAATAGAAGCTGTGCCAATAATTACTCCAAGTAAGGTAAGAGCAGTTCGTAGTTTTCGATGCCTCAAATTATCAAGACTAAGTTTTAATAAATCAATCCATTTCATCGATTTCTTCCTGTTCTTTTTTCTTCTTACGTGCTTTTAAAATTCGATTCAAAATGATAATCACAATAATCACAGCAGCTATCACAATCAAAGCAATAGCCCAAACAGGCAAACTTGATGGTGCATTGATATCATCAGAGTAATTATCAAAATCATCATTCATCATGCCATCTGAATAAGGATCATCATACATGGCTTCTTGAATGGTTAATTTCATGTTTTGTTCTAATTTAGTAATATTACCTTCGGCATCTTCAAATGTGATTTGAAAAGGAATGTCTTCTTCAGTTGCTTCAAGCGCTTTTACCATGAAATCAATATCTTTTGATTCACCTGAACCAACATTTCCAACAAAATATTCATTTGCTTCTAATGGTCCATTTTCTGGCAGGACGACAGAAAGATTATATAAGGTAGCTTTGCCCTTATTGAAAACACTGAACATAACATTAGATTCATCACCCACATTTAAAGGATTGGGCATAATTTCAATATTACCAATATCGCAGCGCAGCTTTTGATTAATCATCAAGGAGATCATTTCTTCAGAATTATAAGAATTGTCTTTTTTATCCTCATATTCAAATTTTAAAATTAAAGGATAAATTTTTTGATCGACCGTTGGATTACTTTTTAGTTTTAAATTGATTGATTGCTCTGTGTTTTTCTCAATCGATTCAATATAAATGGTTGAAGCCCCATCTAAAGGTAAAAAAGTGGCTTCTTCACCTTGAGATAACATCGTAATTTTGATATTGCTAATGGCCATTTCTTTTGAGGTGTTTTTTAATTTTAAATCTAAATCAAATTCTTCACCGCCAAATATTTTATCAGGATTGGTTGAAAATCCGGTAATTAAAAGTCTTGGGGTTGCATTATTGGTATTATCTGATCCTGAATCAAAACTTCCACCACCATAATTACCACCGTCAAAAATACTAGAATCATAAGAATTATCTGGGTCGGTTGGCGGTTCTTTATCACTATCATTGCCTTGCTGATCGGGATTATTAACTTTAATGAAGAAATAACGCTCGATTTGTTGATAATTGCTATCTAATGCTGAGCGATAACTAATTTTAAAAGAAACACGATAATAACCACTATTTAAATTCTTTCTGATTTGGAAATTACCAAAATCAATAGTTTTTGTAGCTTGTGTAATTAAGTTTGGATCCTTCATCGGTTCAAGGCTGCCAGATAAACTTTGGAGATATTCTGATTTTTCAATTTCAAAAGGAAAATCTTCATCCTTACTAGCAAGAATGGGGCTTGCTGTGATATCTACAGCTGCAGCATTACCTAGATTGAGCAGAGGTAATGTTAATTTAACACTTGTTCCGACATCTCCTTTGATGATAGCGTTTTCGCCGACTAATAAATAGGGGACGCCAATGTTAGGTTCTGGATCAGGCTTAGTCGGTGTAGATTCGGTTGGTGTTGGCTGGGTAGAGGGTGTTGGCGCTGTCGTTGGCTCAGTTGCCGATTCAGTATTTGAGGTTTCATCTTCAATTTCTGCCGCTTGTACTTTGGTCATTGTTACAAGCTTTTCATCAAGCACAAAACCATTAAGGCAACAAAAACAAATGAAGAATAGAAGCAAGCCTAACAAAACACCGAATTTTAATCTTTTCGGATTATTTGAATTATTTCTTGACTTAAGATTTTTTTGTTTATCTATACTAATTAAGTGTTTCATCTTTTTTACTACCCTTCTCTATATCAATAATTTTGCCATCTGAAATATGAAAAATACTATCTGCATATTCAGCAATTTGTTTATCATGCGTAACCATAATTAAAGTTTGATGATTTTCTTTGACGATATTTTGCAATAATTTCATAATCTCTTTACTAGTTGCAGAATCTAAATTACCGGTTGGTTCATCAGCAAAAATAATATCTGGATTAACAACCAATGCTCTAGCGATACCTACTCTTTGTTGCTGTCCACCTGATAATTCATTTGGTTTATGTAAAATATGATCTTTTAAACCGAGAATCTTAAGTGTTTTAATGGCGGCTCTCTTTCTTTTATCAAGTGAAAATCCCTTAAACAATAACGGTAATGCGACATTTTCCCAGGCATTCATCTCTGGAATTAAATTAAATGATTGAAAAATAAAACCAATATGATTTTTACGAAATTCAACTAATTGATTTTCGGACATTTTGCTAATCATTTGATTATTGATTTTGATACTGCCTTTGCTAGGTGGTTCAAGCCCAGCTAAAAGATTAAGTAAGGTTGATTTACCAGAGCCAGAAGTTCCAACAATTGAACAAAATTCACCTGCTTCAATTGTGAATGAAACAGAATCCAAAGCAAAAACTTTTTGTTTCCCAACCTTATAAACTTTTTTTAAATCTTTTACCTGAATCATTGATTCCATCTAGATATCCTCATTTCCCCTAACTCTAAGATAAAACTAATTATGAAAGTTGCAAATAATAAATATTTAAAATTTATTAATATTTTGAAATTTTAAAATAGATTAAAAGATAAATTATACATTTTTATCTGAGAAATCTTGCTGAATTTATTGCCTTTGAACATATAAAATGATAATCTCTTTTTATTATATATTATGATACTGTCTAATAAGACGAAAGTGAGAAGCTTATGAAACGCACTACTCTTTATGAAAATCATCTAAAGTTGAAAGCAAAAATGGTTGACTTTGCAGGTTGGGAAATGCCATTACAATATTCTGGTATAAAAACAGAAACCTTAGCCGTTAGAAATGCACAAGGCGTTTTTGATGTTTCACATATGGGAGAAATTTTTGTGTCTGGCAAAAAAGCAGCTGAATTTTTAGATTATTTATTATCGAGAAAAATCAGTCATAAAAATCCTGCTTTAACTAATTATGCTTTTTTATGTTATGAAGATGGTGGTGTCGTAGATGATTTAATGGTTTATCAATTAAATCCAGAACAGTTTATGTTGGTAGTTAATGCTGCAAACACGGACAAAGATTTTGATTATATAAAACAAATTTTATCTGATTATCCTGAAAATCAAGATGTTAAAGTTGAAGATCTTTCTGATATATACGGACTATTGGCTATTCAAGGCAACGGTAGTTTGGAACCTGTTCAAGCTGCTTTAGAAAAAGTTTTCCCTGAATTAAATTTCAGTACAGAATTGCAAGATTTAAAAAGATTTAGACAGATGCATATTCCTTTAGATGAAGCAAATTTAATTATTTCAAGAAGTGGTTATACAGGTGAAGATGGTTATGAAGTTTATCTGCCTCAAAAATATGTAAGCTCACTTTGGGAAAATTTAATTGATCTTAATATAACGCCTTGCGGGCTTGGTGCTAGAGATGCCCTGCGCTTAGAAGCAGGCTTACCATTATATGGTCATGAATTATCTGATAAAATCAATCCGGTAGAAGCCGGTTTAGACAAATTTGTTGACTTTGATCGCAAATTTTTGGGAGCAAAAATGATAGGTACCATGCGCTATCAAATTATTGCCTTAACAGCAACAGATCACAGTATTCCCAGAGATCATTATAAAGTGTATTATCAGGGCAAAGAAATAGGTGAAATTACTTCTGGAAGTTTTTCCCCTACTTTAAATAAAGGAATTGCTTTTGCTTTAGTTTCAACAGAATTACCTGAAGATGCCAAACAAGTTCAAGTCGAAATTAGAAGAAAACAAGCAAACTTTTTAATAACAAAAACACCATTTATTTAATTTTGGAGGATATTATGGCAGAAATAAAAAAAGATCGTTATTATGTCGAGTCACATGAATGGATATTGTTTGAAGATGATATCGCTTACATTGGCATATCAGACTATGCTCAAGAAGAATTGGGTGATATTGTTTATGTTGAATCAGAAGGTGAAGACGAAGAATTCGAAAAAGGTGAAATCTTTGGTAGTGTCGAATCAGTAAAAATGGCATCCGATCTCTATATGCCTGTAGATGGCATAGTTTTAGAGTTTAATGAAAAGCTTACTGATGAACCAGAATTAATTAATGAAGATCCATATGAAAATTGGATTGTAAAAATTAAAGCAACAAATCTTGCTCAACAGAATGACTTACTTGATGTCAAAGAATATCAAGCGATCATTGACGAAGAATAATTAATCCTGATTATATGTTTTATACCATGCCAGTTTGCTTTTTTTAGAGGAGTATACTGGCTTTATTTTTTTGAGTGTTTTTAATATAAATCTATAAACTATTAAATATTGTTTTTTTCAGTAAAAAGGGCTCTGTTAACTAAAGA
>DIRM01000045.1 GCA_002427545.1 Mageeibacillus sp. UBA5436 | reverse complement strand
ACGAATTTGGGAGTGAAAGAGCTCAAGAATTTCGTGATAACGCGCAAGCGATTGTCAATGGCGATGACGTGCAGCTCGACTGGCGACCATTAAAGAAAAAGAAGAAGTTTTGGTTGTTTTAGGATAAGGAATAGCGAGACTTTAGGAAAATGTTGATGATGGAGAGAGTAAAATTAGATCAAAATAAAGTAAAGGGACGTTTCATCTATCATTTTTTTAAACGTACTCTTGATATTGTAGCTAGTGCCTGTGCACTAATCATCTTGTCACCATTATTTTTAGTGCTGGCAATTTTAATTAGGCATGAAGATGG
Organism: Mageeibacillus sp. UBA5436; assembly: GCA_002427545.1. Classification (GTDB taxonomy): domain Bacteria; phylum Bacillota; class Clostridia; order Saccharofermentanales; family DTU023; genus UBA5436. The sequence continues at coordinate 9,153 of DIRM01000045.1, read as the reverse complement.
TGGTCCAGCTTTCTATTTGCAAGAGCGAATCGGTAAGGATGGTAAACCATTTAAAATGTATAAGTTTCGTTCGATGATTGTTAACGCAGATCAATTGGTTGATCAGCTAGAAGATCAAAACGAAATTGATGGAGCAATGTTTAAGATTAAAGATGATCCAAGAATTACAAAAATTGGGCATACGATTAGGAAGTATAGTCTTGATGAATTGCCACAGCTTTGGAACGTATTGATTGGCGATATATCTTTGGTTGGCCCTCGTCCACCATTGCCTTCAGAAGTAGAAGAATATACTGATTATGATTTGCAGCGTTTGTCGGTTACTCCTGGTTGTACTGGCTTATGGCAAGTAACTAAACGTAACGATGCAGATTTTGATGAAATGGTTGAATTGGATTTGGATTACATCAATCATAGTGGATTTTTCTATGATTTAGGAATTATTTTTAGAACTATTGGTGTAATGATTCATCCTAATGGAGCGTATTAGAATATTTGGAGATCTATGAAAATAGAAATATTAGTTGCTGCACATAAAAAATTTCCTATGCCACACGCAGAGGGATATTTACCAGTTTTAGTAGGTGCGGCTAAAAATTATAAGCCCGGCATTAAATATCAAAGAGACGACGAAGGCGAAAATATTTCTTCTAAAAATCCAAACTATAATGAATTGACGGCAGTTTATTGGGCTTGGAAAAATTTGAAGGATGTAGACGCAATTGGTCTTGTTCACTATCGTCGTCTCTTTTTTGATACTAAGCCTTATTCATTAAACAATGTTTTAAGTAAACCGAAAATAGAAAAACTACTTTCAAAGTATGATGTTATTCTTCCTAAAAAGAGAAACTATTATATTGAAAGTAATTATTCACATTATATACATGCTCATCATAAAGAGCCACTAGATAAAACACGTGAAATAATAAAAAAATATTATCCTCAGTATCTAATTAATTTTGATAAAGTTATGCAACGGAAGAAAGCTCATATGTTTAATATGTTTATCATGCGGAAAGTTGCATTTGAATCATACTGTAGTTTTATTTTTGGAGTTTTGGAAAAAGTCGAATCACAGATTGATATTTCAAACTATTCAGTTCAAGAAAGAAGAGTGTTTGGTTATATTTCTGAATTGTTAATGGATGTATGGCTAGAGACAAATAATTTTCAAGCAACTGAAGTTAAGTGGGAGCAGCTTGGAGGAAAGAAGAATTTTCAAAAAGCTGTCTCACTTGTTGAAAGAAAAATTGGAATTAAGACAAAAACGCATTTTAATTAAGGGTAAAATGAAAAAAGCTATTGTAGCGGTACCGTATCTTAGTGGTAATGGTGGAACAGAAACAGTAATAAAAAATTTTTATGATGCAGTAGTAAAGAATTCTCAAGAATCAAATTTGAATTGGAAATTAATCAGCTTCGGTGGAACAAAATATTCAAATTGGATGAAAAAATGGCCTAAAAAAGTTTATAAATTTTCAAATAAGAGAATAATTCAATTAATGTGTTATATTTTAATAATGCCTTTTTTAATACACAAAATCTTAAAAAAGGAACAGCCCACTTTTTTTATTGCAACAAATCCTATAATTTGGACATTGGCATTCAAATTTAAAAAGAAAGTATCTCCTAATACTCAAGTCATTGCATGGTATCATTATTCTTTTAAGATGAAAAAAGTTAAAAGAAGATATTTAAGCTGTGCAGACAAATTTTGGGCAATTAGCAGTGGAATACGAGAAGAACTACTTTCTATGGGAATAGCAGATTCCAAAATATACGTTGTTTATAATCCTATTTCCTTTAATAATATTGGTTTAATTCCGCGAAGCCATAATCATAACCATTTTATTTATATTGGGCGTATTGATTATTCAGGGCAAAAAAATGTGTCTGAATTGATAGAGGCATTGAATGGATTAAAAGGAAATTGGAATTGTGATCTATATGGCAAGGTAGATAAACATACACAAGAAAAATTATTGAAACTTGCTAATAATGAGACGCGTAACAATATAAATTTTAAGGGATTTTATAAAGATGTCTGGTCTCATATCAGTAAAGCCGATGTATTAGTGTTAACCTCAAAATTTGAGGGATTACCTATGGTTTTGATTGAAGCAATAGCTAGAGGTGTTGCTGTTATTTCATCTAATTGTCCAACAGGAACAAAAGATATAGTAAATAAAAATAATGGCTGGCTTTATGAGATGGGAAACAAAAAACAATTAATTCAGATTTTAAATGATTTGATTTCTTATAATAAAAAATTACCAAATATTGAAAGCGTTAAAAGATCAGCACAAACATTTAATTATAAAAATTATAAATTTAGAATATTAGAAAGTTTGAGAAGCTAAAAGTAATGGCAAAATCTATATATAAATTTTGTATATATGCAATTATTTTCTTAAATTTAGGATTTTTGGATATTTTTGGAGTATTAGATAGGCAGGCTATGTTCTTGTCCTTAATATTGGGGTTATTTGCTTTTTTTGTTTATGTATTTGATGAAAACAAAGTGCAAATTTTAAAGGGAAAAGGAGGAACTGAAACTGTTGTAAAGAATTTCTTAGAAGCCTTTAAAAGATATGGCAACGGAAAGATAGAGTGGAAATTATATAGTTATGGAGGTACCCAAACCGCGGAGTGGATGAGTAATTGGAATAAAAAAGTATATTCATTTACTAACTCTAGATTTTTGCAAAAAGTATGCTATGTTTTATTTCTCCCTTTTCTTATATTGTGTACTTTAAAAAAAGAAAAGCCTGATATTTTTGTGGCTACTAATCCTGTTATGTGGACTTTGGCTTTTTATATAAGAAATATATTATCTTTAAATACTTGTATTATTGCTTGGTATCATTATTCTTACACACAGAAAAAAATAAATCGTAAATATTTGTATACAACAGACTACTTTTGGGCTATAAGTAAGGGGATTGAAAATGAATTAATTTCATATGGAGTAGATTCCAAAAAAATATATTTAATTTACAATCCAATTGATGTTGATACATTTTCGCTTGTGAAACGAAATAAAAATAAGCCACTTTATTTTATATACTTAGGGAGAATTGATTTTAACGGGCAAAAAAATGTCTCAGAATTAATTCAAGCATTAAATATGATAAAGGGAGAATGGAAATTAGATCTTTTTGGAACTATAACTCCTTCAACTAAAGATAGACTTCTTTCTATTGCATCATTAGAAACAAAAAAGAAAATAAGATTTAAAGGATTTAAAGAAAATGTATGGAACGAGATTGTAGATGCCGATGTGCTTTTATTAACTTCTAAATATGAGGGGCTAGGAATGGTCTTAATTGAAGCAGCTGCTAAGGGAATTTATTTAGTCTCTTCCGATTGTCAAGTAGGACCAAGAGAAATAATTAACTCTAAAAATGGACGTTTGTATCCTTCTGGAAAAGTTGATGAGTTAGCGTTGATTTTACAGAAAATCGTTTCCAAAGATGCGCAACTTCCAAGTAGAGAAGATATTAGAAGATCAATAAAAAAATTTGATTATTACAATTACGTAAATAGAATTGAAAATTTTTTAAATAATAAGGTGAGTGAGAAAGGAAGAAAATGAGTATGGAGAAGAATATCAATTTAGTAAGAAATATGATAATATGCATATTCTTCCCTTTATATGGTGCAATTTCTGTAATTGCAACATGGACGAATTTTCAATATAAGTATCCATTTTCGGTTTCATGTTTTCGATTTGTAGAGATAATATTAATACCAATTTTGATTTTAAATTATGTATTATCAAAGCCTACTTATAAGAATCTTGGTATTTATTTTTTGCTTCTCATATTAGGAATGTATAGTTCTGTAAAAACTGGTGATCATAGATTTCTATTCTTTATATTATTTTTATATGGAGCAATAAATACAAATTATAAAAATACACTGAAAATTGATTTTATTATAAAAATAATAATATTTATTATAACTATTTTAGCCTATATTGTAGGTCTTATTTCGGATACTCAATATCAAAGAGTTGGTGCAAGTGTTGTAAGACACGGATTAGGTTTTGCTCATCCGAATTTTTTAGGATTAATGGTAATGCTAATATGTTTAGAATATATTTTTTTACGTAATTATAATTTAAACTTCGTAGAGGTTTTAATTTGGATTTGTATTATAGAATTTGTAAATAAATATTCTGATACAAGATCAACAGAAATTATAAGTATTATTACTTTGCTGTTAGCTTTTGTTTTTAAATTTGTTTCAAGTTCTGATTTAAAGAAAATATTTTATAAAAACAGAAGATTGTTTGAATTAATACCTGCTCTTTTGGCTATATGTTCATATTTATTAGTTAATAATGTTAAACCTGGTTCTAATCTATATAATCTTATTACTACGTATGATTCTAGTCGATTAAATATATTTCAATTTTATTATAATGCAGTCGGTTTACATTTATTTCCTAAGGCAATAAATGTATTATTTATGAATTCTACTTTTGTTGGAATGGATAATACATATATTTTATTATTGGTATCTTATGGAATTGTTAGCTTGATAGTGTATGTAGTACTTTCTATGCATTTAATAAAAATAATGATAGACAAAGATGCATTTTATTTATTCTTAATCACAATAATGTTATTAATTTTCGGTTTAGTAGAATCTACCGTTATATATCCTTTCGTTGGATTTTATGTTGTTACCTTACAGAGAAAAGTTGGACAAAAAGTAGATAGCGTTTATAAAGGGGTATAAATTATGGGAAAATTGCCAATGCCTGCCAAAATTGTCATAGGCACTTTAGGCTATAGTGCGTTTCGGGTAATGATGAAAATACGTCATGTAACTCCTAATGTGAAAAATGAAGATGAAACTTTGAATGAAATATTAAGAAATAAAAGTTCTGTAGCTAGATTTGGAGATGGAGAATTTTTATGGATATTTCAAGAAAGACAAGAAGGAAACTTTGAGCGTAATTCTCCAGAATTATCTAAACGACTTTATGAAGTGCTTACTACACCACAAGATAAATTAATGGTGTGTATTCCTAACGTATTTAGTGGTCTTAAAGGTTTAAAAACAACAAGTCAAACTTATTGGGAGGGCTTCTTTATAAAAAAAGGTATAAAAGTTTTAAGACTTTTAGATCCCACTAGAGTGTATTATGATACGCAATTTACACGTCCATATATGGATTATGCAGATTCAAATAGAAATTTTAAAGAGAAATTTAAAAATCTAAAAAAAATTTGGTCAAACAGAAATTTACTTATTGTTGAAGGCGAAAAAAGTAGATTTGGAGTTGCGAGTGATTTAATAATGAATGCCAAAAGTGTGAAAAGGATTTTATGTCCTAGTGAAAATGCTTTTGAAAAATATGATCAGATTGTAGAAAAGACTATAAAAGAAGCTAAGAAAATAGATGATGTTCTGGTTTTGGCTTCTTTAGGGCCAGCAGCTACTGTTCTTGCATATGATTTGAGTAAAGAAAATATTCAATGCATTGATATTGGACATCTAGATGTGGAATATCAATGGTATAAGATGAAGGCAAAAACTAAAGTGGAAATTGTTGGAAAATATGTAAATGAATCGGGAAAGAAATTTACTAAAGAACTCCCAAGTAATGTATTAAGAAAATACGATGCTGAAGTAATAGCCGATATAAAGTAACATTATGAAAAAGAATATATCTATAAAGCACTATTTTGCAATGTCTGTTTTTCCTTTATTAAGTTTTTTTGCAAAGCATCCAAAGGTGGCAGGTCTAGATGAAACGATGGATAAAATTTTAGATGGAAAGTCTATTGCTAGATTTGGAGATGGAGAGCTTCAAGCTATTACTAATAATATTGATAATAGTTTTCAAACAAGTAATCAGGAACTGTCTGATGCTATAAAAGTGGTTTTGAATAGCAAAAATAAAGATTTACTGATAGCAATTGCTCCACCTTTTTCTTGGACTTTAGTAAATTTAAATAATGAATCGCGTAATTATTGGGAACCTATTTTAATAAAAAATTGGGCTATATGGGAAAAATATTTGGGTCAAAAATATTATTATAATGCATTTATTACACGACCTTATTTTGACTACACAACGAAATTTAGAAAAACTGAATCGAAAAAAATATTCAAAAAGTTTAAACAATTATGGAACAATAAAAATATATTAATCATTGAAGGAGAATATTCTAGATTTGGAGTAAATGATGATCTATTAAATTCAAGCAAGTCAGTAAAACGTATAATAGGACCTTCAAAAAATGCATTCGAAAAAATAGATGAAATTGAAAAACAGACCAGACAGTATGTAAATCAACACTCTGTAGATCTTATTCTGTTGAGCCTAGGTCAAACCGCTACTATACTAACGTATAGGTTACTCGATCTCAATATTCAATTAATAGATATTGGACATTTAGATATAGAATATAATTGGTTTTTAGAAAAAGCAACTACAAAACATGATATAGTTGGAAAATGGACAAATGAATCAAAGATTAAGTTTAAGGAATTTTCTAATCCTACTATTTTACGGCAGTATTATTCCGAAATTATAACTAAAATTTAAATAACAATTTTTGAGGAGATCATAGATGAAAAAATATCAATTAGTTGAAAAAATCGGTTCTGTAAATACTGCTGAAAGTAAAGCACCAACTGATGTGAGAAAAATTGCTAAAGAAATGGGATTTTCTCCTATAAATATTATCTCTAAAGAAGAAAGTAATAATTCTATTTTGACAAGATTGGAACGGCAATATAATTATTTTATTCAATGGGGTAGGTTTTATAACAAAATAGATGTTGATTCAATGTTATTTATTCAATTTCCGCTTTATCGAAGAGAATTGAATGAATTTAGAATTTTAAAAAAGCTAAAAAAAGCTAAAAAAGTTAAAATTGTTTTATTGGTCCATGATATAAATTCTTTGCGGCCAGATTCATCTATTCCGGTTAAAGAAAAGAAACGTCAACAGAAGGAAGAATCAGAACTTTTTAATATAGCAGATCAGATTATATTACATAATAATGTAATGATAAATTACTTAGTAAATCGAGGTATTCCTCGAAGTAAATTAATAAATTTAAAGATATTTGATTACTTAAGCCCAATTAATTCAAATAAGAAAATTATATTTAAACGTGTAATTAATATAGCTGGAAATTTAGATCCTAAAAAATCAAAGTACTTAAGCCAATTAAATACAATTAATTGTAATTTTATTTTGTATGGGCCTAATTATCATTCTTTAAAATATAAAAATATTGACTACAGGGGAAGCTTGGCTCCTGATAAAGTACCCGAAGTTTTAAATAAGGGTCTTGGTTTAATATGGGATGGAACAGAAATAACCACTTGTTCAGGTGTGTCCGGAGAATACTTAAAATATAATAACCCCCATAAACTTTCTTTGTATTTATCTTCTGGAATACCTGTTGTTATTTGGTCTAAGGCTGCTGAAGCTGAATTTGTTAAAGAAAATAAGGTTGGATTTTTGATTGATTCGCTTGATGAATTACCTGTTTTGTTACAATCAATTTCATCTTCAGAATATACTTCATTAATTGAAAATGTGCAAAAAGTAGCAAATAACCTTAAAAAAGGTATGTTTACAAAAGCGGCTTTATATAATGCTATTAAAAATCTAGAGGGATGAAAATAATGTATCAAAGATATTTAATCGTTGGTTCAGGCCTTTTTGGTGCAGTTTTTGCTCATAAAGCAGCAGAACATGGAAACAAAGTTACAGTAATTGAAAAAAGAGATCATATTGCAGGTAATATCTACACTAAAGAAATGGATGGTATCCAAGTTCATATGTATGGTGCTCACATTTTTCATACTTCTAATAAGAAGGTTTGGGATTATGTTCATCAATTTGCGGACTTTAACCGCTATACTAATAGCCCTGTTGCCAATTACAAAGGGCATATGTATAACTTGCCATTCAATATGAATACCTTTAGTGAAATGTGGGGTGTTAGAACACCACAAGAAGCTATGGCTAAGATCAATGAACAACGTCAAGAAATGGCAGGAAGAAAACCTCAGAATTTGGAAGAGCAAGCTATTTCTTTAATAGGTAGAGATATCTACGAAAAGTTGATCAAGGGTTATACTGAAAAGCAATGGGGTAGAAAGTGTACTGAACTTCCTGCTTTCATTATTAAACGTCTTCCAGTTCGATTAATTTATGATAACAATTATTTCAACGATGATTATCAAGGAATTCCAATTGGTGGTTATACCAAGATGGTTGAAAAGATGTTGGATGATCCTAATATAACTGTTGAATTGAATACAGACTTCTTTAATAAGAAAGATGAGTATTTGAAGAATTATGACAAGATTGTTTACACTGGCATGATTGATAAGTTCTTCGATTATAAATTAGGCGAATTAGAATATCGTTCACTTCGTTTTGAGACTGAAGAAAAGAATGTAGATAATTATCAGGGAAATGCAGTAATTAACTATACTGAAGCTGAAATTCCTTATACTCGTATTATTGAACACAAGCATTTTGAGTTTGGTAAAGGTGATAAAGGAAAAACGATTATCACTCGTGAATATCCAGCTGATTGGCATCGTGGAGATGAACCATATTACCCAGTAAATAATAAGTGTAATAATGACTTATATGCTAAGTATGCTGAATTAGCTAAGAAGCAAGATAAGGTAATATTTGGTGGCCGTCTTGGTCAGTACAAATATTACAATATGGATCAAGTTGTTGAAACTGCACTTGATGCAGTCAATGATGAATTTGGTGATTAATATCTATGAAAGTTGTGAGAAATTACCTTTATAACGTTGGATACCAAGTATTAGCGATTATAGTACCACTAATTACTTCAGCTTATGTTAGTCGGGTACTACGTCCGACCGGTGTTGGTGCAAACGCATTTACTAATTCGATAATTCAATACTTTATACTTTTTGCCAGTATGGGCATTGGCTATTACGGCAATCGCCAAATTGCTTATGTGCGTGAAGATCGTAAAAAAATGTCTAAAGCCTTCTGGGAAATACAAATAGTTAAAACTATAATGACACTTATTTCTTATATGGCTTTCGTAATATTTATGATTTTCTATACTAGACAGGCAGATTATATGTGGGCACAATCAATTAATCTGGTTGCGGTTGCGTTT
>DIRM01000030.1:10375-11017 GCA_002427545.1 Mageeibacillus sp. UBA5436 | reverse complement strand
TTATAATATTTTTAACTTGTTTTGGACCTTTTGGAATTAGTGCATAGAAGATACAAATAGACCAAATCAAAAGAATGAGTATATAATTCAAATGCTTTACAGCTTTGAGTTTATCTTTGAGTTTGTAAAAAAATTCCTTCATATTCTCTCCCCATATTATAAGAAATTTATTAACATATCACACAAAACAAATCTAATATGTAACAATATTGTAATAAGATTATCACATTTTGAACAAATTGATAAACAATTATCAAGCAAAAATAATTAATTTTTGTTTAGATTGTTTTAATTTAAAATATCGATTTTAGATCAAGATTTTCCCTTTATTAGATAATCTTCGAGTGCCTCCAAAGCCATCACATAGCCATCAATACCTTGGCCTGAAATTGTATGAACACAAGCTTCACGTATATAATTAATTTTGCGATATGGCTCGCGCATATCCGGATCTGTAATATGTACTTCAATGGTTGGAATAGAGATCGCTTTTAAAGTATCTCCAATAGCGATGCTCGTATGCGTATATGCTGCTGCATTGATCACAATGCCGTCAAATTGGGCATAATAAGCTTCTTGTAGCTTATCTACAATATCGCCTTCATGATTGGATTGATAAAAATCAATATGCCAATTATTTTT
>DIRM01000030.1:0-10215 GCA_002427545.1 Mageeibacillus sp. UBA5436 | reverse complement strand
AAAATCAATATGCCAATTATTTTTGTCTGCGGCATCATAGACGAGATTAGCCAAATCATCATAATTTTCTTTGCCGTATAAATCTGGTTCGCGTATACCTAATAAATTGATATTAGGACCATTGATTATTAAAAAATGGAAATGTTCATGTTTATGTTCATGTTCATAAGCTGGTTCATGATTTTGATTTTTAATTGACATTATAATGTACTTCCTTTATTTTTTTTGCAATTTCTGAGGCTGATTTGTCTATGACAATGATTTCATCAGCTAATTCTTTATATATTGGATAACGTGCCTGATAAGTCTTTTCTAAAGCTGAAAAAGTAGAAGAAAGCGGTCTTGAGGCACTTGGTTTTAATTCGTCTAATGGACGATCTAAAAAATAAATTTTTGAATTGGCTTTTAAAGCCGCCTGGTTTTTTGTGGCGAGAATACTACCTCCACCTGTGGCAATAATTTGACCTGAATGATAGGCAATATCAGAAATAATTTCTTGTTCAATTTGCCTGAAATAAGCTTCGCCTTTTTGTCGAATGATTTCAGCAGGATGAAGATGTTCGCGCTCTTCAATAAGCATATCCGTATCGATAAGAGGGCGTTTTGTTATATTAGCTAAAAGTTTAGCAATAGTGGTTTTTCCACTTGAAGGCATACCGATTAAAACAATATTTGCTTTTTCTGATAATAATTGTTGATAAACTTGATCAGCTAGTTTTAAACTTATTTGATCAGCAATAATTTCATGATATAAAAATAATTGCGAGGCATAATAGGCCTGCATAATTAACATATATAACCCATTACAAGTTTTTATTCCTTTAGACTCAGCTTCTAAAATGAATCTTGTTTTCAAAGGATTATAGATAACATCAACAACAGCTTCTAACTTTTTAAAAGACTCAAGTGATATTGGGGTTTGATCTAATGTTTCGCCATACATGCCAAGAGGTGTCGTATTGATAATAATTTCGATATCGTCAATTTGTTGAGCTTGTTGATAAGTGATCGTATCGTCTGTTTTTTTCCGGCTAACCAAATAAATATTTCGGGATTTCAGTTCTTGACATAAGGTTTTAGCTGTTTTCGCTGTGCCGCCTGTTCCCAGAATTAAAATATTTTTATTTAATAAGGAAATTTGATTTTTCTCCAATAGAGCTTTCATACCCAAAATATCGGTATTATAACCCATCAATTTGCCTTCAATATTGACAATCGTATTGACAGCTTGAATGGTTTTGGCTAATGGATCAATATCGTCCAGATAAGGAATAACGGCTTCTTTGTAAGGAATAGTCACATTAGTGGCATTAAACTGTGATGCCTCAAAAAAGGCATCCAATTCCGAGGATTCTAATGGACATAATTGATAATCATATTGGCCGAAAATTTTATGTAAAGTTGGTGAATAACTTTGCTCTAAAGGATTTCCGATTAATCCATATTCAAAATTAAATTTATTTTTTGTCATCTTTTTACTCTATTTTATTCATTTTTATTGGCTAAATAATCTGTACCATGTCTTAAGGCTAAAAAATCACAGATGACAAAAGCACTAATGGAATTGATAACTTGCCTAATGCGATGAATAATAGCTGGATCATGGCGTCCTTTTATTTCTAGATTAGCGGCTTGTAAGGTTTCAATATCAACGGTTTTTTGTTCTCTAGCAATAGATGGAGTTGGCTTAATGGCTGTAGAAAAAACAATCGGCATGCCATTACTAATTCCGCCATTGATACCGCCATTGTGATTAGATGCAAAGCCAATAGAGTTTATGGGATCTTGCTTTGATTCCATTTGACCAGGTCTTGATTGGCTAATAGACTCTTTGATCATAGGAGAATCATTGGCTTCACTACCCTTTAATTTAGCAAAATTAAATCCATCACCAAAAGCAACTCCTTTTACAGCTGGTACAGAGAAAAGGGCATGAGATAATTGGCTTTCAAGGCTATCAAACCACGGTTCACCAATTCCAGCTTCAAGACCTAAAATGACTGTTTCCAAGATACCACCAACGCTATCTTTCTCAGATTTTGCTTTTAATATAGCCGCTTGCATTTGTTCACCTTTTACTGAATCAATGGTTGCAAAATATTGTTGATTTAAGGCGTTTAACAATTCAAAAGCATTATCTTTTTCAAAAAGAGATAGCATATCACTGTCTGAAATACCAGCACATTCTTTGATATGAGAAGCGATGATAATATTTTTATCTAATAATACTTTTTCACAAATAGAACAAGCAGCAACCAGAGAAGCCGTAATTCGGCCTGAAAAATGACCGCCACCACGCCAATCTTGAAAACCATGATATTTAGCATAGGCTGCATAATCGACATGTCCAGGGCGCAATAAAGATTTTTGATAATCTTTGCTTTTTACATCTTGATTGGGGATGATAATAGTGATTGGCGCACCTGTTGTTTTACCTTCGAATACACCACTTAGAATTTGAAAAGCATCTTTTTCTTGTCTTGCCGTGGAAATTTGAGCTTGTGGAGCGCGCATTGCCAATCGGTTTTTTATGAAATCTAGATCGATTTCTATGCCAGGAGCCATACCAGTTAAAACGGTACCTATTGCTGGTCCATGACTTTCACCAAATATTGTTAAATTGATACTGTTTCCAAATGTATTTTTCATAAAATGATTATTCTTTCAATATATTATTAGATTTTATAGTACAATGTTTCTTAAATTTTAAATGTAAATTTAATTATATACGATTATTTCATTAATAGTTAAAATTTGGTTTTAATTCCATTTTATGACAAAGTATTTATAATTAAAAAATAATAAAAATTAATTACATTTGTTAAATGAAGATATAAAGGAATATTTAAAATGGTTGAAGCAATTATTTTTGATTTAGACGGTACGCTTTTAGATTCAATGCCGATGTGGCAAAATTTTGGCAGATTATATTTAAAAGAGCTTGGAATTGAGGCAAAAGACAAAATAGATCGAGATCTTTTTGCCATGACACCAGCACAATCGGCTCAATATTTTATTAATCATTATCAGGTTGATAAAACAGTGCCAGAGATGGTCGATGAAATGGCAGAAATAGCGCATCGTTTTTATGAAAATCAAGTTAAAGAGAAACCCGGTGCTAAAGATTTTTTAGAGTTTTTAAAAAGTAAAGAAATACCATTGGCTGTGGCAACGGTAACGAATAAAGATTCAACTTATGCTGGTTTAAAACAAAACAATATGCTCGATTATTTTTCTAGTATTGTAACGGTAGCTGATGTTGGCATTGGCAAAGAAGACCCTGCTGTATTTTTAGAAGCAGCTAGAAAACTTCAAGCCAAGCCAGAAAAAAGCGTCATTGTTGAAGATGCTTTACATGCCGTAAAAACAGCCAAATCAGCAAAATTTATTACGGCTGGTATCTTTGATCAAGTCAATCACTATTTTCAAAAAGATTTAATGAATACTTGTGATCTGTATTTAGAAAACTATCAAAATCCAGCCAATATTTTTGAGCAATTAAATCAGCTTATATAAATTTTTGTACCAAAATAACGATGGTGTCTAAAGCTTTTTGCATGGTTTCTACGGATAAATATTCGTATTTTCCATGAAAATTTTCGCCGCCAGTAAAGAGATTGGGGCAAGGCAAACTCATAAAAGATAATCTTGAACCATCGGTTCCTCCGCGAATGGGTAATTCAATCGGTTCAATATCAATTTCTTGCATGGCTTGTTTAGCAAAATCAATCAGAAAACGATGCGGCTCGATTTTTTCTTTCATATTGTAATAAGAGTCTTGAATTTGACAGCTAAATACTTTTTCATCAGGGTATGATTCATTAAATTTTGCAGTTAATTCTTGCATAAAAGATTTACGCTTTGCAAAATTCTCTTTATCAAAGTCACGGATAATATACTCTAAACGAGCATCTTCGACATTACCATTCATTTCTACTAAATGATAAAAACCTTCGACACCTTCTGTATTTTCTGGTGTTTCGGATTCTGGCATGGCTAAAATGAATTGTGCTGCTAAAGTCATCGCATTTCGCATTTTGTTTTTAGCAGAACCTGGATGCACGCTTAAACCTTTAATATCAATGACAGCAGCTGCAGCATTAAAGTTTTCCCATTCGATTTCACCTAGAACAGAACCATCAAGCGTATAAGCATAATCAGCAGCAAACTTTTCAACATCAAATAAATCTGCACCACGGCCGATTTCTTCATCAGGTGTAAAAGCAATTTTTAAATCACCATGTGGAATTTCTGGATGATTAATTAAATATTTGACTAAAGCCATAATTTCTACTAAACCAGCTTTGTCATCAGCACCAAGTAAAGTATGCCCATCGGTGACAATAATATCTTGATCTTTATATTTTGCTAAATTAGGGAATAAGTCCTCAGATAAAACAATGGCTTCTTCTTTTTGATTTAGAAAATTATCATGTTTTTCATTTAAAATAATTGGATCACCAGTATAGTTTAAACGTCTTGCCTTAATGTCTTTGCCATTCATATCAGGTGAAGTATCCATATGAGCAATTAAACCTAAAGTATATTTAGCCTTTTGACCACTTGGTAAATTACTCGGTAAAGTGGCATAAAGATAGCAATTTTTATCCAGTTCTACTTTTAAACCTAATTCTTCTAAATCAGCTTTGATTCTTTTGGCCAAGATCCAGATTTTTTCACTAGAAGGGCAATTTGGATTTTTAGGATCAGAGGTGCTTTCATATTTAATATAATCTTGAAAATATTCTAAAGCGTATTGTAAAATTTCACTATCAGTTTTTTTGACGAGCATATTTTTCTCCTTGTTTTCTAATTGTTCTTATCGATTCTTTCGATTAAAATAATAATAGTTCGAATGAAAAGTTTAGACAAGCTTAAGCCAAGTTTGTCAAAAAAATAGAAATGAGAAAAAAGAATAATGAAGAAAAACATGATCTTTCAAAAGGCTGGCTTGTTTGTCTTAATCTTAACTTTAATTTTTGGATTGATAGCATGCGGTCAAGTCTCAAATAAAGAACTGACTGCTACTAATGTAGAAACCACAGTAGCTATTGAAGAGAATTCAAAATTAGGAGAAAACGAGAAAACTTCAGATGCTCAGATTGCTCAAACAGAGAAGCAAAGCCAAAATACAAAAATCGTTTATGGCGAGCCATATACTTCGCGCGATGAGGTTTCTCTCTATTTATATGAATTTCAAGAATTACCCATCAATTATATAACGAAAGATGAAGCTTATGATTTAGGCTGGAATCCACAAAAAGGCAATTTAAATGAAGTAGCGCCAGGTATGAGTATTGGTGGGGACAAATTTGGTAATAGAGAAGGCCAATTGCCAAAAGAAACAGGTAGACAATATTATGAATGTGATATTGATTATTTTAGCGGTACGCGTAATGCGAAACGTCTTGTTTATTCGAATGATGGCTTGATTTTTTACACAGACGATCATTATGCTAGTTTTGAACAGATTTATTAATGAAAAGATATTTAACGATTTTGTAAAAAAACAATTATTTATAATGGGGAGTCGAGTTTATTATTTATGCGATTAATTACATTAGATTTTAAAGATATAAAAAATGAAAAAGAATTACATCAATTTCTAAAAGATAAATTAGAATTACCTGAATATTATGGTCATAATTTAGATGCGCTTTGGGATTCATTAACTGAGATTAGAGATTATACCTTGATAGAATTAAAAAATATAGATTCTCTATACGACAATTTAGGATCTTATGCCGCTAAGTTTTTAGGCGTTTTTGATGATATGACGCAAGAAAACACCTATTTTTGGCTTAAACTTTTGATGGAAAGATAATGCCAGGCTTATAGTTTTTTAATGATTTATGGCGTGATTTGAATGTTTAAAGAAAAATTAATCATCACTTGATGCTTGGATTTCATTTTCTTTGTTGTTTTCGGCTTCTTTTTTCTCTTTTAAAACCTCTATTTCTTCATCCGTTAATATATGTAGAAATATGGTTTCAATTCGATTTTTAATCATTTTCTTGACGGTAAAGCGTAAATTTTGATAATTGATAGAATCATTCTCTTTTGGCACTCGATCAAATTCACTATAAAGAAAGCCAGCGATAGAATCATAATCATCTTCAGGAAGTTCAAAATCAAAATAATCATTGACATCTTCAATATTGGTGCTGCCATCGATTAAATAGTCTTGCTCATTTAATTTACTAATATCCTGTTCCATCAGATCATGTTCATCTTCAATTTCGCCGATGATTTCTTCGACTAAATCTTCAATAGATACAAGACCTGCAGTACCACCATATTCATCTAAAACAATAGCCAATTGTATATGTTCTTGACGCATCGATTTAAGTAATTTAGTGACACTTTGTAATTCATAGGTAAAATAAGGCTTACGAATAATTTTGGTTAAATCAAAATTTTCATCATTAAAATCTTGAATGGCAAAATCGCGGACATGAATAAAGCCGATAATTTTATCTAGACTTTCTTCGCAAACGGGTAATCTAGAATGAAAATCTTCGCGAAATAATTGTTTTAATTCTGAATATGAAATATTCGAATCGATAGAAATAATATCTGGACGTGGCGTCATAATTGCTCGCACAGGTGTATCCTTAAATTCAAATACATTTTCTAACATCTCTTTTTCATCTTCGGCTAAAACACCTTCCTCATGACCCATATTAACTAATGATATGAGTTCTTCCTGAGTCACAAAAGGTTTATGTTCCTCATTTTTATTGCCAAAGACTTTAGCTAATATATTGCTTATTTTCAAAAGAATGAAGGTAATAGGAGATAAAATAACAACAAAAAACCTCATGCTATTTGCTTTAGATAAAGAAATTTTTTCCGCATTTTTGACAGCCAATGCTTTTGGCATAATTTCACCAAAAATTAAAACAATCAAAGTGACAATACCTACTGTAATTCCAACAGCAATACCACCAAATATGTCTATGCTAAATGCAGTTGCCAGAGATGCTGCCAGGATATTGACTAAATTGTTGCCAATCAAAATTGTACTCATTAATTTATTATGATCTTCAATTAAAGGTAAAATGATTTTAGCTTTTTTATTGTCATCTTCTGCTAAGTTGCGAATATTAATAATATTAACAGTAGTAAATGCCGACTCAGCTGATGAAAAATATGCAGATAGTAGAATACACAGAATAAAAATAATAATCTGTATTATATGACTAGTGTCCAGAAATTTGCTCCTTATCAAGCCAAATTAATTTTATTCGATCTAATAGATTAGGTGTTTTATAAAAAAGATTTATTCCATAAAATAATCTATATCGAAATCAAATTAAAGAGGCATGCTTATACCTATTTATCAAAGCTTAATTATTAGCAGATATTCTTGTCAAGTTTTTTATTAAAGTTTTCATATAAAAAGAGAAAAAGCCCTTAAAAATCAAAATTTTAAGGGCTAAAAAAGGTTTTAGAGGATATTTTTTAGGAAAACAAAATCAAAGATTCTTTTGTTTTGACCTTATTTGTTTTACCAAATGTGCATTTCTTCTGCTTGACGAGTTAATTCTTCTCGAAAATCAGGATGAGCAATTTTGATCAATGCTTTTGCACGTTCACCAATACTTAAATCGCTTAACCAAGCAACTCCATATTCAGTTACAACATAATCAACATCATTTCGGCTAGTTGTAACAGCAGAGTTTTTAGTTAAATAAGGAACTATTTTAGATTTTAAAACTTTATTACCATTTTCATCTTTTGTAGTATAGGTTGAATGGAAAGCTAGAAAGGATTTTCCTCCATCAGAAATCTCTGAACCCATGATTGTTTCAGATTGACCACCTGTTCCAGACCATGGTAAACCATTGGCTGTCTCGGAAGCAGCTTGGCCAAATAAATCCATTTCCAAAGCTGCATTAATCGAGATAAACTTATTTAACTTACCAATGACATATGGATTATTAGTATACATACAAGATTTAAATAGAACACTAGGATTGTTATTGACGTAGTCGTAGAGACGTTGGCTGCCCATTGTAAAAGAACAAACTGAATATCCTTCATCCATACCTTTTTGTGTATTGTCTACAGCTCCACATTCAATAAGATCAATCATGGTTTCAGTAAACATTTCTGTGTGAATACCAAGGTGTTTTTTAGTTTTCAGTTCATGGGCAACAGCATTTGGAATATTACCAATTCCAAGTTGTATAGTGGAGCCATCTTCTATTAAATCAGCAATATATTTGCCAATCGTAGCATCTTTTTCTGTATAAGGAAGAATATTAGAAATTGGAATAGGGTGATTGGCCTCAACAATAGCGTCTGCTCTTGAAACATGTAATTGAGTATCGCCAAATGTACGAGGAAAATTAGGATTGACTTCAACAATTGTCAAAGCTCCCTTCTGAACTAAATCCATTTCATAAATGGAACTGATTGAGAAAGACATATAACCATGTTCGTCCATAGGGGATACAGTTGCAATAACAACTGGTCTTCTACCTTCATGTTTACAGCGCTTTAAAGCTTTGGATAAAGCGGTATTTGATCTTTGTGGAACAGGACTAACTAATTTTTCTTGATAAGATTTACGTAAACCAGCTGATAAGAACCAGGTAAGATGATCTAAAACACCTTTCATTTCAGGATCGTGGAATGAAGGATAATCACGAATTGGTAAAGTGGTTGTCAATATACAATTCTTAACACCAGTTTCTTTTAAATGTTGTAGATTAGACATAATTTCAATTGGTTCTGCTGCTGCTTGAGCACTAAAAATATAATCATTATCTTTAATTAAATCTAAAGCCTCTGAAGCTGTTTTTAATTTAGCATTATATTGTTCTTGAAAAGTTGTCATTTTATAAATATTCCTTTCTTGAATGTACTTTTAGGTACTTAAACTTATTAGAATCCTAAATGTTTTGTTGTTATTTTCAGGCGTTTTAATCTTTGCCAGTTTCTGGCAAGAGGAGACCACCAATAAAAAACGTCAAACTAAATATGAGCGCAATCCAAATTGCGGTAGAATAACCTTTAGCATCTACAACAAAACCTAAAATATAGTAGACGATAGTTTCAATAATGTAAGCGATAGCCCAGAAAACACCCATAACAACAGTAACTTTATTTGGTGTCATACCTGGTAATTCAACAGGAATCATGACCAAAGAAGTAACTGGTAAAAACATGAAAATACCGATTAAGAGAGCGGTTACAATTGCCAGAGAAGGTGATGTTGTTTTGAGCATAATTGCACCAAATGCGGTCATTAAAATACCACAAATGATAATGACTGGTTTTCTTTTAGAATAAACTTTAGATAGCCCAATTGCTATTACGGAACCAATGACACCACCAACAGCCATTAAGGTACTGAGGGTTTTGCCACCGATTGCTGCTGTTTTTGTTAAAGGGAACATATTAAGCAAAACAATATAAAGAGTTAATAAACCAGAATAAGTTAAAGGTAATAGCCAATTAACTTTTTCTTTCAAGGCATCTTTAGTTGTATAAGATTGTTGATCAATTTTTCCTGCATTGCTGTTCAGTTCAAAATCTTCACCTAAGAAATGCCAAAGCACAAAGAGAACACCGCTAATTGTGGCGAAGAAACCCATGCTTGCTTGCCAAGTATTCAACCAAGCAATAACTGGCCCAACAATAAGAAGAGCAATAATGCTACCAGTATTATAGGCAACATTATTAATTGCATTTACAGTTGGTCTTTTATCAGGTGAAAAATAATTTACAACAACAGGGCTGAAATAAACGACAAATAGTGCGCCACCAAAGCCCATAATAAAACGTCCTAAGATGAATACCCAATATGCGGGGGCAAACACTGCTAATAAACTACCTGTAAAAGTTAAAAAAGAGGCGAGCCCAATAGCTTTTTTAGGTAATAATTTATTTAGCAATGAGGCAGCTAAAAAATTGCCGATGATTTTTGCAATGGTAATTGCATTTGAAATAAATGTAGCGGAAGCGAATTCCGTTAAACCAAAATGATTCATTATTTCAGGTGTTAATGTGCTACCTGCAATCCAGTTGACCGCAAAGAAAGCATAGGTAAAAAACATTATGATTTCTATAATTACGGCCCTAGATGAACCATTTTTAGATTGTTGAGTTTTTGACATGCGAAGTTACTCCTTTACTCGATTGTTAATTATGAATTTTAATCATAAATATATTTTTAATAGGCAAGGACTAGTCGCTTTTCATGAA
>DIRM01000039.1:47997-52494 GCA_002427545.1 Mageeibacillus sp. UBA5436 | reverse complement strand
CATCTTTAGTTAACAGAGCCATTTCAAAGCAGAAATAGATTATATAAATTTTTATTTGTTTTTATCTAAATAATTTTGTAATAAAATTTCAGCAGCAATTTGATCGACAATTTCCTTTTTTTTGTCTGGTTTTGTCCCCAACTTATTCATATATTGATGAGCAATGACCGTTGTGTATCTTTCATCTAAAAAAATCGGGGTTAATCCACTTTTATCTTTTAAAATTTCAGCAAACAAATGTGTTTGTTCTTCTTTTTCGCCTATTTTACCATCTGTTCGCTTAGGCATCCCTAGGATAATTTTGCTAATTTCTTTTTCTTTAATAATTAAGATAATTTCATCAACTATTTCTGTCATGTCTTTTCCGCGATGATTTATAGTTTTATATCCAGTCGCAATAATTCCGAGTGGATCACTAATGGCTAAACCAACTCGAACAGTACCATAATCAATAGCTAAATATCTTTGCATCATATTCAATACTATATCGATTATTCTGATTTATCTTGTTTAATATCATCTAAATAGGAAGTTATAATCACTTCTAGTAATTCATCTCTTTCCATTTTGCGAATAATAGCACGCGCATTTTGATGATTTGTAATATAAGTCGGATCACCAGAGATAAAATAGCCTACCAATTGATTTATGGGGTTATAGCCTTTTTCTTCTAAAGCAGACATAACCTGTGTCATAATCTTGGCAGCTTCTGCTTTTCGATTCGTGCTCATTAAAAATCTTGCAGTTTCTTGATTTGTCATATTAAATCCCCATTTCACACAATTATCATAATTATACTATTTTACCACAATCTTCAATTAATTAAACATCTTACATTTCTAGCCATATTCTTTTAGTCTACAAATAAATTAGCATCTTCTTCTCTCTTAACAATAACTTTTTTTATTTCTCCACTTTTTCCTGCTGTTTTTGGTAAATAGATGCGTAAATACTGATCGCTAAAACCCCGAATATAATTACCAACCACATCTTCTAAAATAACACGTTGTTCTTTGCCAATAAATTTTCGAGCATAGGCAGCATGCAAAACTTTTCCTTTATCTAGCATCAAATCAGCACGATTTTTTACTGTATTTGTCGATATTTGTCGCATTTTTGCAGCTTTGGTTCCAGGTCTTACCGAATAAGGAAAAACATGTAATTGAGATAATTGAATATCCTCGACAAATTCAAGACTTTCTTCAAATTCTTCATCTGTCTCTTCTGGAAAGCCTACCATAATATCTGTTGTAACGGCTGGTTGATCATAAATTTCACGAATCTGTTCGACTACTTGACGATATCGTGCTGTATTGTAATTTCTTTTCATGCGTTTTAAAACGCTATCACTTCCAGACTGTAAAGAAAGATGAAAATGTGGACAAACTTTATCTGCATTTTTCAGAATATTCAAAAATTCTTTATTAACTGATAAAGGTTCTAAAGAACCTAAGCGGATTCTCTCTAAACCATCTAATGTATTAAGTTCTATGCAAAGTTCTGCTAAAGCTTCGCTATTTCTTCCAAGTTCTTTTTCGAAAGAACAAATATGTATACCTGTTAATACGATTTCTTTATGTCCATTTTTAATCAAAGCTTTCGCTTCATTCATTATATTTTCACGTAAGCGACTACGTACTCTACCACGCGCTAAAGGAATAGCACAATATGTACAAAATGCATTACAACCATCTTGTATTTTTATTTGAGCACGAGTATCACTCTGTTTTTGAATAATTCCAAGTTCTTCGTATTGTGTTTCTTGACTGGCTTTGCCAATTGGAGCTAAATCTTCTTCTAATTCGATTGTAAAATCTTTTATATCTTCTCTATTTTCTTTTTGATTTATTCTTTCTTGAATTAAGTTTAAAACAGAATTTCGATGATCAGTGCCAATCACGAGATCAGCAATTTCTGAAACATCTTCTAATTGAGCATAACAACCCATAGCTACAACAAGAATCTTCGGGTTTTGTTTTTTCATTTTCCGTAAAAATTGTCTGGATTTACGTCCTGCTTCTGCTGTCACTGTGCAAGTATTTAAAAGGCCAACATCTGCATCTTTTATATTATCTGTCAATTCAAAGCCATGTTCTTGTAATTTTTGGGCAATGGCTTGATTTTCATAATGATTTGTCTTGCATCCTAAAGCATGTATATATAAGTTTGGCAATTATTATCTCCTTTTGCCTCTTTTTTGCTTATTGGTTTTTTTCTTTCGGGTTCTCGTTTGTTGAGGCTTATTATTATTTTTTTGATTTGTCTTGTCAGAAGGCTTTTTTCTTTTTTTATCCAATTTCGGCCTGCGTTTTGTTTTACCATTACTGTCTTTATTCTTTTTATGGTATTTACCCTGTTTTGAATTTTTATTACGGGCAACTTCTGCCGTCGCATGATTAATTAAAGTAAAATCAATAAAACGCCTATTGATATCGACAGAAGCTACTTGTACCGTCACATCTTGGCCGATGGCCAGTATATCACCATTATGTCGATTTATAGCAATTAATTGTTCAGGGTCATATTCATAATAGCCTTCCAAAGTTCTATAAAATAAAGCGCCTTCTATACTACTTTCTAATTGTACAAAAAGGCTCGCTGGTGAGAATCCAGAAATTTTGCCTTTATAAATTTCACCAATTTTATCCGCATAATATTCAGCTGCTTTTTGATCAACGGTGTCTCTCTCTACCTCTATCGCCGTACGTTCAGTCTCTGAAACATGTTCTCCAATGGAATTAACTTTTTCAAAATCATTATTATCAAATTTTTTATTTTCTAAAAGCCATAACTTTAAATTACGATGAGTTAACGTATCCGAATAGCGTCGAATTGGAGCTGTGAAGTGACAATAATGATGAGAAGCTAATCCGAAATGTCCTAGATTTTTTTCTGTATAACGAGCTTTCGCCAAAGTCCTTAATAATAATGTTGACAATGTCTGACTATAAGGCTCATCTTTCATTTGTTGAATCGCCGCAGCCAGTTCAATTGGTTTGGGTTCTTCACTAATTTTTAATTTTATATTAAATCGTTTTGCTAATTTTTTAAAATTATTCAATTTCTCAACATCAGGTAATTCATGTACGCGGTATAAAACTGCTATTTTATTTTTTTCTGCAATTTCAGCCGTAAATTCATTGGCTGCAATCATAAATGATTCGATTAGATGATTTGTATATAAATCAGGTTCTGCATAAATTTTTACAGGATGACCTTTTTCATCCAAATCAATTTTTGTCTCTGGAAATTCAAATTCTAAAGCACCTCTTTTGATTCGCATCTTTTGTAAGATATCTGTTAATTCTTTCATCAAAAAAACTTTTTCAGAAAACCAGCTCGGTCGATCAGAAGCTACCATTTCACCATCAAGAATTGCTTGCGTCTCATGATAAGAAGTTCTGACTTTACTCTTGATAATAGAAGGGTAAAGTTTACCATCTACAATCTTGCCCTTTTGATTGATCTCCATATCTGCAGTCAATGCAAAACGATCTTGATTGGGGTTTAAGCTACAAATACCATTTGATAATTGTGGTGGATACATGGGAATAACACGATCCACTAAATAAATACTGTTGCCTCTTTTATTTGCCTCAAGATCCAAAGGACTATTTTCTTTAACATAATGACTGACATCTGCAATATGTACATATAAACGGAAATTACCATTTGTTAATTTTTTGATATCAATAGCATCATCCAAATCTTTGGCATCTTCACCATCAATCGTTATGGTTTCTAAATCTCGTAAATCGATTCTTCCTTTTTTTATTTCAGAATCAATTTCATTTGAAGAAATTGTTTTTCCAAAGCTCTCAACTTGTTGAATGACTTTTAGGGGAAATTTTTCTGGCAAATCGTAAAATTTCATAATAGAAAGAATAGCGACATCAGGATTATTCTCTTCGCCTATGACTTCAGTAATCGAACCATAAACCTCGCCTTTGGTATCCACACCTTTTTTTTCGACCATTACCTTCATATTATAAGGTGCACCATTTAAAAATTGTCTAGGAATAAAAATTCGATTTCCTATAGATTCATCTTTACGATCTAATTCTACTATCCCATCATCGCCTATTTGTCTAAGCACGCCAATTAAATTTGTCATTATTTTTCCTTAATATAATTTATTTTATTATTTATGTTTTTTAAAAAATATATAATTTTTATCAAATCATTATAACCTATTTGAGATTAGATTGATGCATACAGCCTTTTTTGTTGACAATTGTTACAAAATATCCATAATTTAAGTAAGGAATAAATTTTAATTTTGGTTTTTCCTTATTTTTAAAGTAAAAATGGTTGACTTTATATTTTTGCTTTGATAATATAATCAAGCATTTGATTTTGATGCAAATACGGCGCAGTAGTTCAGTTGGTTAGAATGCCAGCCTGTCACGCTGGAGGTCGAGGGTTCGAGCCCCTTCTGCGTCGCCACATAACCGGTCCGCAAGGACCGGTTGTGATTTGCCCAGATAGCTCAGTCGG
>DIRM01000039.1:0-47812 GCA_002427545.1 Mageeibacillus sp. UBA5436 | reverse complement strand
GGTAGAGCAGGGGACTGAAAATCCCCGTGTCGTTGGTTCGATTCCGACACCAGGCACCATGATGGGAGTTTAGCTCAGCTGGGAGAGCACCTGCCTTACAAGCAGGGGGTCACAGGTTCGAGCCCTGTAACTCCCACCATCTTTTATAAGACATATATTCTTATTATAGAATATTTAGGAGTTCATAATGGGTACAATAGCAATTATCATTTCTGTTTTGACAATTATTGTCGCTATCGTTTTAGTCGGATTGGTTATTTCGCAAGAAGGCAATTCACAAGGTTTAGGTAGTTCAATTCAAGGTGGTTCTGATACATTTTTTGGTAATAGTCAATCCAAAACTAAAGATCAGATTCTAAAAAGATTAACTGCTATTTTTGCAATCTTATTTGCTGTTTTAACTATTATTTTATATTTAATCACCAAGTAATTTTAAAAAATTATTAAATATTTAAAAAACAGATTAATTTTACTTAATCTGTTTTTTTATGTTCAAATTAAAATCTAAATATTAATCCAATTTATTTTTCACAAAAGGAATTAATGAACCATACCCTTCTTCTTCCATTTTTTCTAAAGGGATAAATCGCAAGGAAGCACTATTAATGCAGTAACGTAAACCACCCGATTCAATTGGTCCATCTGCAAAAACATGTCCAAGATGAGAATTAGCTTTTTGGCTTTTGACTTCAGTTCTTATGCGATTAAAACTTGTATCTTCAAAATATTGTACGGATTCCTTATCAATAGGCTTTGTAAAAGCAGGCCAACCACAACCTGAATCATATTTATCAATAGAACTAAATAATGGTTCCCCACTCACAATGTCAACATAAATTCCTTCAGAAAAATGTTGATCATATAAATTATTAAATGGTCTTTCGGTATCCGCTTGTTGTGTTACAGCATATTGTAAAGTGGTTAATTGCTCAATTTCTTTTTGATAAGGATTCTCTACATCATTTTTTGATTGAATTGCCCTATTAGGATCTAGCATATTTTTGCTATATAATTCTTTAGCTTGCGCCATTCGCTCTAATTCAAGCTGTTTAAAAGGTTTTAAAGCCTTATTTAAATCGACATGACAATATCCACTTGGATTATTCAATAAATAATTTTGATGTTCCGTTTCCGCTATATAAAAGTTCTCTAAATGCAGAACTTCTATAACAATACTCTTTTGATAGTCTATTCTTTTGACTTCAATGAAATCACAAATGAAATTAAAATCTTCTTCATCTTGATAATAAATGCCTGGTCTATACTGATTACCACGATCATTCCCTTGTCCATCGATACGAACAGGATCAACAATTCGAAAATAATGTGTCAAAATTTCAGCGAGAGTGATTTTATCTAAATCATATTCAAGATAGGTTGTTTCAACTGCATGAGTTTTACCTAAACAAACATCATGATAGCCAGGATTTTTCATGTTACTATTGGCATAACCAACTTTAGTTTGAAGAATACCATCAATTTTTTGAAAATAAGCTTCAACACCCCAAAAACATCCAGCTGCTAAATAAATTGATTTATTTTGCATAAAATTCTCCATTATTCGATTTTATCTAATTCCGTTTGTGTTGACTCTATTATTATTATTATTATTTCCTGCTGTATTTCCATTCGTATTTGGTGTAATCACAGGATTACCACGCATCGCTTCAAATAAATCTTTATCTTTAAGAGAAACACTAATTGAATTTGCAAATTGTTCATTGCTTTTCGTTTTTAAAAGTAAATTAATTACAGTTTCTGTAACCGATAAAGTTTCGGATCCTGTAAAAGCTTTACGCATTGCCCAAACAGTATTAAGCTCTTCTTTTGTCATCAAGAGATCTTCTCTTCGAGTACTTGATTTATTAAGATCAATTGCCGGGAATACACGTTTTTCAGCTAATTTTCGATCAAGTACGACTTCCATATTACCTGTGCCCTTAAACTCTTCAAAGATAACTTCATCCATTCTTGAGCCTGTTTCAATTAAAGCTGTTGCTATAATGGTCAAACTTCCACCATTTTCAATATTTCTCGCAGCTCCAAAGAAACGTTTGGGTCCATGTAAAGCACCAGGATCTAAACCACCAGATAATGTTCTGCCTGTTGGATTAATGGTTAAATTATAAGCCCTTGACATACGTGTAATACTATCTAGTAAGATAACAACATCTTGACCTAATTCTACAAGTCGCATGGCCCTCTCTAAAACTAATTCGGTTATTTTAACGTGATTTTCAGGTGTTTTATCAAAAGTAGAATATATAACTTCACCATTGATTGAACGTTGCATATCCGTAACTTCTTCTGGTCTTTCATCAATCAAAAGAACAAACAATTTAGTATCTGGATTATTAATACTAATCGAATTAGCAATTTTTTGTAAAAGAATTGTCTTACCGGCTTTTGGTGGTGAAACAATCATACCTCTTTGACCTTTACCAATTGGTGAAATTAAATCAATCATTCTAGTTGCCAATTCTTTAGAATGCGTTTCCAATTTGTATTTTTCATTAGGATAAATCGGGGTTAGACGATCGAAATGTGGTCTATGAATCATTTGTTCAGGAGGCAAATCATTTACTAAGTTAATATAGCTAATTGCTCGATATTTTTCTGAATCCTTTTGAATTTTTGCTGGACCTTCAATCTTATCACCGTTTCTCAAGTTGAAACGACGGATAAACTGTGGTGGAACATAAAAATCACGATTACTTTGTAAATAATTTTCAACACGTAAAAAGCCATAATTATCTGGCATAATTTCTAAAATACCACAAATTATTTCTTGTTCTTCAATTTTTTCTTGTTTTTTATTTTTAGAATTGTCTTTAACCGATTGGTCATTTTCATTTTTATCTTTTGATGATGATTCAGTACCGGGAAGATCGATAATTTTCTTTTCAGTAGCTTTCGCTTTTCCACGTCTTGCTTTAGTGTTAGGTTTCTCAGTTTTTTTACTTGAATTATCTTTGGTACTTATTGCAGATTTTTTTTCAGATGGTTCAGATTTTTCCGTTACTTCAGTTTTTTCTTCTGATTTTGTTTCATCTGTTGTTTGAGTTTCTTCCGTTACTTTTGATTTTTCTGTTGATTTAGATTTTGTTTCTGATTGAGTTTCATCAACTTCTTTCATGGAGTCTGGTTCTGCTTCTGAGATTTCTTTTTTGGATTTTACATTTCGTTTTTTTGCTGGTTCTTTTTTTTCTTTAGAAACAATTTTTTTCTCGTCAGCTTCATCAACTTCTTCAGACTTAGTTTCTGGCTTTTTCTCTTCTTCTTTAATAATTTTATCTGTATTTTTAATCTCTAAAGATTCTACAGATTCTTCTTCTATCTCAGAAAATTCAATTTGTTTTGAATCTTCTGAGATAGTTATTGGATCCGAAATTTTGGTATCTTCTTTTGGTTTTTTTGCCGTACGAGTTTTTCTAGTTGTTTTCTTTTTTGTTGTTTCCGTATCGGTCTTTTTTGTCTCAGGGGATAAAATGCTTTCTATTTCTTCAGAAAACGCTTTTTGTTTTTGATGTTCCTCATCTGCATTTTCTAAAACTTCTAAAATTTGAGCTTTCGTCATGCGATTAGTTTCTTTAGAAGTAAGTAAACCCGTTAAATGTGCAATCTCGATGAGATCACTCTTGGTTTTCCCCTTGAGCTTAGGTAGCGACATAAAAATCTCCTCTTGTCGATAATGATTAAATTTGTATTTATTTTAAAGTGATTAATTTCTCAGAAAATTAGGTAATACTCCTCAGAACAAACAAAATAGTAAACTGTTTCTTGCATTTGGTCAAGCCAATGCACTGAAAATCTTTAAAATCAATCATTCATAAAAAATTATTCAGTGATAGCATCAAATTTATCCATGATATTTAAGGCTAGACCTGTTCCTATCGCAACACAAGAAATTGGATCTTCTGCTACTGTAATCTCCACACCAACTTTTGCTTCGAGCATTCGATCAATACCATAAAGTAATGAACCTCCACCGCTCATCATAATTCCTCTTTGTGAAATATCTGCCATTAATTCTGGTGGTGTCCGTTCTAATACACTATGAACACCATCAAATATTTGATTTACTGGTTCTTCTAATGCTTCCAGCATTTCAGTTGTTGTTAAAGTCAAAGTAGCAGGCATTCCAGTAATTAAATTACGTCCTCTAACTTCCATGCTTAATTCTTGCTCTCTTGGATAAGCACAACCGATATTTATTTTTAAATCTTCAGCAGTCTGGTCACCTACTAATATATTATGTTTACGCCGAACATATTTGATGATAGCCTGATCAAAAGCATTACCTGCAATTTTTAAAGAATCATGCACTACTGGCTGACACATTGATATAACAGCAATATCAGTTGTGCCACCACCAATATCAACCACCATGGAGCCATTGGCTTGAGTAATATCAATCCCAGAACCTATCGCTGCGGCAATTGGTTCTCTAATCAAATAAACATGTTTTGCCCCTGCATAACGACATGCATTTTCAACTGCTCTTTGTTCCACTTGTGTAATAACCGTTGGCACACAAACAACAATAGACGGCTTAAAATATCTAGCTAAAAAACCTGTTGATACTTTACTAATAAAAGCACGCAACATCACTTCTGTCACTTTATAATCTGAAATTACCCCATCTTTAAGAGGTCTAACAGCTTCTATATTTTCTGGTGTTCTGCCAAGCATTAAAGCTGCACTTTCACCTACTGCTAAAACTTTTCCTGAACGCGAATTTATTGCAACAACTGATGGTTCGTGCAAGACAATACCTTTACCACGAACATAAATGAGGACACTGGAAGTACCTAAATCAATGCCCATATTCATTCCTAATCCCATGAAATGATTACCTCGAAAATCTATGTAAAACGAATTAAATTTAAAATCAAGTAAGAGAAAAAATATCTGATTAACTTTGAACCCTTACAGTGAATAGATGATACATTATCTATATCATTTTCGCAAACAACGTTTTGAGTGTTTTTACTACAAAATCATTAAAATCTGATTAAAAAAATAAAGTTCTATAAAAAAGATAGATATTGTTGTGTCATAAACAAAAAATAATTTAAAAAATCAATTATTTTAAGTCTTTTAATTAATCTATGGGGTCAACATAAAAATTACCGCTTAATTGTTCGGAATCAGTCACATTTAAGAAAGCCTTTGGAGATTTTTTTTGAAGATATCTACGAATATTACGAACATCTTTACGGCTCACAACCATATATAGCAAATATTGTTCTTGATTTGTATAACAACCTATGCCTTTAGTAACTGTAATTCCATGATGGGTTAGGCGCATTAAATCATCAGCTATAGGTTGAATTTCATCCGTAACAATAAAGCATGTTTTTCTTTGATATCTTAAATACCCATGATTTAAAACTTGTGTTGATATAAATTGAAAAACAACTGAATAAAGAGCAGCTTCAAGGCTAAAGAAAAAAGCAGAAACAGCTAATATGATAAAATTAAGAATCATAACATAATTTAGAATTGAAATATTGCGCTTATTAGAAATAATCATAGTGATGAAGTCCATTCCCCCGCCACTAGCATCAATATTATAAATTAAAATGTAACCGAAAGCATGCATCGCTGCACCAAGAACCGTAGATAGAAATATATCATTCGTGATATGAAAAGTTGGAAACACATCCATCAATAAACTGCTCGTCATGACTGAAATAATGGAAAGTATCACAAAATTTCGGCCAAGAAAATGAAAAGCAAGAATGGCTGGAATAATATTAAAGATCATGTTAATAGGAAAAAATGGAACAGATATATTAAAATAAGTATGCAATATTCTTTGAATTAATTTTGATAAACCAGTAAATCCTGCAGGTAATAGTCCTGCATTTTCGGCAAATAAATTCATAGCTAAGGCACTAATTGCAGATCCTAATAAGACAATTAATATACGAACAAAGAAATTTTTATTTTTATTTTCTAAATAGTGAACTTCAAATTTTTTATTATTATCAATTTCATTTGACTCTTTGTTTTCATTTTTTGAATTTGATTCTATTTTCGATTTATTTATTTCATCATTGATTTCTTTGTTTTTAGTTTTTGCCATTTCTCAACTCTTATTTTTAATAAAAACCGCCTTAAGGCGGTTTTTATAATCTCTCCATTATGGTAAAGAAAGATAAATATTTAGTAAAGGAAATAAATGATCTTTTCCAAATTTAATTTTATTCAAATGTAGCTTTTAATGCCGCTTTTGTAATGTAATTATATGGTTGATTAAAATGTGGCATAAAGAAAATATCTAATAAAGCTAAACGCTCTATCGTCACCTTTTCTTGAATGGCTAAAGATAACATATGAATGACTCCCGACATATCATATTCAGACATAAGTTGGGCACCAATCACTTCATGATTATCCTTTCGGTATACAATACGAATTTTAACTTCTGGATTTGCTCCGACTTCATCCATAAATGCAGGTTTTTGTGAATCGGTTAAATCTGTAGCCAATGCTTCAATTCCATATCCTGCAGCGGTTTCAACTGTTTGGCCAGTACCTACCATTTTAAGTCCATACAAATTGAGACCAGAAGAGCCTTGTACGCCATTAGATTCAACAGCTTTGCCACAGATATTTGAACCAGCTATTAATCCAGAGCGGACTGCATTTGTAGCCAAAGCTATATAGCTTGTTTGACCAATAGAATTATCATAAACCGTTGCACAATCACCTATCGCATAAACTGATGGATCACTTGTTTGTTGATGTAAATCAACTTTGATTGCCCCATTTTTGAATAATTTTAAATGATCTTTTGCTAATTGATTATTGGGTCTAAAACCAATACAGAACATGACCAAGTCTGTTTCATATCTACCTTTATCGGTGACAACCGCTTTGACTCTAGTTTCACCTTCAAATCGTTCAACCTTTTCACCTAATTGAATTTTAATACCATTATCTTGTAGACGTTTTGCCATTACATCTGAAAAGTCTCTATCATAATGTGTACCAAGAATACGGTCTAGCGCATCTATCAAAGTAACTTCTTTACCTCTTAAAGCAAAAGCCTCGGCCAATTCTGCTCCAATATAGCCAGCACCTACAACAGTAACTTTTTTAATTGAATCATCATTTTCTAATTCATCAACTGCTTTTGCAGCATCTTGATATTCCTTAGCTTTTTGAATGTAATCTAAATCTAAACCAGGAATAGGTGGCCAAATAGGTGTTGAGCCTGTAGCTAAAACTAATTTATCATAATTAGCTTCTCCCGAATTTCCATTTTTATCAGTATACTTTACAATTTTCGATTCATAATCGATTTCTTTAATTTCTGATTCTAAGTTAATTTTTGCTCCTATTGATTCTAAATGTTCTTTATCATCATAGAATAAGCCATCACCAGTTGAAATTTGATTTCCGATCCAAAGTGCCATCCCACAGCCTAAAAAACTAATATTACTATTTTTATCAAAAACAGTAACATCTGCTTCAGGGTTTAAGGTTAATATTTGATTAATACATGCGGTACCGGCGTGATTAGCACCAACAATAACGATTTTCTCTGACATAAAAGCCTCCTAAACGTTTAAAATTATTCCATGTATTTATTTTACTAATAATTCTCGAAAGATAAAGACTTTATGTTACAAAAAAAACCAAATATTCAATTTTGACAAAATTATTCCTATAGCTTATTATCAAAACCAATTCAATTAATTACGAACGAGGGGTGCTCATAAGAGCTGAGAACAAACCCTAATAATCGGATCAAGATAATCCTTGCGTCGAGATGTTCTTTATTCTCCTCTCATTCGTTTAGAAATGGGAGTTTTTTTATGGAAAAAAATCAAATAAGAAGAATCATAGAAATTGCAATTTTTGCAGCTTTAGCATTAATTTTCGATCTTATCATTCCATCTTTCGGTCATGGTTTTAAGATTAGTTTTAAAATGGTACCTATTATTCTGTTGGCTTTGCGCTGGGGAGTTGGTTCTGGTTTAATGGGTGGTTTTCTTTGGGGAATATTGCAAATCCTGGTAGGTGATGCCTATATTTTAAGTTTACCTCAAGTCCTAATTGAATATGTTTTTGCTTTTGCAGCTATTGGCTTTGCTGGTCTGATGTTTAAGCCCATGCAAAAGGCATTACGCCAAAAAGACTTATCTTTCGGGAAAATTGGTTTGTATGCAACACTTGCTGCTCTTATGGGAAGCTTTATTAGATATATATTCCATTTTATTGCAGGTATTGTTTTCTGGGGAGAATATGCAGAAGGTATTTCCCCTGTTTTAAATTCATTAATTGTCAATGGCGGAGCTTTTCTATCTGAAACTATCACGTGCATTGTTGTTTTATGGTTACTGGTTCCTGCCGCTAAAACACTTTTCTTAAATAAGGATATTAGTATTTAAAAAATTAGTTTTTGAAACATAAGCAGACTATAATAAATGAAATCATAATAAGAGAGTCTAAGATATGGCTCTATTTTATATTTAATAAGAAAGAGGTTTTTTAATGGCAATCAATCAAGAATTTTTGAATAAATACGCAAAGGCAATCGTGAAAGTAGGAATTAATGTTCAAAAAAACGATAATATAATAATCAATTGTGATCTTGACTCCTTACCGTTTGTCCGAAATATAGCAAAAATCTGTTGGCAAGCTGGGGCAAATGATGTTTTGATTAAAATTAATGATAATGAACTACAACGCATTGCTTATGAAGATGCAAAACTTGAGTCATTGCAAAAAGTTGAAGATTTTAAAGTTGATTATTCTGTAGCTTTAATGAAAAACAATTATCATCGTATGTCCATTAACTCCGAGTATCCTGGTTATTTTTCTCATATTAACGAAGAGAGATTAAGAGCTGCTCAAATAGCAAAAGCCAAAGCATCCGAACCATTACAAAAATACATGGATCAAGGTAATATTAAATGGGTTGTCGCTGATACCGCTTCACCTTATTGGGCAAAAATTTTATTTCCTGATTTAGATGAAGAATTAGCAATGGAAAATTTATGGAATTTGATTTTTCAAAGTTGTCATATCGATGCAAACGATCCCATTAAAAATTGGGAAAAACATGATCAATATCTTAAATTATATGAAAATTGGTTAAATAAACAAAATTTCGAATATTTGATTTACGAAGCGCCCAATACTAATTTAACTGTCCATTTAGCAGAAAATCATAAATGGGTAGGCGGTTCTTCAACAACACCTAATGGTATAAAGTATATGGCTAATATGCCAACCGAAGAAATATTTACTACCCCACATAGGAATAGAGTGGATGGTTATGTTACTTCCACCAAACCTTTAGCTGTAATGGGAAAAATTATTAATCAATTCAAGTTAATATTTAAAGACGGTAAAGTCGTTGATTTTGAAGCTTCTGAAAATGCTGATGTTTTACAAATTTTATTAGATACTGACGAAAGCGCGATGCATCTGGGTGAAATTGCTCTCGTTCCACATTCTTCTCCTATTTCTAAAACAGAAAAATTATTTAAAGCGACATTATTTGATGAAAACGCATCTTGTCATTTTGCTTTAGGACAATCATATGCAGAAACATTAATTAATGGAGAAAATTTGTCAGATAATCAGAGGCTGAAATTAGGAGCAAACCGATCCTTAATCCATGTTGATTTTATGGTTGGTTCCAATGAACTTAATATTACAGGCGTAAAAAAGGATGGCAGTAAAACATCTATATTAAAAAATGGAGAGTGGGCATTCAAGCTCTAATTATAGCAATATTAAAATTTTTCAGGGTTGAACCTTCAAATATGAAACGTTATAATCATTTCTCTTTTATTGTTTTTTTGTTTGAAACTTTTTTCAAAAGCCTTGATTTTATAGTATTTTTAACAAATTTAACAAAAAAAATACAAGTTAAATATATTCTCATTTATAGTATTGCAAAAGAGAGTATTTGAACTTTCAAAAATTAAAATTATTAAAATAAAGGAAATTTAAAATGGAACAAAAAGATTTTGGAGTAAAACTTGAAAGCATCGCTCATAATTCCGTAGGTTATTTTGGCGATCCAGAGGGCTATGAAGAACTATTGTATAAAACAAAGTCACCTCGCTCATATTTATTAGTTGGTAAAGGTGGATATGCTTCACGTTATTCAGATGTAGAAATCATTGAATTAACTCAAAGACAAGCTCAAGATTATTTAATTGAAATCATAGGTGAAGAGGAAGCATATAAATTAATACCTCAAGAAAAACCAGTTGTAAAAAAACCTGCAGCTAAACCTGCACCAAAAGCAAGTAAGCCTAATGCTGCACCTAAAGCAAGCAAATCTGCTACAAAAACAACAAAGAAAAACAAAAAATAAGTATTTTATAATTATTTTTATTCAAATTAAAATCCTGATGATTTTACTAAAACTAAGTCATCAGGATTTTTTTGTTTGTTATTTAGTTATTAAATTTATTTTAGAAAGAAGGTTCTACGGCACCTTCATAGGTGTCTTGAATAAATGTTTTAATCTTTTCGGATTGTAATGCTTCCATTAAAGCTATAATTTTAGGATTGTTCTCATTCCCTGCTTTAACAGCTACAACATTAGCAAAAGTTTCTGCCCCTACGGAATCTTTAGATTCAAAAGCAATCACTTGATCAGCCGTTAAGCCATCTTGTAAAGCATAATTACCATTAATAACGCTAAAAGCAACATCATCAATTGATTTAGCTAATTGAGCAGCTTCTAATTCAACGATTTCAATTTCATGAGGATTATCTACAATATCTAATTTTGTAGCATTGAGTCCAGCTCCTTCTTTAATGGTGATCACACCTTCTGCTTCAAGTAAACCTAAAGCACGAGCTTCATTGGTTGGATCATTAGGTACAGAGATTTTATCGCCTTTTTCTAATTCATCTAAGGAAGATTTTTGACCTTGATAGATACCAAATGGTTCATAATGAATCTTTCCAACTGAGACTAAATCTAAATTATGTTCTTCATTAAAAGAAATTAAATATGGTTCATGTTGAAAATAATTGGCATCTAAATCACCTGTATCTAAAGCAAGATTTGGTTGAACATAATCTGCAAATTCAACAATTTTCAATTCATAACCTTCGTCCGCTAAAATACTTCTCGTTTGTTCCAAGATTTCAGCATGGGGAACAATTGATGCACCAACCACTATGGTTCCTTTTTCTTCTGTTTCTGATTCAACCTTAGTTTCAGCTACGGTTTCTTTCCCATTTTCTGCAGGGGCTGAATTAGAGCAACCTGCTAAGGTAAATAGGACTAATAGTACGGCTAATATTTTTTTCATTTTTTTCTCTCTCTTTTTTATTTAATTTTTTCAGTTTTTTATTTCTTTTTATTTAATTTACGGGAAGCGGTTTTCCCAATAACTTCAATTATTTGTACAACGATTACCAATAATATGATTGAAATCAACATCATGTCGCTTTGATTTCGGTAATAACCATTATTGATAGCAACAACACCTAAACCACCACCACCGGTAAAGCCTGCCATTGCGCCATAGCTCAAAATGGTAACCATGGCCATTGCACCTTGTTGAATTAAGAGTGGTAAACTTTCTGGAATTAAAACTTCTGTTAAAATTTGCCAATTGTTTGCTCCTAATGACTTGGCCATTTCGACCAAATTATTATCAACTTCATTAATAGCATTCTCAACTAGTCTAGCTACAAAGGGTATGGCAGCAATGGCCAATGGGGGGATGGTTCCCTTTACCCCAATTGTAGTAGACACCAGCATCTTAGTGAATGGCATCAAGAACAACATCAAAATAACAAAAGGTACGGATCGAAAGATATTAATCAACCAATCTAAAACACGATATAGAGCTAAGTTTTGTTTTAAACCGTCTTTTTTGATTAATACCATGACGATACCAAGTGCTCCACCTACAATAAAGGCAAAGGCACTAGAAACAAAGGTCATGATTATTGTATTTAAGGTTTCTTTTGCAAATAATTCAAACATCTTAGGCTCCTCCTTTGCTAATATTTTCTAATGAAACGGCAATGTTTTTTTCTGCGAAATATTCAAAAATTGAATCGTCAATTTTATCCAAACCGATTAACATTTGGCCGTATGATTTGTCATTAATTAAACGTGTATCTGCTTGTAAAATGTTGAATTTTTGACCAGTTCTTAAGACGAGTTCGGCCAGGATTGGCTCATTGGTTTTCATGCCATCAAAGGCTAAGCGCAGATGGTATTTATACTGGCTATTCGCCTCACTATTTTGTTGATCCTTATCTTCCCCATCTGGAAAATAATTGATACCTAATAATTTTTTAGTGGTGGGATGTTTTGGATAAGTAAAAATATCGCTGACCAAACCTTTTTCTACCAAAAAGCCATTATCCAGTATTGCTACCTTATTGCAAACTTTTTCAATGACTTCCATTTCATGTGTAATCATGACAATGGTTAAATTTAATTTTTTTTGTAAATTTTTTAATAAATCAAGAACACTTTGAGTGGATATCGGATCTAAAGCAGAAGTCACTTCATCACAAAGCAAAAGTTTATTCTCGTTGACTAGTGCCCTAGCAATAGCAACCCTTTGTTTTTGACCACCTGACAATTGCGCAGGATAGGCTTTTAATTTATCGGATAAGCCTACCAATTGAAGCATTTGTGTCGCTTTTTCTTCTCGTTCTGCTTTGGATATTTTATTGATTTTTAATGGCAAAGCTACATTATCTAAAACTGTTCTTTGATTTAACAGATTAAAATGTTGAAAAATCATGCCAATTTGATTTCTGAGCGTATTTAATTCTTTATGTGACAACTCAGAAATAGATTTACCATCAATCAGAACCTCGCCATCATCGGGCGAAATTAAACCATTAATGAGTCTAATCAAGGTCGACTTGCCTGCCCCGCTCATCCCGATGATGCCAAAAAAATCATTGTCATGAATTTCTAAATTGATATCTTTTAGAGCATCAATCTCATCAAAGCTTTTCGTAATATGTTTAAATGTAATCAACTTACGCCTCCATAGCTTATAATATTATTTTATTAAATTGATTCTATAATGAATAACTAAATCTTCCAACCATGAATATAACCAAAAAAAAACGAATGTCTTAGAGGACATCCGCTTTTATTCTTTACACATTAAAAATATGAGATTAAACCAGAAGTCCCTCACGAATAAAAAACATCATGCACATCATCATATTGATATTCTGTTTATTCATGAATTTCCTCCCTTTTAAGTATTCCCATACCTTTGAATTAATCTCAATTCAAAATCTTTTTTCAACTTTTATTTTATAACCTTAGCATGTATTTTTATTCAAAGCAAGACATTAGCTAATAAGATTTCCTTGTTTTGTATTTTCATCTAAAATATGCATCGTGTAATCATAAAGTATTGTGGAACCTTCCTGAGAAATAGCTTGTCTTTGTAAAACTTGATCTTTATGTATGGCATGCTCAATCCAATCCATGCCATCATTACTGTCATTAAGCATAACGGGTTGTAAATTATCCATTGTTTTGGCAAATTTTGCTTCTGCTGTTTTTCCCTCATTAAATTCATCAAAAAGTGAAATAAATTCATTTCTTTGATTTTCTGGTAAAAGAGAAAAAATTTCTTCTTTTGCAGAATTTTCTCTTTTTTCTTGTGTTTTTATATTTTCTTCATCATATGCATATGTATCTCCAGCAAGGATTTCTACAATATCATGTATTAAACACATTAAAATAACCTTTAAAATATCAATTTCCTCATTTGAATATTCTTTCAAAACATAAGCCATAATGGCCATATGCCAAGAATGTTCTGCATCATTTTCTTTTCTACCTTTATCAGATAAATGAGTTTGTCGAAAAATATTTTTAGCTTTATCTATTTCCAAGGCAAAGTTCATTTGTTTTTCAAGTCTTTCATTCTTCTTTTCCATAATACGCTCCATCGTTCTATATATATTTTTTAATTATCAAGATTTCTATCAGAAAAAGTTTAATTATATCATTAATAATTATTATACATATCTCAAAGCAAAAGAAATTTGAGATATGCTAAAAATTCACGCAAAAGATTATTGGGTAAATAGAAGAATGTTGATGATGCAGCTATTCCGTAAACATTTTTAATATTTAATCTTTTTGCCAATTGCAATGCTCTAAATAGATGAAAATTGTTGGTCACAATACCAACCGAAGCTTGTTCTTCCATAAGTTTAATACTATTTTTTAAATTTTCTTCTGTTGTCATAGATTGATTTTCTTGAATAATTCGATTTGTCGAAATACCATTTTCTATTAAATATTGTGCCATTACTTCCGCTTCTGGTTTAGACTCATTTTCGCCTTGACCTCCAGAAACAATACATTTTGTTTCTGGATTATCTCTCAAATATTCAATAGCCTTATCTAAACGGAATTTTAGAACAACACTGGGTTTATCCTCATAAACTTGCGCGCCTAAAACAATTAAATAATTTAATTTATCCATTCCTTGATCAGAAAAACGAGAGAAAATTAAAGCTTGAATGATCAAAAAACAAATTAAAGAAAAGATGATGAAACTAATTAAAAGTATTTTTACAATTTTGTGAAGTTTCGACCAAAGATGAAAATAACTTATAGCAGCAAATCCTGAAAAGATAATAGCTATGCAGAACCAAATTAAAAAGAATTTTGTACCTGAACCTAATGCTAATATAAAAAAGCCATATATTCCGCTTAAAAGAGCTAAAACAATCCATATTTTCGATACTATATTTTTCTTCATTTTCTTTTTCCTAACATTTTAACTTTTAAAATATTGTATTACTATTTTTCTCAATTCGCTAATAGCATGAAAAATGCCATGATTTATTGAAAAAACCACGGCATTAGCAAATAATTGGACGTTATCATTTTATTATTTTTCTGTTTTGATTAATTTTTTAGAATCTACTTTGATGACTTTTGAAACAGAATCATTAATTGTAATCGTTAAAAAGGCATATGCTGGACCAGAAAGAACTTGTTTTATTGCCGCTTTTCCTACCAATAGCCAAAACCCTTGGCCAAAAAGAATCATTTGGAAAAGTGGTGCTAAGAAAACAGAGGTGATAAATTGGCCAGTATATATACCTACTAAAACTTTCCAAAAATTTAATTGTGGATATTTTTCACCTAATAATTTTGTTATGATTACTGGAATCAAGCCTGTTAAAGCTGAAGTTAAAGTAAATAAAGGATTAAAGCCAAAAGAAGATGGTCTAACAATAAAGCCAAGTACATCAGCTACAGCTCCTACCAAAAAGCCATTAACAGGACCTAAAAAGTAACCAGCATAAATGATTGGAAACCCACCAAAACTGATAGAGCCTATGCGCATCGTGTTGATAATTACCGATAAAGCAACCAAAATAGCCATCATTGTCAAACGTTTCGTTGTCAATGGTTCTGTTTTATCATCTGCAATAATCTCACCTATCGCTCCAGAAATAAATCCAATTAAAGCACCGCCTATTATTAACAACCAGAAATATTTACTTAAAAAAGTATTATATTTATCCGTAGCCTCAATCATTTTTTCGCTAACTTCTAATTTAACAAAATTACGCAAAACAAGGCCGATTGAGATGGTTAATAAGCCTGCAATAGCAGCAAATATTTTATTAGTTTGCATGCCAATAAAGAAAATAAGGACTAAAGCAGCAATATAACCTGTATATGCAGCTGGTCTTGATGGATATAGAACGGCAAAAACACCAAGCACTAAAAGAATGAAAGCAAAAAGTTTTTGCCTCCGAGACAATTGAAATATATTCATTGGATCCCCCTAACTAGACTACTTAAGAGGATTAGCCTTAAGCAGTGAACGCGGACATCGACCGCAATAAAAATATTTTCGTATTGGAGCAACGTCCCATCCCCAATCACTTAACGCCGATGACCTACTCTGAATATTAGAATTTAATCATATACTATTTCTTGGATATATACCAATTAAGACATTTTTATATACATCCAAGAATAGTTTTATATTATTTAAAAATTAAGGTCTTAACCCTAAACCACCTTCAAGTGTCAAGGTTTCACCAGTCATATATTTAAAATCAGGCAATGCCAATTGTAGTACGACACGTCCAATTTCTTTTTCAGAATCGCC
This sequence comes from Mageeibacillus sp. UBA5436, assembly GCA_002427545.1. GTDB lineage: Bacteria > Bacillota > Clostridia > Saccharofermentanales > DTU023 > UBA5436. The sequence continues at coordinate 31,685 of DIRM01000039.1, read as the reverse complement.
AAAATGACCTACTGGTGGTGTTTTTACATTTGCTTTAAAGGCATCTGGATAAGCTTTTTCAAAGTTTTCTAATTGAGCTGTCCAAGCTAAAGGACAAACAACATTAACATTAATATTATCGGTTGCCCATTCTGTAGCCGCTACGCGGGATAAACCACGAATGCCTTCTTTTGCAGCCGCATAAGAACATTGTCCATAATTTCCAAATAAACCGGCTCCAGAAGCAAAATTAATAACGCTACCTTGACTTTCCTTTAGGTAAGGATATGCTGCTTGCATATACGCAAACGATGCATAAAGACCCGAATAAATAGCTAAGTCAAATTGTTCAATTGTTTGCTCCGCTAAAATAACACCTGAAGCAGAAGCTTGAGCATTATTGACCAAAACCTGAAGAGAACCAAATTTTTCAATTGTTTTCTCAATAACATTTTTTGCTACTGCAAGATTATCAGAATTTGCATTAATATCTGCGGCAATTGGTAATACTTGAATATTGTATTCGCTTTCAAGAGCTTCTTTAGCGTCTGTTAATTTTTTTTCATTTCGGCCAGTAATTACAATATTGGCACCTTCTTTTGCAAATGCTGTAGCAATACCATAGCCAATTGATCCACAACGTCCATCACTTAAAACGGCATACCCACCGCCAGTTACTAAAACTGTTTTACCTGTAAAAAATCCCATTTTTTTCTCCTTGTATAAAAATTAGGAAAATTAAAATTATTTCTGAGCATTAAAGTAATATTTAACCAAAACATTTTTATAATATAGAAAAAATATTTATTTAATGATCAATCATAATTAATTTAACTTTATTATCATAATAGATACTGATTTACATTACAACACAGAACAACACAGAAAAATCATTATAGATTTGATTTTCACGATTTATATTTTATATTTTGTCTGCAATTAATAAGATTCTAAATCTTAAGCTGGAGATTTAGAACGTCTTATAAAATTAATGGTATCTTGTAAAGTTTCTTCAATAGCACGTGGATGATAATTAAGATCACGTTTTGCTTTATTATATAAAAAATTAGAATTACTATTCAAAGTATAAATAGAATAAGAAGTAAAAAGCGGTCTTTGTTTTTTTACTTTAGCCCACCATTCAAATAATGGGGCAAATAATTTAACAAAACCTGTCGTTAAAATGTATTTTATAGGTTTTTGATTAGATAATCTTGAAGTCAAATTAATTAATTTTGTAATACTCAAATAATGATTGCTTAAAATATAACATTCACCACTTTTACCAATTTCCACCGCTGCTAAAAGACCTTGTGCAACATCACGTACATCTACAAAGTCATAACCACCATGTACAATCATTTTTAATTTATGATCAAGATAATCACTTAAAACTTGATTGAGATGATTAGATTTTTCATAATCATTGGGTCCAATAATACCTGATGGTTGAACGACAACCACATCTAAGCCACGTTTACCAGCATCTAAAACCAATTGCGTTGCCATAGCCTTTGTTTTGGCATAAGCACCTTGTACCCAGTCTGGATTAAATTGATCTACTTCTGAGATTGGTGCATTATTCTTTTTTTCTGGAATGGCATGTACCGAACTACAATAAACAAATCGTTTGATAGAATAGTTTTCTGCAAACTCTAATAAATTACGCGTTCCTTCAACATTTACTTTAAATATACGATCATCAATATTTGAGGCTATACTAATAAGGCCTGCCAAATGAAGGACATAAACGTCTAAACCCTCTAGATTGGAAAAAAAAGGAATGAGACTATCTTTATCGCTAACATCACCGTGAATGATTTCAAGATTAAGATTTTGTAAAAACAGAGGAACTTCGTCTTCTAAAATAAGACAACGTATACTTTCGCCTTGTTGTAAAAGCATACGCACTATAGTATTTCCTAAATGACCAGTAGCACCAGTTATTAAATAAATGCGTTTCATATACTCACCTCCATATATTTATTATTTTATCATTATTTTAATTTAAAATAACGGTAGATGAGTACATTTCACAATATTTTGATTTTATTTCATAAGTTGTTCTATTTTTAACGATTAATACTTATTTTAACTCTACTTCACCTGTATTAAATTCGTAATAACGGCCTTTTTCTGCCATAAGTTGATCATGTGTACCACGCTCAATTACTTCACCATGTTCAAGTACCAAAATAGCATTGGAACCGCGAACTGTCGAAAGTCGATGAGCAATTGCAAAGACCGTTCGATCTTTCATGATTTGATCCATGCCTTTACTTATTAATGATTCCGTTCTCGTATCAACAGAGCTAGTCGCTTCATCTAAGATTAAAATTGGTGGGTCCTCTATCGCTGCTCTAGCAATTGAAAGTAATTGACGTTGACCCTGAGATAAATTTTGACCATCCGTAGCTAATACCGTGTCATAGCCTTTGTCTAAATTCATAATAAATTGATGGGCATTGGCAGCCTTTGCAGCAGCAATAACTTCATCATCAGTCGCATCCAATCGACCATAACGAATATTTTCGCGAATTGTATCTTCAAAGAGTCTAACATCTTGTAAAACAATTCCTAATTGTTTACGTAAGTCCTCTTTGTCTATTTCATTAATATCAATTCCATCGAAATAAATATGTCCACTATCTATTTCATAAAAGCGATTAATTAAATTAATGATTGTTGTTTTACCAGCACCCGTTGAACCTACAAAAGCTAAACGTTGGCCTGGTTTTGCATAAAAGGAAACATCATTTAAAATTTTGTGACTAGATTTATCATAGCTGAAAGACACATTTACAAAGCGCAAATCACCACGTACTGGAATATGACATCCTGGATAGCGAGCCATTAGGTCAGCTGATGGTCGCTCAAAAGAACGTAATTCTCCAGACCGCTCAGTAATTTCTTGGCAAGAAAACATATCTTTAGGAATATACCAAAATTCTGAACCATTATTATCTTTTACAATTTTAATTTTTCCCTGATTAATTTCTGGTTCAACATCCATAATTTCGAAAACTCGTTCGGCACCAGCAATAGCAGCTATTACCACATTAAATTGAATGGCCACATTGGTCACAGGTCGAGCAATATTTCTCGTATATTGAAGGAAAGATGCTAATGTACCAACATCTAATCCAAATTTGCCTTGAATCGTCAAAATTGAGCCAACAATTGCAATAATACTAAATAAAATAGTTGTTAAATTTCCAGTTAAAGGAAACATCATGGTTGAATAAGTATCACCTTCAACACTATGTTTCTGTAAATCTACATTAACTTTATTAAAATCATCAATCGCTTGTTTCTCGTGATTAAATGTTTTAATTACCTTTTGTCCAGACATATATTCTTCGACAAAACCATTCAATTGAGCAAGCGAGGCTTGTCTTTTGCGAAAAGCCTTAGCGCTTAATTTGCCAATAATTTGAACAGATAGTAATAATAATAGCAATAAAATAAGTACCAAAGCGGCTAAAACTGGACTAAGTACAAATAACATTATGATGACTCCAACAAATGTTAATGCGCTATTAATAACAGTCGAAAGTGATTCTCCCAATGCCATTGAGATATTATCAATATCATTGGTCATCGCAGACATAAGATCACCATGTTGTCTTTGATCAAAAAAACTTACAGGCAATTTTTGAATATGTTCAAAAACATCACTTCTAATTTCCTGCGTTGCTTTCTGAGAAATATAAACAAAAGAACGGTCACTTCCATACATAGCCATTGCTGTAAATATATAAACGATAGCCAATCGAATCAAGTAATTAGCCAGGACATTAATGCCTTCACCCGCAATCAAAGAATTGAGAATAGGTTTAAACATATAATTGCCATAAATCATTCCTAATGCATTAATAATAGCTAAGATTATGGCGGCAGATAACATGAATTTATATTTACCTATATAATGGCCTAACTTTTTGAGTGTGGCGCCTAAATTTTGTGGAGTTGCTCCCTTATTCATTCTGCCATCATCCCCCTTTGCTGCGACTCATAGATTTCACGATAAATGATATTATTTTCTAGAAGTTCTTCATGTGTTCCAATGCCACTAACTTCTCCATTATCTAAAACGATAATTCGATTTGCATGTTGAATTGAAGAAATTCTTTGTGCGATAATAATTTTTGTTAAACTTGGATTATATTTATTTAATCCCTCACGAATATTTGCTTCTGTTTGCATATCTACTGCAGAAGTCGAATCATCAAAAATAATAATTTTAGGATTTTTCAGCAATGTTCTTGCTATGCAAAGTCTTTGCTTTTGTCCACCAGAAAAATTGGCTCCACCTCGTTCTACTTTACTATCGAGACCTTCTGGACGGTTGAGAACAAAATCGGCAGCTTGACTAATTTTTAGCGCTGTAATAATTTCCTCATCAGTAGCATCCTCTTTACCCCATTGCATATTTGAGCGAATCGTACCAGAGAATAAAGTATTTTCTTGCAAGACCATCGCAACTTGATCTCGTAAAGCAATCGGATCATATAAATCAATCGGCTGATTATCAATCAATATTTCACCTGATGTGACATCGTATAATCTTGAAATCAATTGAACTAAAGTGGTTTTTGCTGAACCTGTTGAACCAATAATTGCTGTAGTAGAGCCAGCTTCAATTTCTAAATTAATATCTCTTAGACTTCTATGTTTAGTATTAGGATATTTAAACGAAACATCCTTAAAACAAACATTACCTTTTTTGACTTCTTTAAGTTGATAAGTATTATCATCTGCAAACTCAGGCTCTGTATTTAAAACTTCTAGGATACGTTCAACAGAAACTTTTGCTCGGCTTAAGTTAATCACATAAGCTGAGATATTAATTACCGAAGTTAAAATTTGTCCAACATACATTGTAAAGCTAAATAATTCGCCAGCTTGCATGGAACCTTTCAAAACTAAATTACCACCAAACCAAAAGACAGAAATGATAATGGAAAACATAACCAACATCATGAGTGGCATCATAAGAACAAGCAAATTCAAGGCATGTAAACTAGTAACTAAAAGATTATTATTTTTATCTTCAAATTTTTCAACTTCATAATCTTCACGAGTAAAAGCTTTGACAACTCGAATAGCCATCAAATTTTCTTGTGTGCGATTATTAACTTGATCAAAGCTCTTTTGAAATTTTCTAAAGCGTGGCAAAGCAACCTGCATTAAAATAAATGCCCCTATCGCTATGATAGGCAATGAAATTGCAAAAATCATAGAAAGTTTAGGATTAATTCGAATCGCCATGAAAATAGCCATGATAAACATCACTGGAGCCCGTACTGCTATACGCAAAGTCATTCGAGCTAAATTAGATAAAAATACTATATCATTGGTTAATCTTGTAATTAAAGAAGAGATTTCAAATTGATCTAAAGAGGCAAATGAAAATGATTGAATTTTAGTAAAAACATCATTTCGAAGATTCGCTCCAAAACCCTGTGCAGCCTTAGCACTAAAAAAGGTACTGACCACACCAAAAAACAAAGCCAATAAGGCAACCAGAATCATGTATTTACCATTTTTGATGACAAGATCAATATTTTGATTCATGACACCATTATCAATGGTTGATTCCATCAGAGAAGGGATTAAAACATCCCCAAATACTTCTAGAATCATAAATAATGGACAGAGAATAGCAAAAGCTATATATCCACGATAGTATTTATTTAATTTGAAAAACATTTATATACTCCTCAGATCTACACATAGCGATTAATCAATTTACAACAATTGCCAGATTCATGCAAGTTTATGATCTGGTTTTAATTGCTTTTTTATCTGTAGCGTTCGCCTTGCCAGTTATCTGTAACACGCGTTTATACATTGTAGATTGGAGAATCAATAAAATAAGAATATAAATCGGTAAAATTTTCAGATCAATTTTTTTTGTTAATGCACCAAAAAGAGGCGGCATAATTGTTGTTCCTACATAAGCGCTCGCCATTTGAACGCCAATCATGGCTTGCGATTTATCTCTTCCAAAATTCTTCGGTGTAGAATGTATAATGCTAGGATAAATTGGAGCACAGCCAAGACCAATCAACATTAAGCCCATTATAGCTATTTGATTTGAAGCGAATAATAAAAGTAGCGCAGCACCAATCGTTATAATCGCCTCGCCTGTATTAATTAATTGTTCATCCGAAAATTTCATGGTTAATAAACCGTTTATAGCACGTCCAACAGTCACCCCTAAAAAATAGATGCTGGTAAATTTTGCTGCCGTTACCTCATCAATGCCTCTATCAATAACCAAATAACTTGATGCCCATAAGCCAACCGTTTGTTCCAAGCCGCAATAGCTGAAAAAAGCAATCATCATTTCTTTTGCCCCTTTGATTTTAATCACTTCTTTAAGGGGAATAGGTTCATAAGATACCGGAACATTATCACCATTTTTATCCGCTAATTCTTTTTTAGTCCATAATGGTAAACTTATAAAAATGATGAATGTAATCATCAATTGCATAATGCCAACCATTTTATAACCATAATGCCATGAACCGGTTTTTGTCACAGCAAGACTCATCAAGTAAGGGCCAATCGTTGCTCCAACACCCCACATACAATGCAACCAACTCATATGTTTGCTTTCAAAATGCAATGCAACATAATTATTTAAGACCGCATCAACACTACCAGCTCCCAAACCAAAAGGAATCGCCCAAATGCATAAAGCTAAAAAGCTATGCGAATAAGCAAAACCAAATATGGCAACAGCTGTTAAGCCTACGCTTGCAATGGTAACTGTGCTACTGTTTGTTTTTTTAATTAATCGGTCGCTATTCAAGCTGGAAATAACAGTACCTAGAGAAATAATAATAAAAATAATGCCCGAATAAGAAAGCGGAACAGCTAGCTCTGTATACATCACCGGCCAAGCAGCACCAAGCAAAGAATCGGGTAAACCCAAAGCAATAAAAGCCAAATAAATAACGGCTATTAATAATGTAAGCATTCTTGTTTAAACCTTTCTTATTTCAGTATATTCAATTCTAAATAATTTATAATTATCACAAAAAACATATTCTAAAATGTCTGTCATATACTCTAGTCTTAAAACTCTATCCCTTATTGAAGATTTATTGGGATGGCTATTCATTATGCTTAAACTGCATATTGGGATAAATGATACTCATGAATTCATCAGGATATTTTTCGTCCAAATAGGTTTCTATACTATTTGCTGCTTCTATGCCTTGATCTCTTTCTGACCATCTGTAAACTGCCACGGCTGAAATGAGTATATTAAGTGACAAAAATATCACTAATACCCAAGATAAAAAGACACCTTGTTTATTTGGTATACGTTCCACAAAACGTGATAACCTTGGATAGATTTCTTTTATAAAAATCACACCCAAAACACCCCAAAAGAACATATATAATAGATTAGTTCGATTCCCCAATAAGCCAAAACTTAATTTAGAATAATCCCATGAAACCGAACCAAAAACATATTCCTGAATGAGGCTACAAACGGCTTCAAAGACTCCACCAATAACAGCACTTCCCAAAAACACCCAACGGTCTCCTTTTTCTTCCAATTTATGGAGACAGAGTAGCATCAAGACGGCTCCTAAACCATAGACTTGATTAAACGGACCATAAATCATACCCTGCCTGCTTTCGATATAGCCATTTTTCACCAAGCAAAAGAGCATTTCAACAATAACACCTATAAAGGAAGCCAAAAAGAAAACCCAAAATAATTTATAGAAATTAAGGCCATCGGCAAAAGATATTTCTTTTGTTTTCGTTTTTACATTGGTCTCTTCTTCCTCTTTATTTTGTTTTTTGATTTTTTTATTTAATTTTTTAGAAACTTTATTTTTTTCTTCTGAAAATGTTTGTTTAACGATTTCAATATTTTCTTGTAAAGTGGAAGATTTTAATTTAGAGAAAGATTTCAATAATCGACGTCCACTTCTGTCTTTACGAAGAAGTTTATTAAGTTTTTTGACCAAAGAATTAATGTTTTCATCATTAAATTCTTTTGCAATGGTTTTAAAATGAAATAAACTCGTCTCTGTATCCTTTTTATCGTACCAAGTGAATCTTTCATCGTATTTTCTTAAATTTAGTAAAGTTTGTTGTATCTCTTTTAACTTAGCATCCAATTTATAAACACTATTTAAGGTTGTAATTAAATCAACTAGCATGACGGCAATAAATAATGCAGAAATCGCGATTCTTGTTGTTAATGAAACGCTATAAATTAATTTAAGAACAATAGGTTGAACGAGGTACAGTAAGGCGATTCCTAATACGCCAAACAAGGTTGAATTAAGTAAACAAATACGACCATTTAAGTTAAAACGATGCTCTGAATAATCCCACCAACGCATATTGAAAAATTTTTCCATAAGCCAACTTGTAAAATATTCTAAAGCACTAGTAATGATAACAGAAGCAATAAAAATAAATGGTAAGCTCATCTTCATTTGTGTTAGAGGATATAGAATTAATAATAATGAAATCGCTCCAAAACCATAGATTGGACAATAAGGTCCAGCTAAAAAACCACGTTGCACTAATTTTTTCGCAGGAATAGAACAATATATGACTTCACATACCCAACCCAAAAAACTATAAATAGCAAACTGTAAGACCAAATCTGAAAATAAAGCTATCGTCATAAAATTTCTCCACTGTTTTCAATTTTGCTTGATTCTACATTCTATTTATTAATTTTAATTTTGTCTAATTATAATAAAAATTGTATTGGACGCATGATTACAAATGTAAGAGTCGTTATCATTTTTTTTGCAAAAGAAACTGGTAATTTCTCCACCTTTGTATTTTCTATATAGCTATTATCTTCACCAACTTCAATAGCCTTTTCAAAAAAAACAGTCATGCAATTCGTTAATTCTTTTGCTACTGCTGGACTATCAATAACAAGCATTGTTTCAGTATCGATATACATACTACGTCCATCCATATTAAATGAACCAACAATGGACAATCTATCATCAATAACAAGCGATTTTGCATGATTTGAATTCTTGCTTTGTAATTCATATATATTAGCTCCAGTTTTTATGAACTTTTGACGTTGAAAACGATAATTAGAAAATGCTGGATAGTTTGGAGTAGAGGCCATTGAATTTGTAATAATATAAAGATCTGAATTCTCTGTTGTTCGTTTAAAAGCTCTCAGTAATTCTCTATTTGCAGTTGCATATGGTGTTTGTAATAGCACTTTTTGTTTAGCATTTTGGGTTAAAGATAATAATTGATAAGCTACCCATGGTTCTTTTTTACTAGTATTAATCGGATTATGAAGCAAAGTAATTCGACTGGTTTCCATCGTTTGTTTTTTATAATCCGCTATTTTTTTTTCATAAAATTGAGGATTTTTTATTTCATATTTATTTGCACATTCTTTTAAATATAGATAAATGTCATTATTTTTATCTGGTTTTGATTTATAAAAGGATGAATCTTTTGAATTCCATAGCAAATTAACATAGTTTTTTGTTTGTTCAATAGCACTGATATTATTTGTATTGCTAATACTTGTTTTCCAGACAAAAACTTCACGATCGTATGTTATAGGCTTATCATAGCCATTAGGATCAAAATGTCTTTTATCAAAGTTTCTGCCTCCCATAAGAAGCATGGAATCATCTGCAATAATAATCTTATCGTGTAACATGGCATGGGTACGCCAAGGATAAAGTAAATTAATTTGATTATATAATTTACACTCGATATTAGGATGATTATTAAGTTTTTTCATTTCATGTTTTACTTTTCCGGCAAAATTAATAAAACTATTAAACACAATGCGTATTTCTACACCTCTATCTGCGGCATTCAAAATTTCACCAAGAAAAGCTTCTGTACAAGGATCATCCTTGAATTTATAGGATGATATATCTAATGTTTTTTCTGCATTGCGTATGATTTCAAGCCTCACATTAAAAGCATCCTTTGGACTTTCAATAATACAAACTCTATCAGGACCGATTATATTTTTATCACTTGTATATTGCGTTTTATTAAATTCCTGTTTTTTTTGATCGTTTATTTTAGAAGGGAATAGATAAGGGATAATGGCACCCAGAAAAAAATAAAATAAAAATAAAATAGATATCTGTTTAATCAGTTTCGCTGATAAAAGACGGGTAAAAAAACTTTTCATTTAAAATCACCGCCTTGTTTTTTGCTGTTAATACTATTAAAACGTACAGTTACTAACATGTTTAACATGATAAAAGACCTCCAATATGCATATATAACATGTACAGGTTAATTTATAAAATATCAGAAAATAAAAATAAATTTAATTTTTGGATAATTATTTTTTTAGTTTAATAATTTATGTATTAATTTTTCCTTTTTCTCATCATAAGGTCTGTATCGAACATCAAAATCAATTTTAGTACTCTTGTTTACCATGCTCTTATAATGTGAAAATGTATCAAAGCTGGCTTTTCCATGATAATTTCCTATACCACTATCACCTACACCGCCAAAAGGTAAATAAAGCGAAGAGACATGCATTAAGCAATCGTTAATACAACCGCCACCAAAAGTTATGTTTTTTTCAATTTTTCGCCAGACAGATTTATCAGAGGAAAATAAATAGAGTGCCAATGGTTTTGGCCTACTTTGTATTTCACTAATGGCTTCATCCAATTTTTCATACTCAATGATCGGCAGTAATGGACCAAATATTTCCTCTTGCATGATAGGTGCATCGAAGGATACATCAACTAAAACAGTCGGCTCTATAGAAAGTTTTTCTGGATATGTCTTTCCGCCAATGACTATATTTTCATCATGCATCAATTGACATAAACGTTCAAAATGTTTCTGATTGATTATTTGAGGATAATCTATCACTTCGTCATTTGTATTTTTCGGATAACAATAATTAATATAATACTGCAGTTTTTCGATGAGTTCTGTTTTTTTATTCTTATCAACTAAAACATAATCTGGGGCTACACAGGTTTGCCCAGCATTCATGTATTTACCAAATACCAAACGTTTTGCAGCAAGATCAATATCTGATGTTTTATCCACAATAACTGGACTTTTACCACCTAATTCTAATGTTATCGGAGTCAAACATCTTGAGGCAGCTTCCATGACAAGTTGCCCAACGGCAAGACTACCAGTAAAAAAAATATAGTCAAATCTTTGTTTCAGTAACTCTTTATTTTCTTTACGGCTTCCAAGTATCACCGAACAATAATTATCGTCAAAACAATTCGAAATCAATTTATAAATAACATTCGATACCGCTGGTGAATAGGCTGATGGCTTTAAGATAGGGCAATTACCAGCTGCAATTGCACCAATTAGAGGTATGATTGTTAACATAAAAGGATAGTTCCATGGTGACATAATGAGTACCACACCATATGGTTCAGGAATTGAATAACTCTTTGCAGGAAATAGCATCAGCGGTGTTTTATGTTTTCTTTTCTTTATCCACTTAGCAAGGTTTTTTATGGCATATTTGATTTCGCTTTGTACGATTCCAATTTCAGTCATAAAGCTTTCGATTTCAGATTTGTTTAAATCCGAAGCAAGGGCAGCCACAATTTCGGATTCCATTTCAGAGATTGTAAAGGATAATTTTTCTAGTGCTTCCAATCGAAAAGAATATTCAAGTGTCTGACCGCTCTTAAAAAATTCTCTTTGCTTATTTACTTGTACCGATATATCCATCAATCAAGGTTCCTTCTTCCAAAGCGCTTTACTCTATTTTTCTTCTTTGTTTTTAAGGATTATTGCTTCAACTAATTCTGCAGAACGTTCTATAATTCTAGCGCAACTATGCTCCCCTAGTTTTAACTCTTCGCAGCGTAAACAACCAAACTCATCTTGAAATTTCTCAATACATTCCTCCGTCAATAATGCTATTCTTTCCTTTGCTGCAATATCTGATTCCTCATTAAAAGGATAGACCAAACCGAGCGCCATCACCGCACCCGTTAAAGCTCCACAAATTTCTCCGCATTGTACTCCTCTGCCAAAACCACCGGAAATGGCAAGAGCACGTTCATCATCTAATCTGGTATATTCTCTACAAGCACACAAAACACTTTGTGCGCAGTTAAAGCCACTTTCATGTATTTTCGTAGCTTCTTCCTTTATTTTCATAACTTTGCCTTTTGTTTTATCCGAGTCGCCATTATTGTTTATTTAATAATGTATGCGGCAACAATTTCCCCAATATATGCTATATGTGCATCTTTATTTGAAGAGGTACAAGAGCTGTCTACATCCTGTGGATACATGTTTTTTCTAATATCTTCTGGAAGTTTTTCAATTTCCTGTTTTTGGGCATACAGTATCTTGCATTCCAGAGTCAAGGGATATTCTTTTATCCCAGGAATATGATTTATTTCTGGCTCTTCTAATGTCAGATTTGCTTCAGCAACTTTATCGATATTGTGCCCAGACATTCTCCCACATATTTTTGTGATATTAGAATCTGGGTTGTCCATCGGAATGCTAAGTGTGAACTCACCAGACGCATCTAATTGAGATTTTGTAAAACGATGCTCTCTAACATAAACTGTAAAAGTTGGTCGTTCCCATACTCTGCCTAAACTTCCCCAACCGATTACCATACTATTAAATTTTCTATCTTTAGTATTGAGAAGTATACCTTTTGAGAGAGCTTGCGTAATCTTTTCTGCATATTCATTAACATTAATTTTTTCTTTCATTTCAGTTCCTCCTATTTTTTGATTTGGAATATTTTCAATAATGACTTTTATAACAACATTGCTGTCGCAATTGCAAAATAAATAAGTAAGGCAAATAAATCATTTATTGTACTAATAATTGGACCCGAGGCAATCGCTGGATCAACCTTCATTTTTTCAAGAAAAATAGGAATAAAAACACCACATAGAGCTGAGACAAACATCCCGCCAGTTAAAGAAGTTCCAACAACAAAAGCTAATTGAAATGGATCTTGATTTCCCATATTAACCGTGAAAAGGAAAATTAAGGCAATCACAAAACCTAAAAACCCAATTGCTATACTATTAAGTAAACCTATCATAACTTCATCTCGGACATGCAGTTTCACATCATCGTCGCCATTTAATTCATTTTGATGTAAACCTAAAATAGTTACAGAAATTGCTTGTGTCCCAATATTACCAGCCATTCCTAAGATCATTGGTTGAAACAAGATAAGAGCCGTAATTTGTTCGATAGTGGCCTGAAAAAAGGAAAGAAGACCTGCGATGACCAAATTCAAAATAATTGAAGCTAGAAGCCAAGGTAGTCTTTGTTTGGTCCTTACAAAAGCCGAAGAATCTTCTTCGTAATCTCCAACAGCAACATAACGTTCAACATCTTCTTCATATTCTTCAATCATGATATCTAAGATATCGTCCGCCGTAATAATTCCAATTAAATGTTGTTGTTCATTTACAACAGGCATAACAGTATCATCATAATCTCTTAGTTTCTTAATTGCAGAGTATATGGAATCATGTTCATAAATCACTGTTTGATTGCGCTCAATAATTTTATCAATATCATCACCTTTACGAGCCGATATTAATTTTTTTAATTCAATAGAGCCAACATAGTTTTTATTATTGTCTACAACAAAGATTTCATCGATGAAGTCACTATCTTTCACACTCTTTATTAAATTTTGAGTAGCATCTGCAATACTTGTTTTTTCATCAATTACAATAAAGTCTGTATTCATAATTGATGCTGCAACATCTTCATCATATGCCAGCATACGAATCATTTTTTGGCGTTTAGCTACATTTAATAAAGATAGAATTTTTTGGACTTCTTTGCTATCAACATCATCTAGCAAATTACGAATTTCGTCCATTTCTAGAGCATCTAATAATTCTTTTTTCTTATTTATTGAAAGAGAATTAATATAGTTTAAAGCTAATTCATCACTTAATTCGATAAAAACATCATTCAAACGATCAACTGGTAGTTGATTTAACATTTCAAATTGTTGAATAGCATCAGCACTTTCGATCATGCGTGCTATATCTAGTGGATGTCCCTTTTTTAATAAATCTAATTCTTTATTATTCATTCTATAACCCACCCAATAATACATTTGCTAAACCAAAAAATACTAACAAACTGGTTAAGTCAGCAAGTGTAGTTATAAAAGGTCCTGAAGCAACAGCTGGATCAAAACCCAATTTATTTATCCCTACTGGAACTAAAACACCTAAAACAGGAGCGATTATGACGGTAATCCACAATGATAATCCCACTACTATTGCTAAGGTTAAAGGTTGGGCTGAATTCATATAAACTGCTAAAAAATAAGCAATTGCAAAAGCTGTAGCGCCCATGATCAGACCAGTTAAAAATCCAGTTAAAACTTCCTTATTACCATTTTTCAAAGCATGTTTAGGGTTTTTGGTTAATATTCTTAAGGTCACTGCTAATGTTTGAGTCGCTACATCACCAGAAGCATCCAAAATCAAAGGTTGAAAGAAAGCTAATACTGCTACAGCTACTAATACGTCTTCAAACCAAGTTGTGATATAAGCAATTGGAATTGACAAAATTAATAAAATGACTAGCCAAGGCAGTCTTTTAAGTGCAGATTTTACAAAAGGTTCTTCTTTTTCAGCTTCTGGCAAAGCTGATAGTTTTTCGTAGTCTTCAGTAGCTTCTTCATGATAGGTATCTAAAGCATCATCCATCATGATCATGCCTAATAAATGATTTGATTGATTGCAAACTGGCATTTCAAAAGCCGAATAATCTCTCATCTTATGAATCGATTCCTCTATCGGTTCCGTATCTAAAACAAAAGGATAATTTTCCATGATAGCTTGTATTAATTGAGGCGATTTTGTTTTAATCAATTTTTTGAGCGAAACAGTTCCCAAAAAATAGCCTTTATGATCCACAACAAATAAACGACTTATTGTCTCTACTTCATTAGCCAATGCAATCACTTTTTTTGTTGCTGTCTTAACATCCATATCGGGTGTTAAACTAATGAAATCAGTAGTCATATGTGCTCCTGATTCATCTTCATCATAACTCAAAAGCTGACTAATTTTGTCTTGAGATTCCAATTTTTCAAGAATTTCTTGTTTTTCTTGATCATCCATTTCATACAAAATATCACGAGCATCATCTGGTTCCATCAAGTCTATTAATTGCGCTTGACGTGTCTGATCAAGATCTCGAATGAATTCAATCGCTCTTTCAGGCTCGAGATAACTAAACATTTCTGATAATTGTTCTGTTGATAAGAGTGACATCCAACGTTGCCGTTCATCTACATCCCATGTTAGAAATAATTCTGACAGATCATATGGATGCATGTTTTGAAGGGTTTGTAATGTTATTTTATCCATGTCTTCTCCTATTCTTCCTTATCGAAACTTTGTTAAGGTCTCGAAATAACCATTATTTGTCTAGTTTGTTTTCAACCTGTTTTCCTCTATTATTTATTAAATCCATTCGCTCAATAAAAACATTAATTCAACAAATCTTTATTGAATTTATTGAATTATTTTTTTATCTTTTCGTTCTTTTCTAAAACTTTTTTAATAATATTAAACTGTTTTTAGTATAACAAAACTTTTTATGCTAAACATATTTTTAAAAACATTTTTTACTCAAATGAAAATTTGTTTTTTTAATAATCATAGATTCATATTTGATAAACATGGATAAAAAAAAGAGTTATTAACGATTCTCATTTAAAATATCGTCAATAAACTCAACAAATTATGCTTGGTACAAAATAATTCTTAAAATATTATGTGTGTGTATAGTGGTTTTTTCTCTACATTATTTTTTCTCAATTTTTTGATATTCTGGTTTTCGAGAAAATAGTTTAGCTGCATAGGAACAAAGTGGAACAATTTTTTTATCTTCAGAAATTGCCTGATCAACAACAAGTTTTACCAAAGTTTCTGCAATTCCCAGCCCTCTATAATCAGGATTTACTCCTGTATGATCTATTACCCAAGTATCTTCTCCATCTAGAGAATAAGTAATTTGACCAATTTCTTTATCACCATCTAGAACATAAAATCTATTTTCACCTTTAAGATATTCCATAAGCTATTCCCTCCACTTATTTTTTTATTTACAAAAAATTTTAACATGGCATATCATTGATGTCTATGTTTTGTTGACTCTGTAACAATTGTTGTAAATATATAATTTAATGTCTATTTCTCATTTATTTTTAATGACATCTTTCATGGTATAATCATCTAGTATCAAATTTTTTGGATGGTGAGCTTATTAATAATAAACAAGAAAATTCAAATATTTTAGCAACAGAGTCTATTGGTAGTCTGCTTCGTAAATTTGCCATTCCCAGCATCATTGCCATGCTAGTGGGTGCACTTTACAATATTGTCGACCAAATTTTCATTGGACAAAAAATTGGTGAAGCTGGAAATGCAGCAACGAATATAGCCTTTCCTTTGAGTACCTCTAATGTAGCATTAGCTCTGCTTTTTGGAATCGGTGCAGCTGCAGCTTTTAATCTAGCCATGGGACAAGGCAAGCAAGAAGAAGCTATACATTACATAGGGAATGCACTGACATTACTTTTCGTCTCAGGTTTAGTGCTCACTGCAATTACCCATATTTTTCTAGAACCACTTTTAATCTTTTTTGGGGCACCAAATGATGAGGTCTTGCAACATGCTTTAACCTATACACGTATAACCACCATAGGCTTCCCGTTTTTGATTTTCACCACAGGAGCTAGCCATTTGATACGAGCTGATGGAAATCCAAAATATGCCATGTTTTCCACTTTAGCGGGTGCTGTATTAAATACCATACTCGACCCCATTTTTATCTTTGGATTTAATATGGATATGGCGGGAGCAGCTTGGGCAACCATTATAGGACAGTTTGTTTCATTCCTTCTCGTCTTACGTTATTTTAAATTTTTTAATAGTGGAAATTTAGTAAAAGAACATTTTGTTATTAAGTGGATCTATGCAAAGCGAATTATAAGCCTAGGTACAACTCCTGCTTTTAATCAGATTGCTATGATGGTTGTACAAATCACAATGAATAATTCACTATCTTATTATGGTTCTCTTTCCAAGTATGGATCTTCAATTCCTCTGGCTGTTTCTGGAATTGTAATTAAAGTAGCAACTATTTTCTTTGCCGTCATCATTGGAATATCTCAAGGTATGCAGCCAATTGTAGGTTATAATTATGGCGCTAAAAACTATACCAGAGTAAGAAAAGTCTTTAACTTAGCTATTAAGTACGGTTTTCTTATAGCTTTAATTGGATTTTTACTTTTTCAAATCATCCCTGGGCCTATCATTTCAATCTTTGGTAAAGGAACTTCACAACATTACACAGATTTTGCCATACGCTATTTTAGAATATATATGTTTTTCACTTTTATAAACTTTATGCAACCAATTTCTTCAAACTTCTTTACTTCTATTGGTAAACCTAAGAAAGGAATATTCCTATCCTTAACAAGGCAGATTATCTTCCTTTTACCACTTATCGTTATTTTTCCTAAGATTTTTGATGGCATAGATGGAATCATGTATGCAGGACCGGTTGCAGATTTTGCTGCTGCTACCGTTGCAACAATAATGGTTTTACACGAATTCCGTTTGATGAAAAAGCAGGAAGAAGAGCTTGAGAACAAAATACAACAGGCCATTTCATAAATTTATATAATATTTAAAAGAGGTAGAAAAGTTATTATGAAAAAGACGATAAAAAAGAATTTTTCTATCATTATGATTATTGGCCTGATCTATTTTCTCTTCCTTGTTCCTATGAGACGCTTATTTATGTTGCTGCCAGGAACTGAGGTCCGTCCTGGTTCTTTCATTCCACCTGCAGCAGGAATCTATTTTGGAATGCCTGCAGCAATAGGAGTTTTTATTGGAAATCTTTTTGCTGATATATATTCTTATCAAACTTTAGACATTTCCATGTTTTTTGGCAGTCTCTTTAATTTTTTTATGGCTTACATTCCACATAGACTCTGGTATGCCTTAGACAGAAAAAATCTAAAAAAAGATATTCTAATTTTTGATAGCAGGAGCCTTACAAAATACATCTTAATTTTATTATATAGTTCTTTGACAGCGGCGATGGGAATTAGCTGTTCAATGCTGATGTTTGCTGACGTCAATCCTAAAAATAGTCTCATTCAGTTGTTTTTAAATAATTTTGAATTCGGCCTCATTTTTGGCATTATTACTCTGATTCTTTTGCCTAAAAGCAAATTAAAACCAACATTACCTAAAGGATCATTTCACAGTAAAACAACTTTACGAACAGCATATCTACTTTTAGTATTGCCATTAATCATTTTCATTTTGAGAATAATTTTCGGCCAAGATCTTTTAATGTCTGATTCAGGACTCATCCTGGCTCTTATATCAATTTGTCTTGCTCTTGGTGCTTTTCTTCTGCCAGTCTATCAACCAGAAGAAAATAAGGAAAGCGAGATGCTTAAGACATCGATCCGTTTAAGAGTTTTTATTTATTTTATTACGGCTATCATATTGATGGCTTTTGTCTTTTTGCTCATCTTTGTTGGTTTTTATAGCCATATAGAAACCAACATCATGCGCCTATGGAATATGACATACATTGCTGCTGGTATTAGCCTAAACCTGATTATGCTTATTTCTGTGATCATCCTTCGCAATATGGAAAAAAAGATCACAGTGCCTTTATACAATTTGGCAAGAGCTTTTCAAACTGAAGATAATGAGAAAACAACTAAAAACGAAATGGATGCCTTTTCTTCAGCAATTGATTTTTATTCAGTTAGCATCGAAGGCGAAGAGAACACGACTGATGAATACAAGCTATATATTGGCTTAACTGACAAAAATGCCTGTGAACAACTCATATCAATAGAAAAGGCTAGAGCTATTCTTGATCATATATGCCTGGATTATGTTCAGGGTTATATGGCTGATGAAACAAGTGGTGGTTGGCTAGATGAAGGTCAAAATAAAATTCAGGAAAACACTTTGGTCTTTACTATATTTGGTGCTACAGACAAGCAAATACACAATATTGCTGATGAATCAATAGTCGCCTTGAATCAAGAAGCCATTCTAATTATAAAGAATAATAAACAACATGAATTTTACAAAGGCTCAGCAAGCAATAAATAAAACTCCATTTTTTCTATGTTGCTTTTTTACGAGGAATATAAAGCCTGTATATATATTGGCTACATGAAATTTATCGATATGATCATACGTGTCAAAAAGCATCTGTTTTGTTCATTTTATTTTGTGGACACTCTCGAATGTAAAAGTTTTATTCCGTTTAGAAAGAGTACTAATGCAACTATAATGCCACCTATCAAGTCGGCAATATACATGGCAGTTCCATTAAGTAAAATCACAGCAACAAGAGCTGTAGAAACACAAACATCCACTATGCTTTTTGTAAAATATAAAGTTTTTTGTGCTTTTAAAACGGTATTCTTTGTTTTGGAATAAGAAATAGAATAATTAACGGCCAAAATAGCATTGCTTATAACACCTAACACCGCAATAATTAATGCAGGAATGATATTTCCCTTTTCTGACTGATTTAAAAATCCACTAACAGCTAAGAAACCCATGGTAATACCAGATATTAGCATTGCAATTCCAACATATAGGTCAACACGGCGCTCCAATTTAATACGAAGTCCATCCGTTTTAGGAAGATTCGCTGTCATACGAAAAACATACCAAGAAATCAAGGTAGCCATAAATTCAACAGTTCGGCGAACAAAATCAGCAATTTGAGTCGTGGAGCTTCCAAAAAACAAAGCAATTCCAAGTACTAAAGGCCCTGGTGCGCTCAACAATACAGAGGCAAGAAGCGTATTTTTACCACGTTTTTCGTTTACACCCATACTGGAACCAATCCTCCAAAAGCCCAAAGGATCCCCGATAAAACAGCTAGTGTTGCTAAGGGAACTGTTATCGTATCAGCCCCATTACGAGTATATAATTCAACAATTGAAGCCACAATTCCTGCCATAATAGCAGCGAAAATACTAATATACCAGCGAACGAGTCCTGAATACAGTAATATGGCAGAACAGATTAAAAATGAAGTAATCGCCATCGCTACAGTTCCTTCAACGGATTTTGTACCTTCTATCATTTTGCCATTAAGTTTATGTTTGCCAAATCGTTTTCCAATCAAGGCTGCTGCGGCATCTCCTAAACCCCAAGTAAATATACTGGCTATTACTAAGGCATTAGAATCAAAGATGCCTTTACTTATTGAGATGACTAAACCAAATGACACAAACAAATGAATCATACTCCATTTAACTTCATTGGGCTTGCGCTGAACAAGAAGTCTTTCAAAATTAACAAAACGTTCTGCAAAATGAAGTATTGGGAAAATTAAAAAAGATATAATAATACTGGCTATTACTGCATGCCACCAAATACTAAAAGCAAATAAAAAGATACAAACGGAAAACAAGGCGCCTATGTGCAATAATTTTCTAAATCTTTCACTTTTAGAGGTATAGAATTTTCGTAGAAGCAAAGCAATTCCGTAAAATAATATGAAATACAAAATAAGAATAGCAAACCCAATCAGAAACTCACGCATTTTCCTTTTCCCTTCTGTATTCTTACTTCATCTTTTTAATTTACATATCGATTATGTCATCAATGAATTATTTAATATATACATTTTACCAATATATTAATTAACATCCAACTAGTCGCTATGATGTTAAAAATCAGATAAATTTATTAAAAATATCTCAAAAATATATTTGTTTAATATTCTAGGAAAATCCTAAATTAACTTATGCATACATGAAATAACCCATACAAAGAGAGATTGTTGTTAGAATATAAAGAGCTGCCAATAATAAATTTTTATTTTTAATGCTTACAATAATATTCAAAGCTCCTATTACTACAACTGAAACAACAGCAATTAGCCATGTAAACATTCCGCGAATAAATGTATATTCTAATACTGTTAAAAATCCTACAAACAAATACAAAATTTGTAGGACCATAAATCTTTTTTTCGAAGAATGATTAAAAGAATCATTATTTTTTTTAAAATCAGAGGACATCCTATTACCTACACCTTTCTCAGAGACTAAATTTAAACTTACTAGTCTTTCTTAACTTTATTCTCAGTACAATATTTATATCTTATTTTATCACCCTGCTATCAACATAACGAAATATAAAACGATATAAAACATTGCTACAAAACTTAATATTATCGTATGTACTTTATAAGTTATTTTCAGATAAGCTACGTATTCACGAATAAAAGCATTTAAAGAAAAATAAAATTTGCTTTTAGAGCCAAAGCCTATACATTTTAAGCCTTGACTACGAGCAAGCATCAATGCCCGAAGAACATGATAATTATTGGTAACAATCGCTAATTTTGGTTGCCCTTCGCCAATCCAATCATTATCGACAAGTTGTTTTGAAAATTTTATGTTTTCTGATGTGTTTTTTGATTTATTTTCAGTTATCAATAATTTGGAATCTAAGCCTTGCTCTATTGCATAGCGAGTCATCGCTTCGCCTTCGGCTATCAATTCATCTGTTCCTTTACCACCAGACATTATTATTTTCCCTGTATTTTGCTTCTTTTGAAGCGTGATAGCACGATTAATTCTTCCTGCTAAAAGAGGAGTTACTTCTTGTCCACTAAGTCCTGCTCCCAGCACAATATAATAATTTACAATTGGATGAGTAAAATGAATTAAATTGAAAATGTTTGTAATAGCATAAGTAATCAAAATAAATGATAAATAAAACACAGTAGAAACGACAAACTGATAGATGGTATTCAAAAAATGACTGGTCGTAATATCTAAAATTCTCGGCCAAATAACCAAATAAAATACTAAACCACATGCCATAAGTAAAGACAGGACATTTGTAAAACGTGCCCCTTCTTTTTTTATCAAATTTATACCGTTAACAAAAAAGATACCCACAACTAAAAGAGGTAAGATGCTTAAAATTATAACGAAAGTAATACTTAGCACAATTAAAACAGACTTTTGTTCAGCCGATAGTAGTAATAATATAATGATTAAAAACAGACCAGATAATATAGCTAAAAAACTTATTCCTAACCAAATCGTTTCAGGCCTTTTATATTTCAAAACAAAAAATATTATTACACATATTATCGTAATGGATGCTACTATCACATTAAGCATTAATATATATACCCCTTTTTCTATCAATATTTCTTTTAAAGTATACCATTGTATTTTTGCTAATAAATGTCAAAACTTTTGCTGACATAAGTAAAACGAATTATAAAACTGAATATTTTTAATCTAATTTACTGCAATTATAAATAATGATTGAATTCAAAAAATCATATAGTAAACCAAATAGGTTATAAATAAATTATATAGTATAATTTATTTAGCAAGTACTTATCGTTGATCCGGAAAGGAGTATCTCATGAAACAAAACAAATTGCTCTTATTTTTCGTGATAGTTTTCGTAATGTTATTTGCCGGTTGTGCAAATTCATCCGCCCAGAATACTGAGCGTTCACAATCATCTAACTCTACCACTTCCGAGATAAATAAAATCTCAAAATCAGCAAAAATTACTCCTTCTTCTGAGACTAAAGAGATCTCAGAACATTCTAAAACTACTAGCTCTGCCAAGAAGAAAAAAGCTGCAAAACCTTCTATACCTACGACTTCTACCGAGACAGAGGAAGTTTCAAGTGCGTCTACGCCTACTACTTCTACCCAGACAAAAAAGATTTCAGAATCTTCTGCATCTACACCTCCTGCAAATGAAAAAGCGATTGTGAGTGTTGATCTTGCAACAGATGAACTCTTAAGCATATATGATTCTTACTTCGAATTTATTGAATTTGAAGATGAAAACTATCAAAAAATTATTTTCACAACAAATATTGCAATAAAAAATTTTAGATTTATAGAAATTGGTTTTAAAGACGAAGATACAGATTTTACATTTTTTGAAAACAAGGAATTATATTCAATAGAAGAACTATCACCCACTAAACCTTTTGTAGTAACTTGGTTGGAGCAAGGAACCATTCCTCATAGAGGAATATCTTTTATGGATGAAACAGGTACGATCAGATATTTTTACATATCCATGAGCGGTATGGATGGTTCACTTCTTCTTGTTGAATTTTAGGATGAGTAGTATTTGAACATCTTTTATACTTTAATTGATATCTGAATTATTGTAATAACATAGCTTTATTTTCATCACATGAAGCTAAAATATGATAACAGTCAAAAGCATAAACTGGCTACCTTTGATATCGGTAAAAAAGCAGATAAAGCAAAAAGGGATTAAGAATTTTTCTTTACACGTCCCGTCAAGGCAGATATTACTATTAAAAGACCTGCTTATTTCCGACATAAAAAGCCTGAAATAGAAAAGGAGGACACCGCTATGAAAAGTCCTCATCTGCGTCACTTATCACTTTTACTTTTGATTCTTCTGCTGATACTTGTAAGTAATCCTGTGCAGGCAACTTCATATGACGGTAACTATGCCTGGATTCTTGTTGATATTCTCGACAATGAGGGAAAAGAGGACTACTCGAATATACTTTATGACTGCACTTCAAGCTACGAGCGGGACAATTACACTTCCTCAGCTACTTTTACTAACAGCGAAGGGAAATCTGGGATACTGAGAACTCAGGCTGTCTATTCTGGGGTACCTGATATTATCTACCCTGATGAGCCAGTGGAAATTAGTTTAAAAATGACTACATTGGAAAACACAATAACGGCTCTCCGCCTCCATGACCCCAACGCAAACGTCCCAGATACATTGTGTACTGTGTGTTTTCAAGATTGGGAGACACTTGGAGAAGTGGCCCCCGACAACCTCCCTGGGATTTATACAACCTACTTATTCAATGAAATGGCACAACAATATTTTGAGATCAATTGTAGAGATAGCCCTACATCCTATGACGAGATTCTGAGCCATACTCTTGGAGAGGGCCAAAAAGGCCATAAAGTCGCTCTCATTCTGAAATATGAAGGCGCTTATAATATCATGAGTACCCACTATATCTATGAATGGAAGAAGATTTCTCCTAAAACAGATACACAAATAGAGAGCAAGGAAGTACAAGAGTCAAATAAAGATGACAAGGAAGTACCAAAATTGAATAATGAATTAGATTTTTGATATGGTGGGAAAAGGAAGCAAGCAAGTATACAGACGAACAATTAAAGGCAATGACTGACATGGAAGTACAATTCGGGGACTTGCACGGAGAGGTACTTGTTCTAAGGGGCTGTGACGGAGACATGGACCAAGCCTTTTTTGCATCTTTTGACACCCGCTTCAACACGGCGATATGATAATAACCTCTAGAAGAAGCAGAGCGATTTTATCTTTCGGTGATATGAGTACCTATGAGATAGGCCCAGACAGCAGGACAGTTCTGGATCTGGTCAGCAGGGAGCAATCAAAACTCCAGCTGGTTATGGGGAGGGTGTGGGCAAATTTGAAAAAAATGTCCTCCGGCGGCACCATGGAAATAGAAATGGACCAGGCTTGTGCAGGTATCAAAGGAACAACTCTGGTTGTAGAGGAAGACTTTGAAAAAAGAATTTCAACCGTAAAAGTCTTGGAGGGATCCGTAGAAGTAACAATCAAAGAGTCTGACAAAGTAATCTCTGTAGAATCGGGTCAGAGACTGGATGTAGACAGTGAGCAAAACTATATGCTAAAAGAATTCAATATTAATGAAGAACTGGAGAATTGGAGTGACTTGAGCTATAACACGACAAAGAAAGCCATGGAAGAGGCAGTTGTCGCTGGCAGCAGTAAAACGGCTCTCATTGTTATCCTTGTCCTCTTCTTCTTTGCTCTGCTTTTTTTGGCTATTGGTGTCTTTCTGCTAATAAAAAGAAAGAAGCAAGATGTCAGCGTACCCGTCACTATCAGTGCAAATAAATTCTGCTCGAATTGTGGCAACCAGCTAGAAGCACATAGTGTCTTTTGCCAAAAATGTGGAAAGAAAGTTTGAATGTGTTAGGTGGAATAGAAATTATCCAAGTGTAGAATTTCTACTTGCCAAATACAGAAAAAAATTAATTGTTGTACAAAGCTTCTATTTGTGGCAAAGCCGAAAGACCCGCCTTTATCCCTTGTTGATATGATAAAATCAGCTTTTCTTTATCGTTGCCAAAACGGTCCACGGTAAGAGCTTCTACTGGAGCAATGACTAAAGCTTGGCCCTGTTCTTCTAAGCTCGCAATGCGCTCTAAAGTGTCATTATAAATTAAATGCCGCATTGCTATTGCCTTGATAAGGCCAGGATAATGCCGATAAATCGTTTTATATATAAATCTCCCACTCTGGGCTGTTTTTCGGTAATCTCTTGGACGGGTAAGAATAATAACCAATTTATCGCATCCGTCATCAAGGGCTTTATCTATAGGAATTGGAGCTGAAACACCACCATCCAAATATTTTTTCCCTTTATAGGTAACAATGGGTGAAAAAACAGGCATAGAGCAGGAAGCCCGCAACAATGTATAATTCGGTGGCTGTATCTCTGTTTTATCGAAAAAAATTGCTTTCCCTGTTTCCACATCGGTAACCCCTGCATAAAAAGCAATGGGAGAGGCCCAAAAAGCTTCATAATCGAATGGGTCTAGTATTTGAGGAATTTCACCAAAAATAAAATCCATTCCAAAAACAGAGCCGGTGCTCAGAAAATTACTTATACTCGCATATCTTTTATCACCAGCATAATCGATATTGGTGCGATAGCCGCGTTCAGACTGCCATGAAACATAAGAAGAACCGTTAGATGCCCCGGCAGATACACCTACCAGCTCATCGGCAACAAAGTTATTGTCTATAAAAGTCTGTAATACACCAGCGGTATAGCTACCACGCATACCACCACCTTCGCAGACAATTCCAATTTTCAAAGTAAAAGCTCCTTCTCTATTAATTTTTCTATGCTATTCTAGCTGTTATTTATCATAAAAACAGAAATTTTTTTATTTTTTTCGTTTCCAAACTCGGAAGGTCTGAACATAAGCACAGTTTAGTGGCATCAATGGGTGAAATAGCACATAAAAAATGTTTACTTTTCTACAATCGCTGCATGCCTCGAATCGATTTTCATAAACACTGCATAATTTCGTATCTTCATCAAGAAATTGACATGGTTTGGAGTGATCTATCTCGACTTCACCCGTTTCAGAAAGTGAACGAACATAGCAACACTGCCCACAACGATTACATAAATCATCCCAGTTATTTCGCCATTTCCAATATTCTTTAATGATGTGAAAAAATGTGTTCATCGTCGATCCTTCCCTATTCAATAATTCATTCCAAACATGCGATAATATCGTATTTTATCATCCATAAAATCTGCTAATTTTAATAAATTTTACCACAGTCTTTAATTCTTATCTTAACCTCATCACTATCTAGCAATTATATTTTTTAAATTTTCTTCAAGTGATCAATATCAAAATGATCTTATTAGAAGGAACATATCAGTTAAATGCCATTTACAGAATAGACTCAAGACAAGTTAGATTTTGTATATCTATCTATTCCTGATTGATTGTGTCTACAATGATTTCAATTCCTTTTTTGAAGAAATTGATTTTTCTCTGACTAATAATCTCTCCGTTTTCAGAAATAGATATCTGTGCTATTACTAACTGATCATTTTTATTAGGTACAGGATTTCCCATAGCAGTTGTCCACTCTACATCAACGTTTTTTTCAGAGATTTCTTTATCAAATTCAAGCACATATTGTATTTTGTCAAAAAACTCAGAATTAGAATCCGCATTGACTATAATGGCTTTTTCATCATTTTGATAAATTTCAACGGTGTAATATACTATCTCATCATCTGACTCTACATATTTCTTATTAGGGGAAACCGTTTCTTGAAAGAGAAGTTTTGCACCATCGGAAGATACAAGGTTATTTTTTTCATTATTTTCTTTATTCGAACAACCAAACATTAAAAGTGTCAAAAATGACAACATACATATCAATAAAAAATTAAAATGTTTTTTCATAATCACCTCTCTGTAAATTCAAATTTAATCTGATTTCTTTGTTGCCGTCCAGAAGCCACATTATTTAGTTATTACAAAAACACATTTGTCTGCATATAATCATAAAATCACTTACTTTCTAAGCCTTCAATTTTCAAATCATAGGGGCTAATAAGAGTCCCTCAATCTCGCTTTGAAGTTTTTCCGGATCTGAAAATATAAGATT
Organism: Mageeibacillus sp. UBA5436; assembly: GCA_002427545.1. Taxonomy (GTDB): domain Bacteria; phylum Bacillota; class Clostridia; order Saccharofermentanales; family DTU023; genus UBA5436. Next base: position 4,419 of record DIRM01000039.1, on the reverse strand, counting down.
TACACTTGAAGTTAGCGGAACAAGGAAGCCTTTTGAGTTCAGAGTTATAACCGAGTTCTCTACCATTATAATTAAAGGCTTTTTTGCTTAATCGCTATTCTTGTAACGCTCTAAGAAACGTTTGGTTCGCTCGTTCGTTGGATTGTCAAAAACGTCGCTTGGCGTGCCGTATTCAACGACGAAGCCTTCGTCCATAAATAAGATCTTATCGGCCACATCATAAGCGAATTGCATTTCGTGTGTCACGATCACTAAGGTCTCATTCTTTTCGGATAGGCTACGGATTACCTTAAGTACTTCACCAGTTAGTTCCGGATCTAAGGCAGAAGTTGGCTCATCAAAACAAAGAATATCTGGTTTTAGGGCAAGCGCGCGTGCGATCGCTACGCGTTGCTGCTGACCGCCTGAAAGTTGATGCGGATAAAGATCTTGTTTCGTTTCAAGGCCAACTTGAGCGAGCCAGTCTTTTCCTTCTTGGATTATTTGATCATTCAGAGCCTTTTTGTTCTTCTTGTAGGCATTGCTTTCTTTGCTAAGTAACTGCTTAGCTAAGATGACATTTTCTAATGCTGTGTACTGTGGAAATAAATTAAAGGATTGAAAGACAAGGCCAAAATGGAGCCGTCTCATCCTAATATCATGTTCGCTCAGTGAATTTTGATCAGCACCATCGAACAAGACCTCATCTCTCACCTTAATACGGCCTGAGTCGGGTTTTTCTAGAAAGTTAAGGCAACGAAGCAATGTGGTTTTACCACTGCCGGACGAACCAATGATAGCCAATGATTCTCCAGCTTCGATGGAAAAGTTAATATCCTTTAAAACTTCGGTGTTACCAAAGCTCTTGGCTAAATCGGTGATTTCTAAGATTGCCATGGTGTTCCTTGCTCCTTGTCTAAACTTTAAAATAGTTCATCTTTTTCTCTAAAAAATTAGAAATTAAGGTAAGTACACCGACAAAAAGGAGATAGAATACACCCGTGTAAAAGAGTGGCCAGATAATGGCCATCGTGCTCATGAGTTCTTCGGCGACTTTTAGTAACTCAACCACCATGATGACACGTGCCAACGCCGTATCCTTCACCAGTGTGATAACCTCATTTGTAATCGGCGGTAAGATGCGCTTTATGACCTGGAGCAAAATGATTTTAAAAAAGATCTGATCATTTGTCATGCCAAGGACTTGTCCCGCTTCAAATTGTCCACGCGAAATGCTCTGAATACCACTACGGAATATCTCACTGAAATAACAGGCGTAGTTAATCACAAATGCAATGATGACTGAATTAAAACGAGATGCCACAGGGGATCCCATTAGGAACCCTGGGACATAAAAAACGACAAAAATTTGGAGCATCAAAGGGATGCCTCGAATAATCCATACGATGACCTTGGTGAAGAGGCGCAAAGGTGAAAATTTTGACATAGATCCAAAGGAAATAACAAGTCCCAATGGCAAAGAAAAGGCCAAGGTCAGCGCAAAGATTGTGCACGTCTCCTTAAAGCCTGAAAGGAGTCTTAGTGTAACTTCAATAAATGACATCGTCGCCTTCTCTCATCTTCAAAAATGATTTAATCAATCGGATCTTGGTTGACTTTAAGTGAGTTTTCCAGATGGTACTTCTCAGCAAGCTCTTGCAATTCTCCAGATTTTTCAAGTTCTAAGATCACTTCGTTGACCTTTGCGGTGAGTGAACTTCCCTTTTTAAACGCAATCGCGTATAGCTCAGAGTCAAGTTCAATATCGGCGATGGCTAGATCAGCATAGTCACCCTTACCAACGAGTTTTTGCGCCAGCAAAATATCGACGACGGCAAAATCGGATGCGCCAGACTTTAGCTCGGTAAACGCATTAACTTGTGCGGTCACGCCTAAAACAGTAGCACCTTCACCGACAATTTCAGTTGCTGCGGCTTCTCCGGCAGATCCTTTTTCAGCGACGGCCTTTTTACCAGCGAGCGTTTCCGTAGATGTGTAGTCATCCACATCTAAAGCTTTTACGACCACACATTGTTGGTTTAGCATATAGGAATAACTGAAGTCGACTTTGTCACTGCGACGTATGCCTTCATCCAAGGAGTTCGCCGTAAAGCCGTTCCAAATACAGGAGATGCTACCAGCATCTAATTCCAGATACTTGTTTCCCCATTCAATTTCTTGGAATCTTGCTTCCATACCGAGTTTTTTCGCGACAAGTTGCGCAAATTCTGTATCAAAACCAATCCAATCACCATTTTCATCTTTATAATTCATGGGTTCAAAGTTTGTGACACCGCAGATTAAAACGTCAGCTGCCGGTTCCGAGGTCGTTACGTCCACAACCGGATTCGTTGTACTTGTACTCTCAGATTGGTTACAAGCTGCCAGTAAAAGCGCGCTACTTACGACAATAACTAACGTCAACAAAATCGATATTTTTCTTTTCATTTCATCCTCCAACATTAAAATAGGAATGTATAATTATTCACTATATTCTTATGCTAATGCAAGGAACATCTCTTCTGGCTTCCATAAATCGGCGATATCACCAAGAAGAAAATAGCATTGATATGAATGGTCTGGCTATATTTTTGTTTTTATAACATAACATACAAAGTCAAATATTTCATATTTAATCAACGATACAATATCCATCGCATTAAATTGGTCTTTAATACTTAATTCATCTACTTTAAACGTGATAGAGTCCGTATATTGGTGCAAATAAAAAAAATCTACAAATTATCACTCATCAAAAAGTCTAAAAATATCGTTGAAATCATATACTAATTGATCGGCCGATACAACATCATACAAAGTTTTCTTATGTCACCTTGCTTTCAGTAGCTGTTACATCAAGCTCATCCATCTCTAGCTTAACTTTAATATGTTGGTCGACATCTAGTTTGGACAATAAACATACCGTCTCGACATGGATGATCTGTTTATCATTCGCAAAAACTTTGAGAAATACATGGGGAAAGAGTTGGAGAGATAGTATTATAATCTTTCCTCCTTTTCACTTTTGTAAATGATAGCCTTAAATGTACAAAGTCGATGAAATAATTATTGCAATCAATTTTTTGAAAGGTAGATTCAATATTAGTGCGTATTTACAAATCTAAAGAATTTTCATCAAGTAAGAATTTTTCAATTCCCAGGTAGAATATTCCGTTGTCATCATGCCATGGAATGATATCGTCTTTAACAACAACAATTTTTTTAAATGAATCATCAACTTTAAGTAAAGACTTGATTTCTTGCTGTCTTTTTTCTTCTGAAGACACGTTAAGAGCGGATTGAATATAGTAACGTTTATTGACTTTGTTCGCTACAAAATCGATCTCCAATTGTGCACGCTTATTTTGACCTTCACTGTTCGTATAATTGTACTCGACATTTCCAATATCAATATCAAATTCACGGATTGACAGTTCGTTAAAAATGATATTCTCCATAATATGATTTTCTTCTTGCTGTCTGAAATTTAATCGAGCATTTCTTAGTCCAATATCAGTAAAGTAATATTTTAACGGTGTCTCAATATATTTTCGCCCCTTAACATCAAAACGATTGGCTTTTGAAATAATGAAGGCATCGATTAAGTAATCAATATAGTTAGAAAGTGTAGCAGGATGTACGACTTCTTTTTTCTTACTTTTAAATGTGTTTGCAATATTTCGAGGATTTGTCAAAGAACCAATTGATGATGCTAGAATATTTAATAAATCATCGAAAAATTCCTTATCTTTACGGACATTGTTTCGCTCGATGACATCTGTAATATATGTTTTTGAAAAAAGATCCTTTAAGTATTTGCTTTTATCTTCATGTTTTGACATTGTAACTAAACGAGGCATGCCACCATAGTTAAAGTACTCTCTCCAAGCATTTTGTTTATCTTCAAAACAGTCGTAGAATTCCTTAAAAGACAGTGGGTTAACTCGAATTTCTTCACCACGATCTTTAAATTCGGTCAAAATATCGGTAGACAACATTTTGGAATTACTACCAGTAACATAGATATCAATGTTTTCAATTTTCATCAATCCAATAAGCACATCAACGAATCCAATTTTTGAGCCGTTTTTAAGATGAGGGTTATCAACTTCTTCAACAAGCTGTATTTCGTCAATAAAGATATAATTCATTTTATGAGATTTGGTCACATAAGCTCGTACATACTCATCAAGTTCAAAAGGATTTCTGTACTTGATGTTTCTAATATCATCCAACTGTATTTCTACTATTTGGGATTCTTCAATCCCAATCGATATTAAGTAATCTTTGTATAATTTTGATAATAGAAAAGACTTCCCACAACGACGAATACCTGTAATAATTTTAATGTATCCATTTTCTTTCCTATCAATAAGTTTATTTAAATATTTATTGCGTTCTATTCTCATTGCCCATCTCCCTCGTATAATCATTTTATAA
>DIRM01000027.1 GCA_002427545.1 Mageeibacillus sp. UBA5436 | reverse complement strand
GAATCTTTTTACATCGTTTGGGCCCTTCTTTATTTCTTCAGGATCTTTTTTATTCATCTTTAGTTAACAGAGCCATTTTTTCTTTTTAATATAAAAAGATCTTATTATATTAATTTTTTATTTCAACTTGGTGAAATAAAAACAAAAAATATACAAACTTATTCTAACAAATATTAAAACGCAGGTATTATTTCAGCAAATTCTGAGACATCATAAGTAACATTTGTCACCGTCACATTGTTTGTAGTCGAACCTGTATCGTCTAATATAAACTCTGAAATACTATAGTCAGCTCTACCATTATCGCCAGAACCAGAAATGATGTTTAGACCATCAATTGAAACATTTTCAAAAGTACAATTGTCCGCAGCTAAAGCGAAAACTGCTGCCGTCACATCAACACCAGGAGGGGCGGATATTTCTAATGTCATATCTTTAAAAGTAATATCTTTTACTATTGCATTCGTCATTGAACTAAATAATGCACCATAGGCACCCTGTATAGAATCTTTCTTGGAAAAAGATAATTTGAGATGAACATTAGACAATGTATGGTTTTGTCCATCAATAACCCCCGAAAAATCCTCGTTACCTTTAAAAGCTGCATCACCCAAATTTAAATCTGATTCAAATATATACGAACCTTCAGATCCCACATCTTTAAAGGTATAGATTCCGCCTTCATTCAAATCAGAATTTTCTTGCACAGAGATATTAATACCGTTTTCATAAACAAGATAAATGTCATTATGTTGATTGTTTTCTTCATACTTTGTAATAAATTGATCAATAATTTCGTTTTTCCGTTTATTGATTTTTGCAAGTTGATCTTCATCCGCCAGCATGTCATAACCAAATTTATTCAAAAATTTCCATGTCGTATCTTCTTCTAAGATCTGACTATCTTCCAGATTAGCGCCATCTTCATCGCCTGCTTCAACCGCTGCAGCCGTATCAATTTTGACTTCTTCTTCTTGATCTAGTTCAGGCTCTTCATAAGGTATAATGTTGTCAGGAAATTCTTCTGCTAATTGATTATATAGTTGTTGATTTGTAGGCAATAATGGGGAAAATTCATATTCATCAAATTTAATTTCATCTTTTAAATTTTCTTGAAAATAGCCCAATAATGTAGCATCAGATCTGCCAACAATATTTAAGGTAGCATTCGATAAAGGTGCTAGTGGTGAACTTGAAGTTAAATCTTTGGTAAAGACCACCTCTTTTGTATCTGCATCAATATATTGTGCCTTTGCCTGATTCACCCAACGTGCATATAAAGTTATATTTTCATGAACACGATCGACATTAAAATCCCATCGATCTTGAGGATCAAATTCATAAGTTGGCTCTTCACCATTTTTCCCAGGTATTTCTTTGACATCAGTATACCAACCAGCTAATGTATAACCCGTTCTGGCTGGTGCGATTAAAAGGTTGGATGAACCCTTTGGTTCAAAAATCAATGAATTCTTTGCATAATTGGTTAAACGTTTCTCTCTTTGATTAATAACACCACCTAATGCATTATAAGTAACTTCTATTTCATAACCCAAGGAAGAGGGATCCAAATCTTGACCGATTCGCGTACAACCTGTTAAAACAAATAAAAGTAATAAAACTATGGACAACGTACGCAATTGCTTTGTTCTGTTTTTCTTCAAAATATTAACCCCCAGCTAATAAAAATATACATGTTATTAAATATATCACTTCTATATAACGCATACAAATCAAAAAAGATTTTTTAATTTTTTGCTAGTATTGTCGTAAAAATATATTTTTAATTATAATACTAATATTGTTAAATTTTAAGTATTTTTCATTTCGAAGCAATTTAAGATATAATAACAATATCAAAATTAGAATATAATTCAGATTAATTCAGCTGGAATTATATATTCTCGTAAAAAGGAAATTTATTCATGAAAAATTTAAGCCGTTTATTTAGTTTAATTATTATCCTGATTTTTGTTTTAAACATAAGTGCTTGCTCTAAACAAGATAGTAGCAAGTCAAATAATATGACTCAAGAAATAGTAGAATCAAGTAATTCTACCTCTCAGGATGCCTCTGCAAGTGCAGGTTCTTATCAAGATTTATGGGATTTTGAAGTAGAAGATTTAGATGGAAATAAAGATAATCTAAAATCGTTTTTTGCTCAACATGATTTTATATTAGTGAATATTTGGGCAACATTTTGCGGGCCATGTAAAGTTGAGCTACCTGCATTACAAAAAATTTCAGAAGATTTTTCCGAACATAATATAGTTGTTGTTGGTATGGCTACTGATGTTTACTCTGATCGGCCGGATACAATAGATTTAGCTAAGAATATTTTTAAAGAATCTAATGTTAATTTTATAAGTTTTGTTTCTAATAACAGTCTACAGTCAACTTTATTTAAAGCTGTTTATGGGGTGCCAACTACCATTATTATTAATGAAAATGGTGAAATTGTTGGTGATGCTTTTGTAGGAGCTCAAACATACGATACATTTGCAAAGGCTTTACAAGCTGTATTAGAGGGTGAATAGAAAAATCCTTTTTGATGATTAATATAAGATATTAATCATTATATTATGATAAATTAATTTTTTCAAAATAGAAATGAGTTATTATGGAAAAATTTAAACATCAAATTCTTCAAAAGAAATCATCTTCCAAAGGACATAAGTCCCATAAATCATTCTGGCAACTTGTTTTATTAATTGTTAGTATTGTATTTATTTTTTATGGTATCTATAGAGATGAAGTTAACGTTATTTTTCAAAAAGCAATTTATATTTGTCTTGAATGTATAGGTATTGGATAATGACATGCTATAAATTTTTATTAAATGTTATTTATTAAATTTTAAAGGATCATATTTATAATATTATGACAAAAAATAAGAAAAGCAAATTAAAAAAGCATCAATTAAAGCGTTTAAGAATAGAGGCTTTAGGAGCACTTATCATCAATGGTAATTTAAAAAATTTCCTCGATGGTAAAATATATCAAGGCCCATTAAAAATGGCTTGCCTACCTGTTTTAAATTGCTATTCTTGTCCTGGGGCTTTTACTTCATGCCCCATAGGTTCTTTACAAGCAATTAGTAATGATAACAAATTTCATATATCCTATTACGTTGTTGGTCTTTTATTTTTATCTGGCATTTTATTAGGGCGTTGGTTTTGTGGTTGGCTATGCCCTTTTGGATTTATTCAAGAATTATTACACAAGATTCCATTTAAAAAATTAAAAATCAATGCAAAAAGAGATAAATATTTCAGGCAATTAAAATTTGTATTCTTATTTGTTTTTGTTTTATTTATTCCTATTTTTATCGCTGATCAATTTGGTATTGGTTATCCAGCATTTTGTAAATTTATTTGTCCTGCGGGTACTTTAGAAGCTGGAATTCCATTGATTCTTCGTAATCCAGCATTGCAAAAATCAATTGGCTTTTTATTTAATTGGAAAGTCCTTCTTTTAACATTAACAATTATAGGATCCATTTTGATTTTTCGTTTCTTTTGCAAATACACATGCCCTTTAGGTGCCATTTTAGGCTTATTTAACAAAATTAGTATTTATCATTTAGAATGCTCCGATGCATGTATTGATTGTGGTGCATGTTCAAAAATTTGTAAAATGAATATTTCACCAAATGAAGTACCAAATTCTATCGAATGTATTCGTTGCGGTGATTGTGTACAAGTTTGCCCTGTCAATGCTTTAGAATTCAAATTTGAGTTGAATAAAAAAGGTCAAAACGAAAGCGAAAGTTAAGTGTTCCCTTACTATCATATATTTAACTTAACTTTTGCTTCATATGGAACGTTAATTTTAATCGGATTAATTTTCGGTGGAGTTGTTTCTTACTTACTTGCTAAAAAATATATGCCTGAAATCAAACTGGATGTTTTCCTTAGTTTTCTTTTTGGTGCTTTAGGAGTAGCTATTGGTGGTAAGTTACTATATATCATTGTGAGTTTTCCACAAATAATTCAATTTCGAAATTCAACGTCTAATACTTTACAGGCCTTACAAATTATTATAAGTAGTGGTTTTGTTTTTTACGGATCATTAATTGGCGCTATTTTAGCTTTATTTATATATTGCAAATCATTTCATGTTTCTATTGAGAGAATTTTATATTTCTTAACTCCTGCAATTCCTTTAATACAAGTATTTGGCCGTATTGGTTGTTTTTCTGTTGGTTGCTGCTATGGAGTAGAATCTGAATCCTTCGGTTATGTTTTCAAACGGTCACCTATTGCTCCAAATGGAGTACGATTATTTCCTACTCAGCTTTTAGAATCCATTGCTTGTTTCATTATCTTTGTCATTATATTGATTCTATTTCACAAGATTCATAATGGTTATCGTTTAATTTCTATTTACGGGATTTTATATTCAACTTTTCGATTTTTTATTGAATTTTTCAGAGGAGATATTTATCGAGGTTTTATAAGAATTTTCTCTATTTCACAAATAATTAGTCTTCTTTTGCTATTAGTTACAATTATTTATTTATTAAAATCAAAAAATCATTTGGTGATTAAACCAAATGATTAAATAATATTATGAAGTATTCAATTAATTTGCTCTTGAATAAATTTAAAATCCTGATTTGTTTAATATAAAATTAAAAATACAAAGAACTAAACGAAGCCATACAAGCTACACAAGCAATCACTATAATAATAGACAAAGCAACCGATATAACGCTCATGATAAGACCTGCAGTCGCAAAGTTGGATTTTCCATATTTTTTAATTGAAATTGCACCTAAAATAATACCTACTATACCTGTAATGGTCCCTAACCAAGCAAGGCTACCAAAGAATAAAGAAAATACTAAAGACACTATGCCGAGTACTAATGAAGCTGTCGCTAAGCCATTATTTTTTGTAGGTTGTTGTGATTGATAATTATTAGGAATTCCTTGATATTGCGTATTAGGATTGTATTGATTCTGTACAGGAGGCTGGTTTTGAATTGGTGGTTGATACGGATTTTGCGTGTTCTGTTGATTCTCTACAGGAGGTTGATTCTGAATTGGCGGTTGATACGTATTTTGGCTGTCCTGTTGTTCATTGTTATTCTGATTGTTATTTTGATTTGTATCGTAAAAATTATTTTCCATAATCATAATCTCCTTAAAGCTATATTCCTTATATTTTATCTTATTTTTGTACTGATAACAAATAACCTAATTATTTATTGTTCTATAAAGAATATAAGTAATTGACAAATAAAAAGCCTTGAAATGAAATAAGAATTCAAAACAAGGCTAGAAGTTAACATTAAAATAAATAATGTTTTAACCAAAGAAATTTAAAAGTAAACCAGCTGCAACTGCTGATCCAATAACTCCGGCAACATTAGGTCCCATTGCATGCATCAATAAAAAGTTTCTAGGATTATATTGTTGTCCAACTTTTTGAGAGACACGAGCTGCCATAGGAACGGCTGAAACGCCTGCGGAACCAATTAAAGGATTAATCTTATCTTTACTAAATAAATTCATAATTTTCGCAAAAATGACTCCAAAAGCAGTTCCGAGTGCAAAAGCAAGTAAACCTAAAGCTAAAATGGCTAAAGTTTTACTTGTTAAAAAACGATCTGATGAGGCTGTGGCACCAACAGTTGTACCTAATAAAATGGTAACAATATACATAATCGTATCTTTTGCTGCAACAACTAAATTTGGAACCACTCCAGATTCTTTAATTAAATTACCAAGCATTAGCATACCAATTAAAGGAGCAGCTGAAGGAACAATTAAAGCAACAAGGATAGTTACAACAATCGGGAAAAGTATTTTTTCTGTTTGTGAAACATCACGAGCACTTTTCATTTCAATTTTACGCTCTTCTTCTGTTGTTAATAATTTCATAATTGGCGGTTGAATGATTGGTACTAAGGCCATATAAGAATAAGCAGCAATAGCTATTGATCCCAAAAGATGATCTGCTAAATGAGCTGTTAAATACAAAGCGGTTGGACCATCTGCGCCTCCAATAATACCAATTGACGCGGCTTCTTGTGAAGTAAAACCTAAGGCTAAAGCTCCCAAGAATGCAAAGTAGATACCAAATTGAGCCGCTGCACCAAGAATTAAACTTTTTGGATTTGCAATTAAAGGCCCAAAGTCTGTTGAAGCACCAACACCTAAAAAGATTAACGGTGGATAAATACCGAGTTTAACTCCTTGATATAAATAATACAGTAAACCACCTTCATCATAAGAAGAAAGTTGGCCTAAAGGTAAGTTGGCCAATAGCATTCCAAATGCAATAGGTAATAAAAGATAAGGTTCAAAACCTTTTTTGATTGCCAGGTATAATAATACACAGGCAATGACTAACATTATGACACTTCTCAAATCAAGTACATAAATACCACTTGACTTAAAAAAATCAACGATCATATCTAGCATGAATACACCCCTTATTTCAAGCTGTACAGAGCTTCTCCAGCATTAACGGTTTGACCTTCTTTAATAAAGACTTGATCAATGACTCCATCTCTTGGAGCTACTACTTCATTTTCTAATTTCATAGCTTCAATAATTAAGACCGTGTCACTAGTTTTTACTGTTTGTCCTGGTTCAATATCCACACGTAGAATGGTACCTTGTAACGGTGCATTTATCATTTCGCTGTCACCTGTTGGTACAGCTTTCGTTGTATCTGAAACGGCTGGTTCTGAAACAGTCGTTTCTGTAATTGAATTTCCATCAATTTCCTCTAATTTAACAATATATTCTTTATTGCCAACTGCTACTTTATATGTTTTCATATTTCCTCCTTGAGAATTAATTTATTTAACTTGTTCTATTGAAACAATACGTACATCTTTATCAAATGATTCTTTAGCTACACAAGAAGAAACTAGCATTGCTACCAAACGTTCTTCTTCATCATCTTTATTTATAGTTGTATTTACATTATTTTTAATCGGTAATGTTTGATCTTTATTATTTTGTTTATTGGGTAAATATTTAAATAAAGAGATAAGCATCGCTAAGATAATTAATATTAATAAAACAATTATCATCGAAAAAATTGAAACAGGAAGCCCATCAATTACACTAAAACTTAATAGATACATTCTAATCCCTTTCTCTTTATTATGGTGTTATCATTCGAAATGAAACCACTTGATCTGCATCATTCTTTTGTAAATTTTGCTTTTTTTCTTCACCTACATAAAAATTCTTAACTGGTTCAGGGAAAATTGAATATGCCACAACTTCCTCTTCTTCAGCTTCTCTTCCAAGGAATTCTTCCATTTTCTTTTTCATATCATCATAAATGAAAGGTAAATCTTCAGGAGGGACAGGAGTCTTTCTTACAGGTACTTGCTCAAGAATTTGATCGACAATTTTTTGATCTAATTCTCCTGGTGCCTTACCATAAAGGCCTTGTACATAATCTTTAATTTCATTTGGTACCATCTTATATCTTTCACCTAATATGACATTAAAGACAGATTGTGTGCCTACCATTTGAGACAATGGTGTAACAAGAGGTGGATAACCCATATCTTTACGAACATTTGGAACCTCTTTTAAAACATCATTAAAACGATCAGATGCTCCTTGTTGTTCTAATTGGCTTAGTAAATTTGAAAGCATACCACCAGGAACTTGATAAGTTAAAATTTTAGGATTTGGAATTAAAGAACGAGTCCGTAAATCACCTGAATTGATATATTTATTAACTATGGTATCAGCTAATTCATAGGCATCGCTTAAAGCTTCCATATCTAAATCAACTTGACGATCAGTCAGCTTTGCAATTTCTAAAATGGTTTCATCAGCTAAATGACTTGTACCACCTGAAAAAGGAGAAATACAACCATCAACAATATCAACGCCTGCTTTCATTGCTTGTTCAAAAACCAAGGTCGTGGCATTAGCAGTCGTATGCGAATGCAATTCAATTGGCAAATCAGTTGCCTCTTTTAAAGCAGAAACGAGTTCAAAAGCAGTTTGTGGAGTTATAATACCAGCCATATCTTTGATACAAATCGAATCTGCACCCATTTCTTCATATGTTTTTACTAAATTAACATAATATTCATTGCTATGGACTGGACTTACAGTATAAGCAATAGCTCCTTGTAAAATGCCACCATGCTTTTTAACATATTTAAAAGCATTTCTTAAATTGTTAGGATCGTTTAAAGCATCAAAAACACGTAAAATATCAATACCGTTTTCAATTGTTAAGCGGATAAAGCGTTCTAGAATATCGTTATCATAATGATGATAACCAACAACATTTTGACCTCTTAATAACATTGATAGTTTAGTATTAGGTGCCGCTTTTTTAATTTCTCTTAAATTCTCCCAAGCACTTTGATGAAGGAATCGATAAGCAGAATCGAAAGTCGCCCCGCCCCATACTTCTAAAGAATGGAAGCCTACCTTATCTAAAGCTGCAACTAAAGCAAGAATGTCTTCTCTTTCCATTCGTGTAGCTAATATTGATTGATTACCATCACGAACTGTTAGATCTTGAATTCCAAGTTTACTCATGTACACCTCTTAATTATTTTTCCTTTTAACTATCATTTTAAAGAATATTTTTGATCTTAAAATGATAGAAAATATTAATTCGAACTCTTAGAGTATATCACCTCTATAAAAGCTCTACAAATTAAATAATGTTATTAATAACATAAATTTTATACAAAATATTAATTGTTTTATGTTATAAATTTAAATTTATTTTGTTTTTTCCGCAAGGAGTACTTCTTTATTTAAGCAAGATATATTTTTGAAAAACACCTTTATTTTAATCTATATTTAAATAAATCTGACTTTCTATTTATCGTCACCGACAAACAAAAGTTCATAATTATATTCATATTTGTCTTTTGAAGATCGTTCAAAATTATCATTAAATGAAATTCTGATTTTCCCATTTTCCAAGATGTCTACAGCATCATCTGGAACTACTGCATAAATAAAATAGTCTGACTCTTCCAATGGTGCTATGGAAAAGTCTGTTGTAGTTTTGGGATTTGCAGATATATTTAAATAAAGAGAATATTCATATTTATCATTAATTAATAAACTACCATTAAAATAAGTGCTTTCAAGATTTACTACTCCTAAGTTTTTTATTGTTCCTCGTAAAACAACATATTTTGTACCTATATCATCTTCAATGTATAAAAATGATCCATCACTTGTATCTGCAGGATATATTTCATCTACTATTGTTAAGTTATCTATTGACATGTGTACAAAATCAAGTTCAATAGAATCTCCTAAATTAATATTTCTATTTATTACATCATCTGGTACATTTTGTGTGGAAATTACACGATTTATCACCGTATTTTCAGTTTTACTACTTTCGACGCATGTCGTCTGTTTTGTACTTGGATTGTCTGATTCTGAATCTATGTTATCTTGAACCATTTCTGACTTAATATTTGTTGATAAATTTTCATTTACATTATTATCAAGTTCAGAACCATCATTATAATCAATAATTTGATTACTAGTACTGCATGAGCAAATCTCAAATAACAGAAAAAACAAAATTAAGTATAATAATCTCTTTTTCATTTTGCTACATTTATTCTATAAATATTATCAATATCTTTATCTTCGATTTCCCAATTGTTTCGTAAATCACTTAAGTCATTCATAAATCCGAAATAAAATGTTGCTGTTTCATATGAATCAACCATTTTTTGTGGGACCTCCGCAAAAATATAAATAGGACTTTCAGACAAAGGAGGCAAATCAAATGGTGACCATGCAGTTAATCTATAATTGTACTTACCATCAGCTTCTACGTATCCAATAAAAGTATAGAATTCTTCTATACTGTACGAACTTAAATTCTCTATAGTTCCAACAAGAGAAAATACTTTCATATTTTGTTGTGTAGAATAGCTAGATGTTCCACCATCATATTCATATACTAAATCATCAAAGATTTCAGCACTATCTATTGTCATTTTCAAATTTTCTTTTTCTATGACATCTCCGAAATTCAATTCAATCGATTCAATTTCTTCCTCTTGCATTTCCTCAGTAGTTGTCTCCTCTACTTTAGTTTCATCAATAACCTCAGTAGCTATATCTTTAATCGAATTGTCTGTTGTAATTTCTGAATTCTCAATTATTGTTGCCTGTGTTTCATTTATTGCAACTTCATCATTTTTAACCTTATTATAGGAACAAGAATTCAAACACAATATTATTATTATACTAATAGATAATCGAAAGATTTTTTTCATATATTTACTTCTCCTTCTAATACAAAAAATCACATAACATAATATACTATATAATAAAATTTTTAAAAGTGTATTTTGTGCAGTTCAAACTGTATGAACATTTTGGCACTAACAAACAAGTTAAATTGAAATGACTAATACCATTTTACTTTTTCAATTTTTTTTTTAGTGAATCTTAAAAGGTTAGCTGTTTTTGCTTGCTTTATTAATATGATTTGTTTAATATAATTCTTGTTTATACACCTATGCGGAAGTGGCGGAATAGGCAGACGCGCTAGCTTCAGGTGCTAGTGATCATTAGATCGTGCAGGTTCAAGTCCTGTTTTCCGCACCATTATCTTTTATCTAGGTTTTTATGGCCCAAAATCAAAAAAAATATAATATTCCCATCGCTGTCCGTCATCTGGCTGAGATGAGTCATCGTCATGGTGGATTAGCCACTCCGATTTATGGTGGAATTGAATCTTTAGAAGGGATAAAAGCTCATCAGAAATTTGTTCAATCGTTAAATGATAATTCAAATTTATATGATCTTATTCTGTCCGAATTAAGTCTAACTGATGATATTATTTGGCAAGATTTTAATTTTCAATTAAAAGGTCGATTAGATTGCCTCACAATGCAAGCCAATCATTTAACTTTATATGAAATTAAAAGTTTTCAGAATGATCCTCTTTTTTTACCTAAAGATGGCGATCCAACTCATTGGGCACAATTAATCATTTATGCATATTTACTGAAGCAGATGGACCCAAAACTACTTGCTCTTAAAATTCAAGATCCAGATACTTTAAAATGCTTTGAACAATATTTGTATCAGGATCAAATTGAATTAATTTTAGTTTATGCCGCTGTTGATAAAGAACAAATGGTTTTCAAAAAGAAATATCTTAACTGGCAAGAAATCAAAGAACAAGTTTATATTTCATTAGAGAAATATACGAAATATATTCTTTATTTTTTAGAATGGCAAAACGTTCGCGATCATTCCATTAAAAATAGCACTTTCCCTTTTGACAAGTTTCGAGTAGGTCAGGTCGAGATGATGAGGCAAGTTCTGGGAACGATTCGAGACAAAGATTCTCTCATCTGCCAAGCTCCAACTGGTATCGGTAAAACCATGGCGACTCTTTACCCTGCTGTGAAAGCCTTATCTGCAAAATATGTACACAAAATATTTTATTGCACAGCCATGATTTCAACCCGTGAAATTGCAGAAAACAGTTTGGATATTTTACGACAAAATGGTTTTATGTTAAAAAGTCTGCGTTTTCAATCAAAAGAAAAAATATGTTTACAGCCTGATCTTTTTTGTGATCAAACCCTTTGTCCTTATGCTATTGATTATTATGAACGTTTACCAGATGCTTTACATGAATTGATGCCAGAACAAAAAATCACGCCAGAGATGATTCAAGCTGTTGCACTAAAGCATCAAGTTTGTCCGCATGAATTGTCCTTAGATTATGCTGATTTTTGTGATGTTTTAATTGGAGATTATAATCATATATTTGATCCACAAGCTAAATTTAGTCGATTTTTAGATAACCCCGATAATCCGATGGCTTTATTGATTGACGAAGCACACAATTTACCATCCAGAGCCAGAAATATGTTTTCAGCTGATATCAGTCAAGAGACTTTTTTAGCTATACGAAACATTATCAAAACGCCATCTTTACAAATTTCTAATCAATATCAGTCGCTTTTACAATATTTAGAAGAGATGATTATTCTTTTTACAAAGTTTTCTGATATTTTAAAGCTGAAACAAAAACCAAAAACAAATCCTTTCTTTTCAAATAATCATAGCAAATGGTTAATTGAAGATAATTTTATTGGTTTGCGTGAAAAACCCGATTTACTTTTAAAAAGATTAAATATTCTGCATCAGGACATTCGAGAATTCTTAGATCAACAAAAGCTATTTGAAGGTAGGCAGGAAATTCTCAATCATTGGTTTGACCTCAATTATTTTCTTAAAATTGCGAATCAATATTTTGATCAAGCCTATATTACCGCCTTTCAAATAGATCAAAAGAACAATCTACATTGTTTTTTATTAGCCTTAGATGCTGGGAAATACATTACAGAAAACTATCAAGGCAAACATGCCGCTGTCTTTTTTTCAGCTACTTTATCCCCTATGAATTATTATCATCAATTATTAAATTCAAATTCTGAGAATTTTCCTTCTGAGCTTTTAAGTTTGGCCTCGCCTTTTCCAGCCCAAAATCGTTTACTTGCGGCTTTAACAGAATATTCGGTGAAATTCAAAGATCGTGATAATACCTTTTTGCCGATTTCAAAATTTATTTATGCTGCCGTGCAAAAAAAAGTGGGCAATTATTTGGTATTTGTCCCCTCATATCAATACTTATTTAAAATTAAAGATATTTTTACTCATCAGCTTTATGATGCCAAGCTAAAGTTATCCTTTCAACAACGTAATATGTCTCAAACACAAAAAAATCAATTTTTAAAAAAATTCGATAATTTCGGCAATGATACATTATTATCCTTTGCTGTTCTAGGAAGTCATTTTAATGAAGGGATTGATTTGGTCGGAGAAAAATTATCTGGCGTTTTTGTTATTGGTACAGGTTTACCTAGGATTTCACCAGAACGTGAATTGATGACACAATATTATGCTGAAAAATATGAAGGTGGTAAGGCTTATGGCTATCAATACCCTGGTTTTAATCATATTCAACAAGCTGTTGGGCGTTTGATTCGAGATGAAAATGATATTGGCTTTGCAGTGTTGATTGATCAACGCTATGAAAGCAGTGAATGGCAAATCATTTACCCCGATGATTGGAATGTGCAAAACTTTGATCAGCAGTCCGCACTTTTAGACGAGATTGATGTCTTTTGGTCTGATCATCAATAAAACTTATTCGAATTTTTCTTTTAATTCCGCCTGCATTTTTAAGGCCGTTGGCGTCATTGCTAAGCCTCCCATGGCAGTTTCTTTTAAAGCTTCTGGCATCATATCCCCTATTCTGCCCATGGCCATAACCACTTCATCGCAAGGGATACGGCTATTGATTCCAGCTAAAGCCATCTCAGCTGCTGTAAAACAATTACTCACACCAATTGCATTTCTTTTAATACAAGGGATTTCAACCAAGCCAGCTACAGGGTCACAAGATAAGCCAAGCAAATTTTTTAAAGCAATCGCCACAGCTTCAATCGCCATTTCATTACTACCGCCAGCAGCAATCGTTAAGGCTGCAGCGGTCATGGCAGAGGCGGAACCGACTTCAGCTTGACAGCCACCCTCAGCACCTGAAATACTGGCATTATTACCAATAATCATGCCACAAATACCTGCTATCAGCATAAAATTCAATTGATCTTTTCTTGACATTTGAAATTCATCTCTGACTGCCATCAAAACACCTGGTAAAACACCAGCTGAACCAGCAGTTGGAGTCGCACAAATAATACCCATAGCAGCATTTACTTCATTTACAGCAATGGCATAATTTACAGCTGCTGCTAACATATCACCCATAATATTCTTTTTACGTTTTCGATAATCTGATAACTTTTTGGCATCTCCACCCGTTAAACCCGAATGCGAACGTACACCAGCTAAACCATTTTGAATCGATTTTTCCATGGTTTGTAATTGGATTTCCATTTGCTCATAAACTTCATCCGATGTTAATCCCATGATTTCATTTTCTTGAAGTAAAACAATTTCAGGAATAGTAAGATTTTTTTCACGACATGTATTTAATAATTGAGTAAAAGATTGAATCATTGTCTTCCTCTTCTAATAATTAGAACAATATTTTTGTTATTCCGTTTTAACTTGAACAACTCTAGTAATTTCATGAATAGAGCGTAATTTATTT
Source organism: Mageeibacillus sp. UBA5436 (assembly GCA_002427545.1). GTDB lineage: Bacteria > Bacillota > Clostridia > Saccharofermentanales > DTU023 > UBA5436. The sequence continues at coordinate 19,995 of DIRM01000027.1, read as the reverse complement.
AATACTTCATCAGGCATAGGTTCATCTGTTTGAAAAATCATTAAGGCAATTTTACCTTTTTCTTGACGCGAAACCTCTAAATGTGAAACATTAATTTCATTTTCAGCTATAACATTAGTTACTGCAGCAATTCTACCTTTCACATCATAATGAAAAACCAAAACTGCTGGATTTTCTCCAGTGATATGACATTCAAAACCATTAATTTTCAAAATTTGAATGGTTCCTCCCCCTACAGAAACACCTATAATCGAGGTTGAATCAAGTGAACCGCTTAATTCAACTTTTGCGGTATTAGGGAATTGTACAGGATCAAAGTTTTCTTCAATTTCAATCTCTAAATTAGATTTTTCAGCCTCACGATAAGCATAAGGAATACGGGAATCATAGGTTTCCATACCAAGGATCCCTGCAATAATAGCAACATCAGTACCGTGACCTTTATAAGTATGTGCAAAAGAACCATAAAAAGTAATTTTTGCTTTTTGTGCTAAGCCTCCATATACTTTGGCTGCTATTTGGCCAATCCGAACCGCTCCAGCTGTATGTGAGCTAGAAGGACCTATCATCACAGGACCAATGATTTCAAAAACACTGTGATATTTACTCATAAATGCCTTTCTCAAATTTTTCCATTGTCGTTAACATATCTAATTTTTTGTATTCTTTTTCCATAACAGTATTTACATAACGCTTTGAAAACAAAATAAATTCGTCTCGCAATTCTAATTCTATCTTTATATTAAAACATTTTTCATAAGGTAAATTAATTAAATAAAAAATAGCAGAAATATTTGCTTGATGCAGTAAAACAATAGAAGAATCTACGCCATGCTTACGGCAGCTTGGTTTATCACATAAAATACCACCTTTATTTAAATAAAAATGGAATATTTCTGTTTGGATAAGATCATGACAAATCAAACAATTTTCGATCCATGGTGAAAAGCCTTGATCTGTAACAAATTTTAATTGTGCTAGATAAGTTTTAAAAATAGGATCTTCTTGATACACAATACTATATGATGCATAAGCCCAAAACGCATATATTTTTGTTGCTTTAGGTTGATATCTCAATATATCCATCACTAATTCAGATAAATGAGAAAGACAAGTTAAGCGCTGTATATCCTCTGCTAAAGGGGAAAAATGTTCAATAATCTCTGAAGAATTAAGTTGATAACGATCTCGATAGTAAAACAATTCAAATTCTGCAAAAATAAAAGGAGAAATATTTTGTTGCAAAGAACCATTCTTTCGTCTGATATTTCTAGCAGAACAAGTTATTAAACCATATTCTGATGTTAAAATATCTAATATAACATCATTATCTCGATATGGAACAATGCGTAATAAAAAACCTTTTGTTGTTATATAACTCATCTCATTATTGAATCTTTCAATCTAATTAAATATTTTTTCCTTGAAAAATTCTTTTACAATCTTATCAAGAAGATTCATGTCTTTGTTTATTATATTTCTAATTTAAATCTTGGCTGCTATAACCCAAATCTTTTAGATAAGATTGACTGTTGCGCCAATTATCACGTACTTTTACAAAAAGGTTTAAATCACAAGGACAGTCAAGCATCTCAGCTATTTTTTCACGACTTGCTTTGCCTATAGCAGCAATTTGTTGTCCTTTTTTCCCCACTAAAATCATTTTATGACTATCTCTTTCACATAAAATACTAGCAGAAATTTGAACACGTTTTCTCTCGCCTAAGACATCTAATCTTTCATTAAATTCATCAATCTGAACCGCTATTTGATATGGGATTTCATCCGATATTTGTTCAATGATTTCTCTTCTTATATACTCTGCTGCTAAAGAACGTTCTGTTTGATCAGTGTATGAATCATTATTAATAATTGGCACACCTGCTGGTAAAGCTTTTTTTATTTCTGCTAATAAAACCTCTATGCCATCAGCTTGCTTGGCTGAAATAGGAATAATGGTCTCAAATTCAGCATAATCTGCATACATTTGTATGATCGGTAATAATTGTATTTTCTCAATCAAATCGATTTTATTAATAATCAAAATCATTGGAATATGTTCAGATTGAGCTAATTGAATAATTCTTTTTTCTATTTTGCCAATTTCTGCTCTTCTTGCATCTACTAAAATTAAAACCAAATCTGCTTCCTGAATAGCAACCGAAGCTGATTTTTGCATATTATGTCCCAATTGATCTATTGCTTTATGCATACCAGGTGAATCAATAAAGATTATCTGACTATTATCATCTTCATAAACTCCTTTAATCAAAAATCTTGTGGTTTGAGGTTTATGTGTTGCTATGGCAATTTCGGTATCCATGATTTGATTGATTAATGTTGACTTCCCAACATTGGTTCGGCCAGATAATGTCACTAATCCACTTTTAAATTGATTCATGTATTTCACTTTCCATCATAAGTTTTATCTATAAGTTTATCTATAAGAATTTAATATTTCTTCTAATCTAGGGATTAATCTTTTTTGTATTGCAAACATTCTTTGGCCATCTTCTTCTGTTATATGATCATAACCACAAAGATGCAGAATGGAATGCATAAATAAAAAACAAAATTCACGTAAAAAAGAATGTCCCAAATCCTCTGCTTGTTCTGCTACTTTATTGGGACAAATAATGACATCGCCTAAATTAACAAGATGTTCTATTGCATTAGGATCAATATAATCATATTTATTAAAAGAAAAATCTAAATCATTTTGTTTTGGCCCATTAGCTGATTCTGAATAAAAATCAAAACTCGGAAAAGACAAAACATCTGTAACAGCATCAACATTTCGAGTTTGATTATTTATTGCTTTTATTTCATCAGAATACATAATAGTCAAATCAATTTGAAACGAACAATTTTGTCTCTCGAATATCGATTTGATATTATCTTCTTCTTCTAATACCATTTCGCCGAATTTTTCTAAAATCTCTTGTAAATTAGTATGATCTGTTAAATAGGTATCTAATTTCTCTTGATCAAAAATATCTACAGTTAATAATTGCATAAATCAATTTTGTCCCGCCTTTAACTTTTCTTGATTAGGATATTTTATTCTAGTGTGGAATTGACCTGTATAAACTTGTAAAAAGGCAAAAAGGATCAATTCAACATCATGAAAAGATAAACCAGAATTGACTAGTTGATTTTGATCAATTTTAATTTGAAAAATATTTCGCATAAATTTTTCAGCATCTTGAATATTGTCAATATCTGAAGATTTCATGGCAGCTTCAACTGAATCAGCTAACATTAAAACAGCCGATTCGCGGAAACTTGGTAAAGGATTATGGTAACGATACAAATCCTTATCTGGTTTTTCTTTCCCCTCTTGTTCAGCTATTTGACAGGCTTTGTGATAAAAATATTCTAAAACAGTTGTGCCATGATGTTCATAAATCATTTTAAGCACAGGTTCAGGCAAACGATTCTTTTTACCAAGCTTTAAGCCATCTTCCGTATGCGCCGTAATGACACGGCAGCTTTCCTCTGGAGTTAAGCGATCATGAGGATTTTCTCCCATTTGATTTTCGGTAAACATTAAAGGATTTTCTAATTTTCCAATATCATGATAATAGGCACCAACTCTAACCAAATTGGCATCTGCTCCTATAGCAGCACAGCCTGCATCCGCTAAATTAGCAACCATCATGGAATGTTGTGATGTTCCAGGAGCCTCAGTAAATAAACGTTGCATTAATGGTTGACCAGGTTGTGATAATTCTATGATTTTCATCGGTGAAACCGTATTAAACAGAAGTTCAAAGATGGGCATAACACCTATGGCTGCAATGACGGATACCATGCTAGAAATAAATGTTGTAACAACATTTGACATAATTCCGGATGCCGTAAATTCACGCATAATACTTAAAGCTAATGCTGTCGAAACAGTAGCTAAAGCAGTTGCCGAAATTAATTTAACATAATTATCTTCGCGTGTGATTTTTCTCGAAAAGATAGAAGCTATTAAACAACCAATCAATGTCACAACTAAAAAATAACTATTAAATGAAGTCATTGGATAAATCATAAAAGTCAAAATAGCAGATAATACAAGAGAAGTTTTAAATCCAAAATAGGCACAAATGATAATGGACGTAAAATAAACAGTCGATGCCAGCGGAAAACGCTTTGCAGTGTAAAATGAAATGACTAATGGAATTAAAAAAGCAAAGACCATGGCCCATAGACTTTGATTATTTAATAAAACATCTGTTTTATAAAATTTAAAGAAAAAATATGCAATGGAAAATAAAATAAAATTCTGTAAAACAATTCCAGAAAGTTTAATCCAATCAAATTGATTGTTATCTGTTAAATTCAATTCTTCTAATACATCATATATATCTTCTGTGATAATATCACCTTGAGAAACGATTCTCGTTCCTTGATTAATATATATAGGATTATTGCGTATTTGATTAGCCGCTTCTTCTTTTGCTTTTAAGGTTGCTTCGCTGTCATATTCAACATTTGAAATTAATAAATTGGATAATAAAAATTCTACAATTTCATTGTCGCTTACAAAGAAATCTTGATCTTCAATTAAACGATTTAAATTAGTCTGAATTTCTTCTTGTAATTTTTCATCATCTACCGCATTATTCATAATCAATTGAGAAATAGAAAGTATATTTTCTTCAAAATATTGAAATCGATTATCATTCATGCTTAATAAAATATTTGCATAGCTAATATCAAATTCAATTTTATAATTTTGATTAATTTGAGATACCATTGAAGTAGCTGCCGTAGCAATTTCATCAGCAGTCGGGTTTTTTCTTTTTCTTGTATCTCCATTCTGATTTACAGTTTCATCTTGATTATTTTTTGTAATGTCTTCTGTTTCTTTATTTGTTTCAGTTTCAGTCTCACCATAATAAATTCTTTCTCTACGATCTTTAACCAAGGTTAAAAAGGACTCAACATTAGCTAAGGACAGAGCCGTTTTTTCTTCATTTTTAACCATTTTCGCAGGGACTGCAGCCATAGCTTCTTGAGCTAAGTTTTCTGTTTCTTGTTCATTAACAATGGTACGCGGTGCTTCAATATCATAAGAACTAACATCATTAACTTTAATTGGATAACTTATTGGTTGTGAACCAATATAAACAAGAACACAACTGATTGAGAAAACAAAAAATAAAATCAGGAAAAAAGCAATCTTTTTCTTCGGATTTGTGTTTTTTGCGTTTAAGCCTTTCTGATTCATTTTTCTTTTAGAAGGGGTTTTGTCTCCAGTTTTTTTCATTATGATTTTCCTTTATTTTTCTTCTTTTTATCAGCCTGCTCATAAGCAAGAATAATTCTTTGAACCAAATCATTTCGTACAACATCTTTTGCTTGTAAATGTATAAATTTAATACTCTCAACATTTTGTAAAACACGTTGTATACCGATTAAACCACTACTATAACTATTGGGTAAATCAATTTGAGTAATATCGCCTGTTACAATAGCTTTAGAATGAAATCCAATCCTTGTTAAAAACATTTTCATTTGCTCAGGGGTTGTATTTTGGGCTTCATCTAAGATGATAAATGCATCATCTAGAGTGCGCCCTCTCATATAAGCCAGAGGTGAAACTTCTATTGTGCCCTTTTCCAGGTTTTTTTGATAAGTATCAAAACCCATTAAATCATATAAGGAATCATATAGTGGACGCATATAAGGATCCACTTTCATTTGTAAATCTCCAGGTAAAAATCCTAGTTTTTCACCTGCTTCAACAGCTGGTCTGGTTAGAATGATTCGACTAACCTCTTGAGCTCTAAAAGCTTTAACTGCCATTGCCACAGCTAAATATGTTTTACCTGTTCCCGCTGGGCCTATAGCAAATGTTAATTCGTTATCTCGAATAGCATCAACATATCTTTTTTGCCCAGCTGTTTTACTATAAACAGCTCTTCCTTTTGAATTAATACATATTAAATCTGGACTAAAAGCCATATCTTCAACATCATGTTCAATACTAGAATTCGTTAAATATTTGACAAGTTGTGAATCTGCATCTGCACCTTGTATAATGCCATCTAATAATTTTAAATAGATTTGTTCTGCCGAATTAATATTTTTTTCATCGCCACTGATAATCAAGCCATGCGCGCCTAATTCTGATTCAACTTCAAATGCAGCATCAATCTGTTTAGCATTTTGATTTAATTGCCCTAATAACTTGATTCCTTCTTCTGCAGATACAGGAATGACTTTCATTGCCATCAATAAATAAGATCCTTTCTCATAATACTTATAAATATAGCATTTATTCAGCTTTATTTTTCAAATTATATGTTGTAACAATTTCTCTCTTAACTTTTGATAAAAATCAGGCGGCTCAATTTGGAATTGCATTTCTTTGCCATTAAAAGGATGTGAAAATGCTAATTCTAATGAAAATAGAGCTTGCGCTGGAATTCCTAAATTTTTTCTCCCCTTATGATATAACGGATCACCAATTATCGGCAAATTAAGATAAGATAAATGCACCCGAATTTGATGTGTTCTACCTGTATATAAATTTAATTTTAATTCTGAAGCAATAGGTTGATTTTGTTGATTTGTAAAACGCTGCATTACCTGGAATTTAGTAATTGCTTTTTTACCATCTGGCTGAACTGCCATTCGTGTCTTGTTTACTGGATCCCTACCAATTGGAGCATTAATTATGCCTTGGTCTTCATCAGGTTGTCCCCATACCAAAGCACGATATACTCTTTTAACTTGATGTTTTTTAAATAAATCAGCCATTGCTTGATGTATTTTATTATTCTTACAAACTAAAAGAATCCCACTTGTATCTTTATCTAAACGATGAACAATACCTGGACGATTAATGTCATTAATGGTTGATAATTCATCAGTATAATAGAGTAAAGCATTTACTAAGGTGTGATTTGGATTGCCTGCTCCAGGATGAACCGCTAAATGAATTGGTTTATTTAAAACAATAAAATCTTGATCTTCATAGATAATATTAAGCGGAATATCCTCAGGACTAGGTAATGCTTCTATTTCTTCATATTGGACAATGATCTTTGTGTTTTCTGGTAAGATATCTTTACTTTTAGGAAATTGATTTTCATCATAAATAATCTTTTTGGCTTTGATTAAATTAGCTATTTGATTTCGCGAAAAATCTGGCATTTTTTCTTGCAACCATTTATCTAATCTTATATTTGAATCATCCATATAAAAGATTTTTTTTACCATACTATTTTTTATTTTTTACTTTTTCAGTATTCTTATTCTTTTTCTTTATTGCAATTTTATCCAATATTTCTTGATGTGTTAGAAAATACAATACAATCAAAATCCCACCAATTACAATCGAAATATCTGCGATATTAAAAACCGGAAAATAATATTCACCAAATTTAAAGCTCAAAAAATCAACAACATAATTATATCGCATGCGATCTATCAAATTACCAATACTGCCACCTAAAATAATAGCAATTAAATTACGGAAGACCCGAAATTGATTGATGTAGATTAAATAAATCAAAAAAGCTGAAACTACAATTGAAATTAAAGTTAAAATGCTAATTCCCCATGCTTTATCTGATAAAAACCCCCAAGCAGCACCACTATTTTTGACATGTGTAATAAAGAAAAAGTTTTTGATAATGGTAATACTTTCACCTATAGCGAAGTTTTGTAAAATAAAGTTTTTACTTAATTGATCGATTAAGATAATAATTAAAGTAATGCTTAATGCTGTACCCATAGTTCCTCCATTTGATTATAAGGGTTGTTTATATTAGAATTTGGAACATTTTTGACTCGATTACTCATCAAAATGCCTGCTTCTGAAAAACCAATGCCCAAAATATTTAAATTATTAAAATAATTTGTGATCATATTTTGAATGTCATTAACATTATCTTCAATTATTTTGTTGTCTACTTCTCTATTGATGGTATTAAAGTATTGATTTAACAATTGAATAAGGTACTGTTCATTTTCATTAAAATTTTGATTTTTACCGGAATCTATTTTTTGCAAAGTCTCTATTAAATTTATCGGATAATTTAAATCAATCCAATTAATCGCTAAATCATATTTTCCTTCCTCTAAAGCATATTGATATTTATTAATATCGATAATATTAATGTTGACATCAATATTATAATCTAACAAGCTTTCTCTCAATTGCATTGACCATTCTTGTTCTAATACACTTTCTGGTGCAATTAAATCAATGGATATTTTGTTTTCTTTAAATTTTTGGAAGTATGAATAAAGCTCAGAATTACCTTTTGTTTGAGTAAATAAGTTAAATTTTGAAATAGCAGCATCATTAGATTGCAATGGTAAATAGCTAAGTGTTTGCTGTCCAATTAAATTCTTGGTTAAATCATCTCTTATTAACCAAAGTTGCTTTAAAGCATCTTGAAACTCAGAATCATTAATTTGTTTATTTTGACCAAATTTTAAGTAATAATATCTTTGGCCAGAAAATGATATCATTTTTCTACTATTTTGTTTATTGTATAAATTGAAATTATTTTCATCTAAATAAACCATATCAATTTCATTATTTTCTAAAGCATAAATCGCATTTTGACAATTCTTAAATTCAACTAAAAGTATATTTTTCAGGCTATTTTCAGAATTGTTTGATTGCAATAAAAAGCCTTGATCATTTTTTTCGGATAAATAGTATTCTCCAGACGTGCTACTTAAAAAGTTTTGATTATTGATATTGTCTGATTTAATGATAGGCATCGTAAGAGAAAAAAACAGAATAGAATCCAGATTATCAGCAACTATAAAATCATTATCAGAACTGTTTATTGTTTCGTTAAAATTATGTTCATAATTTACATCCTCTTCATCAAAAGAAGTTGCTAAATTAATGCTAAATTTCATTTCGTCAATAACATTTATTTCAGTTATTTGATTTAAACGATACAAGTCATTCTTCAATAAATTGATATTAATTATTTCATCTGAATATTGAGCAACAGAGTTAGATATAGCTTCATCATCTTCCAATATTTCATTATCTTCTTCCACATCGTTTTTTACTTCATAATCTTCAATAAATTGTTGTAAATAATCTCGATAAGCTAAAATTGAGGCTTTGCAATCCGTTGAATTAATAATAGTTCCATCTGAAAAAAAGTTATCCGCTTTTAATTCAATTTCATAAAGCTTTTTCTCTGTAATATAATTAGCATTTTCTACTAGATCATATTTCAAGACATTTTCTTCATCAATGGAAAATAAGCTACGATATAAAATTTTAAAAATTGCCCTACCTGAATAATCAAAAGTATTAAGTGGATTATAAGAACTACGTTCTTGAAAATATAGTTTTAAAGTATTTGAACTCTGATATTCATTATCGTTTTCTTCTGATTCTGTCAATTCTTCAACACGCTCATTAATGGAGTTTTGATGATAAAGATTTTTAGATGAATCGATAGTTGGCTCATCTTGTTTTACAGTAACATTTGCAGTACAACTGCTTAATAAAACAATAGTGCATATAAAAAAGCAAGAAAGTTTTATACTCAATTTCTTTAAATTATTAATCATAAATAGTATCTGTTAAATAAACTCTTTCAATATTTATACACTGACCGGCTCTACCATCTATGGATAATAAAACCGCATTTAAAATAGCCATATCACTCTTTTCAAGATTATAAGAAGCAGGTAATTGATTATAAGCTCTTCGTAAAGCTGTCTTTTTATCCATACCTAAAACACCATCTCTAGGTCCAACCATTCCGATATCTGAAATAAATGCAGTGCCATTTCCCAGAATTCTTTCATCGGCCGTTTGTACATGTGTATGCGTTCCTAAAACGGCTGTTACTTTGTCTTCTAAAAAAAAGCCCATCATTATTTTTTCGGCAGTTGTTTCAGCATGAAAATCAATTAAAACATTTTTGGTTTGATATTTTTCTTTTAATTCATTTATTCTAGGTTCTATCATTTGAAAAGGATTATCTAAAACTGGTTGAATGAAGGCTTGACCCATTAAATTAATTACAATAATCCCTATATTATCTTTTTCAATAAAAATATGATCAAAACCTGGCCAATCTTTAGGAGCATTAGCTGGCCTACAAACTCGTCTATAACGAAAGGCTTGTTTTAACCATTCACGTTGTCCCCATGTATGATTACCTAGCGTAATGCCATCAATACCTAGTCCAAGAAGCTCATCAGCGGTTTTAGAATTGATGCCTAAACCACCCGCCGCATTTTCGCCATTACAGAATATAAAATTAGGGCTATATCTATGACGAAGTAAAGCCCAATTTTTTGCTAATATCCTGCGACCTGTTCTACCAACAATATCGCCGATGAATAATACTTTTATCTTGTTTTCCATTTGCTCATTGTATCATTTATGAAGAATCTGAAAAAGCAAAAAGCTAAATTACAGAAAAAACTGTAATTTAGCTTTTATTTTATTTTGCGTAATCTGTTACACGACTCTCACGAATCATTTGAACTTTGATCATACCAGGATAGGTTAATTCACTCTCAATTTGTTTGCTAATTTCATGAGCACGAAGAATCATATCATCATCAGCAATTTCGTCTGGTTTTACCATGACACGAATTTCACGTCCTGCTTGTACAGCATAGGTCTTTTCAACACCTGGGAAAGAATTAGCTATTTCTTCAAGTTTTTCAATTCGTTTGATATAAGTTTCCACATTTTCTCTTCTTGCTCCAGGTCTAGCTGCCGAAATGGCATCTGCTGCCGCAACAAGATTTGAGATTAGGTCTGTAGATTCTTTATCTCCATGATGAGATTCAATTGAATTGATAACAACTGGATTTTCTTTGTATTTTCTAGCAATTTCAGCTCCGATTTCTACATGAGAACCTTCTAATTCAAAATCAGTAGCCTTACCAATATCATGTAATAAACCAGCTCTTTTTGCTAAAGAAACATCTAAGTTAAGTTCTGCAGCCATTGCTCCAGTTAACCAACAAACCTCTATCGAATGTTTTAAAACATTCTGACCATAACTAGTACGATACTTCATTCTACCTAATAAACGAATAATTTCAGGGTGTAAACCTACAACTCCCGTTTCGAAAACAGCTTCATCACCTGCTTCTTTGATTGATTGATCGATTTCTTTTTTGGCTTTTTCGACCGAATCTTCGATTCTAGATGGATGTATTCTTCCATCAAAAACAAGTCTTTCTAAAGCGAGTCTAGCTATTTCTCTACGAATTGGGTTAAAGCTTGAAATAATGACAGCTTCTGGCGTGTCATCAATAATTAAATCGACTCCAGTTAAACTTTCTAATGCTCGAATGTTTCTACCTTCACGACCTATGATTCTACCCTTCATTTCTTCATTAGGTAAATCTACTACAGAAACTGTTGTTTCAGATACATAATCTGAAGCGTATCGTTGAATAGAGTTAACAATAATTTCTTTGGCTTCTCTATCCGCAATTTCATTCGTTTTGTCTTGCATTTGACGAAGCATAATTGCCATATCATGTTGATATTCATTTCTTGCTTCATCAAGGACTTGTTCTCGTGCTTCACTCACACTGAGACCGGAAATTCTTTCCATTTCCGCTACAATTTGACTTTCTTTCTCACTTAATTTGATTTCTTTGCGATCTGCTTCTTTAATTTGTTCTTCTAATTTTTTTTCTTTTTCTTCAAAAGCTTCGGTCTTTTTATCAAAATTTTCTTCCTTTTGATTAAGACGATTACGATCGCGTTGCAGCTCTATTCTTTTTTCACGAGCTGATTTTTCTAATTCATTTTTAGTGAGATGAACTTCTTCTTTTGTTTGCAATAACAGACTCTTTTTACGATTTTCACCTTCAAGTTCCGCTTTGGCAATTATTTGCTCAGCATCTACTTTTAGCTTTTCTCGCTCTTCTGCAAGTGCCTTACTTTGTCTACTTAAACCTTTATTATAATAAACGGCTACAATAAGTGATCCAATCACTAAACCGATTAAAACACCAAATATTAAGTATAAAATGGCGATCACCTCCTATATTAAAATTTCAAGTTGCAAAATATTTAATGCATGTTTTATATTGTAAGAGAACACATCAAAATGTCAAATAAAAGTGAACGATAATTAATTTCATTAATTAATCGTATTTGATTTATTGAAATATAAAATGTTTATTTGAATAATTTTAAAAAACAGTGCAATTTATTTATATAGTTGAAGAAAAATATAATGGTTTTACTATTCATGATATATTAAAAGAACATTTTGGTTTCTCTAAATTGATGCTTAAAAGAATTCGTCTTAATGGTATCGTTGTTTTAAATAAAAAAATAAAACGTATGATTGATACTGCCAAAACAGGTGATAAAATCATCATTAGGACAGATCAAGAATTTAATGATATTCATTCTTTTAAGGTTAATCAACTAAAAGAAATCCCTATTCTTTTTGAGGATGATCATATCGTCGTATTAAATAAGCCTGCTAATTTAGTTGTCCATCCAACTTTTACACATCCTGATGGAACATTACTTGATATTTTATCAAGTCATACTTTACATATAGCAACGAGACTTGATCGTGAGACATCCGGCTTAATGGTTCTTGCTAAACATAGTCATGCGCATTATCGAATAATGAAATTTCCAATGAAAAGAATTTATATTGCATTAACGCATGGTATTTGGCAAGAGAAATCTGGTATCATCTCAGCTCCAATTAAAAGGGATCCTGACAGCATAATGCTAAGAATCGTTGATCCGAGTGGTAAAACGGCGATCACACATTATAAAGTTTTAGCTGAATCATCCACTAAAAATTTTTCTTATATTCAGTATGAATTAGAGACAGGCCGCACTCATCAAATACGAGTTCACTCTCTCTATATGGGACATCCTATTATAGCAGATGGACTTTACGGCATTGCCGATTATTTTTCTGATTATGAAAGTGATAAATTTGTACCTGCTAAGCAAAAAGACATTGTTCGTATCAGTTTAGACAGACAAAAAGATTTTAAACTTTTATTAAATCACAATCAATTTAATATTGATCAAAGTCTACAACGTCAAGCTTTACATTGTAAAATATTAGGTTTTCATCATCCTATTAATAATGAGTATATGAAATTTGAAACATCTATACCAAGCGATTTTAGGATTTTAACAGATAAAATAGATATTAATTAAGATTATGATTTTCTAACAATTGTGCAGCTAAAGATAGAGAATTTTGATCCTGTTCTTTACCAGACAATAATCTAGCAATCTCGTTCTTTCTTTGCTCTTGATTTAATAATTTTAAATTCGTTTTTGTTCGATTATCTTCTACATATTTTTGAATAAGATAGTGAGTATCAGCTGCAGCTGTAATTTGAGCCATATGAGAAACACATAGCACTTGTTTATTAAAGGCTAATTTTTTCAACATCATCGCCACCTGATTTGCTGTTTTACCACTTATACCAGTATCAATTTCATCAAAGATAAGAACAGATAATTGATCATTCTTGCCAAAAATAGATTTAATGGCTAAAAGAATTCTAGAAACTTCACCACCTGAAGCTATTTTTCTTAATGGCATTAAAGGTTCTCCCGGATTTGGTTGAATTTGAAATTCAATTTGATCGCGACCATATTTTCCATAATAGCCTTTATTATTGATTCCTATCAATTCCACTTTAACTGAAAAGCGTGCATCTGGCATGGCTAATTGACTTAAAGCTTCTGTAATTTCTTTTGCTAGTTTTTCGCCTGATTTTAATCGTAATTTATGAATTTTTACTGCAAGTTCATTTAAGGCTTGCTCATTTTTATTTAATTTTTGCTGATATTGTTTAAAAAACTCTTCCCCTTTAATCAAATCCTGCAATTCAGCTTTGGACTTTTGATAAAACGACAAAATCTCTTCTATACTATCACCATATTTTATTTTTAATTTATTGATTAAATCCAAACGTAAATTAATCATTTCAATTTCATTTGGTTCTACATCGAGCTGTTCAAATGTATTATGTAAATCTTTAATAATTTGATCTAATTCATAAGATAAAGTTTGTAATTCATTTTGAATCTGAGCAATATTCTTACTATACTCTGAACTAAAGTCTAATTTTTGTATAGCAGAATTAACAAAATACAAAGCATTTTGTTCTTCATTGTTTGACAAGATTTCAAGACCTTCAAATAGATCTTTTTTAATACGAGCCACTGCCGATAAAAGTTTATTTCTAGTTAATAATTTTTGTTCTTCATCCACTTTTAAATCAGCTTTGCTAATCTCTGCTAATTGATATTCTAATAAATCAATACGACGATCACGTTCTTCTGGACTCAAACCATAAACTCGAATTTTTTCAAGCATCGTCTTTCTATCTTTGAGCAATTTATGCCAATCATCTAATAAAGAAGTTAATTTTTCGCCTGCAAATTTATCTAAAAGGTTTCGCTGTTCACTTGGTTCAAATAGACTTAATTGTTCGTTTTGGGCATGAAGACCGATTAAATTTTGACTTACTTCGCGTAATAAAGAAATACTTGATAAACGGCCATTTATTCTTGCTTGGCTACCCCCATCAGCATATATTTCCCGGCTTAAAATCAAAGAGCCTTCTTCTAGATGTTCTCTAATTATTAAAGGAATGAAATCTTCTTCATCAAAATAAAATAAAGCTTCTACTCTTGCAAAAGAAGCTCCTTTTCTAACAAATTCTTTTTTGGCTCTCCTGCCAGTCAAGCTGCCTAAGGCATCAATTAAAAGTGACTTACCTGCGCCTGTTTCGCCACTAATGACAGTGAAATGTTTACCTGGTTCAAATATGGCCGATTCAATAATTGCAAAATTATGAATTTCTACTTTTTTGAGCATAAAATCACTTTCTATTTATCGTAAATATTAGAAATGGAAAGTAATATTGATTTTAATTGAACCGCAGATTTATCTGATCGGCTTGCTATAAAAATAGTATCATCACCAGCTATGCAGCCAAGCACTTGTTCCAAATGCATCGAATCTAAAGCAGCTGCAGCCGCTTGCGCTAAGCCTGGCAAAGTCTTTAAAATGACAAAGGAATTAACTGATTCAATCGAAACCAAAGCTTCTACAAAAATGGTCATTAAACGACCAGAAGCTCCTTCGCCACTTTGTGTCATGGGTACATACTTTTGGCTGCCATGTCCTGTTGCAACTTTTAAAATACCAAGTTCTTTGATATCCCTTGAAACTGTCGCTTGAGTGACATCCATATTATAATCTTTTAAAGCTTCTACTAAATCTTCCTGAGTTTCAATATTATTGTTTTTTATAATTTGCAAAATTCGGCTTTGACGCAAATTCTTCGTTGGATTCATTTATTAATCCCCCTTAAACGTATTTTGCTCGGCAAAGTTTGATAGAAATTATCCCCAAATAAATTAATTTTTTTAAAAGTTCGATCTGAACCATTAATTATTGCATAATATTCAGGTTTGATATCAATTATTTGCCTACCATCTAATGAAATTAAAGCAGCACCAGAATCCGTTTCTAATTCTAATTTAACATCCGATTCGCATGCTGTTATATATGTTCTATTATGCAAAGTATGTGGTGCGACAGGTGTCATTAAAATAACATCGACCAAAGGATGAACAATCGGTCCTCCCGCCGCTAAATTATAAGCAGTAGAACCAGTAGATGTTGAAACAATAATTCCATCACCTGGTATTTGTTCAACAAAACTTCCATCAACGGTTAAATCAATGGTAACAATACCTGTATTACCCCAACCTCTTGATATAACAATATCGTTTAAAGCAAAGCCATTATCATATTCTTGATTGTTATCATCAAAGCAACGCATTTCAAGCATCATGCGTTCTTCAATTTCAAAATCATCATTCAATAATTTAGAGATCATATTTGGTATTTGATCTGGCTCAACCTCTGTTAAAAAACCGACAGAACCTAAATTAACACCGATTTGAGGAAGTCCTTGAGAAGAAGGATGATGGGCAGCAGATAGAAAAGTTCCATCGCCTCCCAAACAAATTAACAAATCACAATCATTATAAGAATTAAATTCAATATCCTTCGATCGAAAACCTTCGGCCAATTCTGGTTCTATGACAGCTTGACCACCATGTTTAACTATTTCTGAAACAACGAGATTTGTTACAGAAAAATCTGGATCTCTCGATTTATTAGGAAAAATAGCTATTCTCTTCATATGATTTGCTTTCTATGCGTATTTATCAATTACTATTAAGTATTATAACTTATTTTGTATAATTATAAAGCTAAAATTTACGTTTAAACATATTTCTAGTCAATTCATTTAGAAATTCAATATTTAAATGAAGAGTTTTCATCTTATCTAAAACTTCTTGAATTTTATTTTGCAAATTTTTTTCATATTTTTTACTATCTTCAATGCCTAAAAGGCTAACAAAAGTCAATTTATTATCTCTACTATCTTTACCAATACTCTTACCTAAGGTTTTTTCATCAGATAAAACATCTAATAAATCATCACGAATTTGAAAAATAAGCCCAAAATAATTTGCATATTCGATAAATAAGTTCTCTAAATCAGAGTTAAAATTAAAATCTAAAGCATTAATTTCTGAATAATAGTAACCTGATAGAACAGCAGCGCGAATTAAAGCTCCTGTTTTTAAATCTTGTAATTGTTTGAGGTAATTTAAATTTTCATCTTTTGAATCAACATGACTTAGATCAATTTCGGATCCGCTTAGATCCATACTTTGACCACCAATCATGCCATTAACACCTGCTTCATAAGCAATACGCTTTGCTGCTTTTAGAAGTTTTGGATTTTCATAACTTAATTCAAAAAGATTTTCATAAGCTAAATTAAGTAGAGCGTCTCCACCTAAAACAGCCATCCCCTCTCCATAGATAATGTGATTCGTTGGTTTTCCTCTACGTAAAGAATCATCATCCATAGCAGGTAAATCATCATGTATTAATGAATAATTGTGGATCATTTCTACACAAGAGGCTAAATGAATTAATTCATCAGTTATTTCTAAATTAAAACATTTAGCGACAGCAAAAGTCATAATTGGTCTAATTCTTTTTCCGCCAGCCAAAAGACTATACCTCATGCTCTCAGTTGCTTGAAAAGGCTCAAAAAAATTATCTGGAGATAAAATATTTTTTAATTTATTTTCTATTAATTCTAAATATTCTTGATAGGTTGTTGTGAAATCTTCCATATTATTTTTTCACTCGTTTTCTGTAATTTTTATAATTTCTTCTTCCATTTTATTCAAATAATTCTCAGACCATTTAGTCAGAAAAGTACCTCGTTTAAATAGATTAACTGATTTTTCCAGATCTGTTTGAGTACTTTCTAAAGCAGCTACTATCTCAGCAATTTCATCTAAAGCTTTTTGAAAAGATGCTGGTTCTTTTTCAATTTTTAATTTTTCTTGATTGTTATTTTTTTCCATATCGTTCAACTTTCATTTTCAATATTTACAACTTTTGCTTTAGCTTTGCCATCATGCCAATGAATTGAAATATTTTCATTCTCATTTATTTGCTTAATCGATGAAATAATTTCGCTTGATTCACCTTCTATATAAGTATAACCCCGATTTAAAATAGCCAAAGGATCTAAAGAATTTAATTGCATTTTTTGACTTTGCAAAAATTGTGATTTTATTTGAATTTTATTATTGATTAAAGAATTTAATTTATTATTTTGAATGGTATTAAAATCAAGATAATTCTCTAATTGATGTTTTAATTCACGAATCATCTGATTTAATTGCTGATCAATGAATTGACGTTGTTCTGAAAATAAATATTGAGGTTGCTTTAATACTGGTCTTTCACTGTAAAACCGCAAACTTTCTTTAGCCAAGACTACTTGATTTAACAAGGCTTTCGATAATTTTTGTTGAGAAGTATTTATTTCACGAATCAACTGTTGCTTTTCTGGTAAGATAATTTCTGCTGCTGCCGAGGGAGTAGGCGCTCTAAAATCCGCTACAAAATCTGAAATCGTATAATCGGTTTCATGTCCAATAGCAGAAACAATCGGAATTTTCGAGGCAAAGATTGCATCAGCAACAGGTCTTTCATTAAAGGCCCAAAGATCCTCAATTGATCCGCCCCCACGAGCTAGAATAATAACATCCACTTGTTCCATTTTATTGAATTTTTGGATAGCATTCACAATTTCTCTCGTAGCATTTTCTCCTTGTACTGCTATTGAGATTAAATGAATTTTGAATCCAGGAAAACGGCGGCGTAAAACATGAATCATATCATGTAAGACCGAGCCTGCTTCAGAAGTCGCGATACCTATTATTTTGGGAAATGAAGGTAACGGTTTTTTATTTTCAGATGAAAAATAACCTTTTTCTTCCAATTCTCTTTTCAATTTTTCAAAGCGAATATATAAATTACCCAATCCTTGAATTTCCATAGCTTGAGAAACAAATTGAAATTTTCCAGTTTTTTCATAAATGCTTATATTCCCTTTAAGTATGACTTCATCTCCATCCTTAGGATTAAAGTTCAGGCCGTTCATCGCATATTTAAACATAACACAATTAATAGAGGCATTTTTATCTTTTAAGGTAAAGTAATAATGACCCGATGGATAGCGTTTTCCTCCAGAAATTTCACCAGTAATTTGAATATTATTAAATAAAGGATTTTGAAGAAAAGTTTGTGCTGCTAAAGAATTAATTTCTGAAACGGAATAAATCATTTTTAGACCTTAAACAATTGACGATTGATATTACCTAATACAGCATTAATATAAGAACGTGACTCTTCACCACTATATTTTTTGGCAAGTCGTACTGCTTCAGAAATAGCAACATTATTAGGAATATCTGGCTCATTTTCCATTTCATACAAGGCTAATCTTAAAATAGTTAAATCAATTTTGGGTAATCTCTCAATTCTCCATTTAACTAAAAAAGGTTCTAAAGTATGATCTAGTTTTTCTTTAATTTGATAGGTGCCTTCAACTCTTTCTTCAAAAAAATCCAATTGATTTTCTGGAATTTTATAATCAGCTAAAAAAAATTCTTTTTGTTGTGGAATATTTTCTGAATGTATTTCTAATTGGTACAAGAACATAAATGCATATTCTCTAATTAAACTTCTTTTCACGATAGGCTCCTAAATTTATCAAGTTTCTTTAATGTTTTTCAATCTTTTTGTATTAGTATAATTCAATAATCTAACGGAATCTACCAGGTGGAAATAATTTATCTAATATTTTTTTAATAGCTTCATCATCAGAAAAATAACGCACACCAAGATAATATCCAACTAATGTTAAAATCAGAATAAATAAAGTTTTCCAAAATCCAAATATCATTAATAATAATGCTAGAATAAAAGCAATTAAGGCACCCGTTTTACCAGCAGATCTCGTTTTAAGATTTTCAAAAAGATTAGAGAAAAAATTCTTTTTATCATGCATAATAAGGACCTAATCTACTCTAGCTGCAATAGTATCAACACGACTTACTTTAACAATTACTTCTGCAACTTGAATACCAGCATATCTTTCAATATCTTTTTTAACGCGCTCTTGAACCTTTGCCATCATAGCTGGCAATTCCACATTAGAATAAGCCATAATACTTAAATGAACAGAAACTTTGTCATTTTTAAATGGTGTAATATGTGCTTTTGCTGCTTTTACACCTGCCTGAGCAGATTGTGCTGCATTTAAAGCGATACTTTCGATCGCGTCAACACCAATATCTATAATACCCATCTGACTATGTGTAATTCTTGCTTTACGCAATCTTGCAGAGAGAATAGAGCGAATCAAGAAAAATAAAGATAAGAATAAAATAGTTGTAAATACCAGAATAAAAATAAGTCGACTACGAGAATTATTTGAAATCCTAACAAATAAAGTAATTACGCCACTCATTAAACTTTCACTCAAGAAAATTGATACCATTAATAATGAAATGAAAGCCAAAATAAAAGATAAAATCATCTGCATTGTTCTATTAAAACTATTCATATTCAAACTCCT